>NZ_JBEYXB010000007.1:385249-489190 GCF_040644935.1 Streptomyces sp. NPDC046915 | reverse complement strand
AATCCCCACCGAAGTGGTTCATCGTTCGACTTGCATGTGTTAAGCACGCCGCCAGCGTTCGTCCTGAGCCAGGATCAAACTCTCCGTGAATGTTTACTCGGTCAGTAAATTAATACAGCCGGTGCAACACCACGAGAGCGGTGCGAGGGGAGGAATAATCCCCTCGCACACAGCGTCCTCGCTGTGTTTTTCAAAGGAACCTCGTCCCGGTCGTGATGACCGAAGACGGGGTATCAACATATCTGGCGTTGATTTTTGGCACGCTGTTGAGTTCTCAAGGAACGGTCGCTTCCTTTGTACTCACCCGAGAGACTCTCTCGTGGCTTTCCTCCGGGCGCTTCCCTTCGGTGTTTCCAACACTATCAGTGTTTTTCCGTCTCTCTGACCACTCTCCTGCGGGCATGCAGAAGACGACCCCGAGATAGGATCTGACAAGTTGGATGCTGCCGAGCAAGGACGCTTGGTTGCGTCATCCGGCGTCGAGCAGGGTTACGACTGTACACGGGGCCTCGAAGACGGTGCAAATCGCCGGGGCTTGTGGTCTAGACCTCTTGCCAGTAACTTCCATACGGAACCGTCACTTCCCATGACATACGCTGCTGCCAGTGCGTCGTCCGGGACAGGCAGTGACGGCCCATTTGATCTCCACCCCTGGGAGGCTTCCCATGACCACCGTGACGTCCCCGCTCGCCGGACGTGCCATCGGACTGGCGGCTGTGCCCGATCCGGTCTTCTCCGGGGCCATGGTCGGCCCGGGCACCGCCATCGACCCCGTGCGGGAGCCTTCCGAGGCCGTCTCGCCCGTCGACGGCGTCATCGTTTCTCTGCACCCGCACGCGTTCGTCGTCGTCGACGAGCAGGGGCACGGCGTGCTCACCCACCTTGGCATCGACACGGTGCAGCTCAATGGCGAAGGCTTCGAGCTGCTCGTCAACAAGGGCGACAAGGTGACGCGTGGGCAGGCCGTCGTGCGCTGGAACCCGGCCGCCGTCGAGGCCGCCGGCAAGTCCGCGGTGTGCCCCGTCGTGGCTCTGGAGGCCACGGCCGAGTCCCTCTCCGACCTCCGTGACGACGGCGAAGTGAAGGCCGGCGACAGTCTCTTCCTCTGGAAGTGACGTCCACGCCGTCGTAGAGACGGTGAACAGAACAACCATTGCGGCGGCGGGACCCGCCGCACTAACGGAGACGGGTGAGATGGAGACAACGCTGCGAGGCGTCGGCGTGAGCCACGGTGTGGCGATCGGCGAGGTTCGGCACATGGGAACGGCGGTGCTGGAGCCGCCCGCCAAGCAGATCCCGGCGGAGGAAGCGGAGCGCGAACAGGGGCGTGCCCGGCAGGCCGTGGATGCTGTGGCTGCCGATTTGATGGCGCGCGGCAATCTGGCGGGGGGCGAGGCCCAGGCGGTGCTCGAGGCACAGGCCATGATGGCCCAGGACCCCGAGCTCATGGCGGATGTGGAGCGGCGCATCGCCGTCGGGAGCACGGCCGAGCGTGCCGTCTACGACGCGTTCGCCGCCTACCGCGAGCTGCTGGCCGGCGCCGGTGAGTACCTCGCCGGGCGCGTGGCCGACCTCGACGACGTGCGGAATCGTATCGTCGCCCGGCTGCTGGGCGTGCCCATGCCGGGTGTACCGGACAGCGACGAGCCCTATGTGCTGGTCGCCCGTGACCTGGCGCCGGCCGACACCGCGCTGCTGGACCCGACGCTGGTGCTCGGCTTCGTCACCGAGGAGGGCGGTCCGACCAGTCACAGCGCGATCCTGGCGCGGGCGCTCGGTGTGCCCGCCGTGGTGGCGCTGCCGGGTGCCGGCGAGCTCACCGAGGGCACGCTGATCGCGGTCGACGGCAGCACCGGCGACATCTTCGTGAACCCGAGCGAGGAGAAGAAGGCGCAGCTCGAGGCCGCGGCCGCGGAGCGCAAGGCCGCGCTGGCCGCCTCCACCGGGCCGGGCGCCACCGCCGACGGGCACATGGTTCCGCTGCTGGCCAATGTCGGCGGTCCGGCGGACGTTCCGGCCGCTGTCGTGGCAGGGGCAGAGGGCGTCGGTCTGTTCCGTACCGAATTCCTCTTCCTCGACGACAGCAAGAACGCTCCCTCCGAGCAGAAGCAGATCGAGGCCTATCGGCAGGTCCTCGAGGCGTTCCCCGAGGGCCGCGTCGTGGTCCGTGTCCTGGACGCGGGTGCCGACAAGCCGCTGGACTTCCTGACGCCGGCGGACGAGCCCAACCCTGCGCTGGGCGTGCGGGGCCTGCGGACGCTGCTGGACCATCCGGACATCCTGCGCACGCAGCTGACGGCGCTGGCGAAGGCCGCGGAGGGGCTGCCGGTCTACCTCGAGGTCATGGCCCCGATGGTGGCCGACCGTGCCGACGCCAGAGCGTTCGCGGATGCGTGCCGGGACGCCGGGCTCCAGGCGAAGTTCGGCGCGATGGTGGAGATCCCGTCGGCCGCGCTGCGGGCGCGCTCGGTGCTGCAGGAGGTGGAGTTCCTGTCCTTGGGAACCAATGACCTCGCGCAGTACACCTTCGCCGCGGACCGTCAGGTGGGTGCGGTGTCCCGACTACAGGATCCTTGGCAGCCCGCTCTGCTCGACCTGGTCGCGCTGTCCGCGGAGGCGGCCAAGGCCGAGGGCAAGAGCTGTGGCGTGTGCGGCGAGGCCGCGTCGGACCCGCTGCTGGCGTGTGTACTGACGGGTCTGGGTGTCACCTCCCTGTCCATGGGCGCGGCGTCGATTCCTTATGTCCGGGCGACGCTCGCGAAGTACACGCTGGCGCAGTGCGAGCGTGCCGCGGCGGCCGCGCGGGCGACGGAGAGCGCCGCGGAGGCGCGCAGCGCTGCCCAGGCGGTGCTGTCCGGCGAGTAGGCCGGGCCCGGCACATCGGCTGTTCTCAGGGGCGCTCCATCTGCGGATGGAGCGCCCCTGGTGCGTTCAGTGGTGGTGCTCCGTTGCCGTGTCCTCCCCTCCGAGGTCGGGGGCCACGCAGTAGTCGACGCCTGATTCCGGGGAGATGAGGTCGCCGGTTTCGATGTCGGTGCAGTAGGCGTCGAAGACCTCGCCCGCGGTCAGGGGTTGCAGGCCGTCTCCGCGCAGGCGCCAGCCGTAGACCCGGTCGGCCTTGCCCTGGGCACTGGTGCGCATGACGAGTCCGCCGGGGCTGCGTGTGCCGAGGCCGACGGCGAGGACGGTGGTGAATTCGAGGACCTCGGCTTCGTCGAGGTGGAGGCTGCCGTCGGTGTCGTCGTCGGCGTGCAGGACGGAGACGAGTGCTTCGGGTGTTCCCGAGACGCTGCAGACGAGGTGCCGGTCGCCGGGCGGGGCGGTGTCGAGGATGCGGACGATCAGGTCGGAGGCACGCGTGAAGGCGGCGCGGCCGATGTCCTCGCCGCAGGTGGGGCAGGGGCCCAGGCGGGCCAGCAGGGTGGCGGCGTATTCCCAGGTGGCTTGTCGGACGGCCTCGTCGACGAGGGCGGGCACGAGGTCGGTGAGTGCCTGGCCTTCGTAGGAGACGGTGGGGCCCGTGGCCGCGAGTTCGGCGGTGAAGCGGGTGCGGCTCGACGGGTGGTCCGGGTCGAGGCCGTTCGCCGCGCAGAACTCCGCGTACTCCTCGGGGTCGAAGAGGGCGACCGTGGTGTGGCTGCCCTGGGAGGCGCGGGTCCGGAGGAGGGCTTCCACCTGTTGGAGGTAGGTGGTGTGGTCGTCGAAGGTGAAGCTGCGGTAGCGCCGCATGGCTCGGAAGTCGTGCTCGTCGGTGAGCAGGCCGATGATGCCGGCGATTTCGCGGCGCAGGACGCGTCGCATGGTCTGGTGGTCGGTGGTGTGCGCCATGTTTCCCCCTGTGCGCAGTCGATCAATGCTCACTCACCGTAACCGGCGGCACTGACAATCGGGCTGCGCACGGGGTCCGGCGGATGGGGCCCGCGCTGTGGATCAGGCTCGTTTGCGGGCCAGTTCCTCGTAGAAGCCGAGGAGGGCGAGGTTGTCGATCGAGCCCGGGTTGACGGCCTTGTCCAGGGGGGTGCCCTGTAGGAGTCGCTTGATCGGGACCTCGATGCGCTTTCCGGTGAGGGTGTGCGGTACGCCGGGCACCTCGACGATCTCGTCGGGGACGTGGCGCGGTGAGAGCTGTTCGCGGATGGCCTGCTTGATGCGGTTGAGGAGGGTCTCGTCGAGGACGGCTCCGGGCGCCAGGTGCACGAACAGGGGCATCCAGTAGCCGCCGTCGGGCTGCTCGATGCCGATGACCAGGGATTCCTTGATCTCCGGGAGTCGTTCGACGACCTCGTAGATGTCGGCCGAGCCCATGCGGACGCCCTGCCGGTTCAGGGTGGAGTCGGAGCGGCCGTGGATGACGACGGAGCCCCGCGAGGTGACGGTGATCCAGTCACCGTGGCGCCAGACGCCGGGGTAGGTGTCGAAGTAGCTGTCGTGGTAGCGGCTGCCGTCGGGGTCGTTCCAGAAGTGGATCGGCATCGATGGCATGGGGTTGGTGACGACGAGTTCGCCCACCTCGTCGACGAGGGGCTTTCCGGCCGGGTCCCAGGACTGCAGATCGGTGCCGAGGCTGGGCGCCTGGAGTTCGCCGGTGTACACGGGGAGCGTCGGTACGGCACCCGCGAAGCATGAGCACACGTCCGTGCCGCCGCTGACCGAGGCGATCCACAGGTCCTCGCGGACCTCGTCGTGCAGCCAGCGGAAACCGTCGGGGGGCAAGGGCGAGCCGGTGGTGGCCACGCACCGCACCCGTGAGAGGTCGAAGTCGCGGGACGGATGGACGCCCGCCTTGCGGCAGGCCATGACGTATGCGGCCGACGTGCCGTACAGGGTTGCGCCGGTGCGCTCGGCGACCCGCCACTGGGCGCCCGTGTCCGGGTAGCCGGGGCTGCCGTCGTACAGGACCACGGTCGTGCCGGTGAGGAGGCCGGAGACGAGGAAGTTCCACATCATCCAGCCGGTCGAGGTGTACCAGAAGAAGCGGTCCTCGGGGCCCAGGTCACAGTGCAGGCCGAGCTGCTTGAGGTGCTCGACCAGGATGCCGCCCTGGGATTGGACGATGGCCTTGGGCAGGCCGGTCGTCCCGGAGGAGTAGAGCACCCACAGGGGGTGGTCGAACGGGACCTGCTCGAAGACGGGATCCGCGTCGGCCGATGTCAGGGCCGACCACTCCAGGGCTCCCTCGGGGGCTTCGGTGCCGAGCAGGGGGATGTGGACGACGGCGCGCAGGGTGGGCAGTTCACGGCGCAGCTCGGCGACGATCTCGCGCCGGTCGTGTTCCTTCCCGCCGTAGCGGTAGCCGTCGACGGTGAACAGGACGACCGGTTCGACCTGCTGGAAGCGGTCGAGGACACTGCGGGCGCCGAAGTCGGGTGCGCAGGAGGTCCACACCGCGCCGACGGCGGCCGTGGCGAGCAGGGCGACGACGGCCTGCGTGATGTTGGGGAGGTAGCCGCTGACGCGGTCTCCGGGGCGTACGCCGAGGGCGCGCAGCTCAGTGGTCAGGGAGCCGACCTGACGGCGCAGCTCGGACCAGGTCACCGGGCGGGGTTCGTGGGTTTCGTCGACATACAGGAGCGCGGGTTGGTCCGGGCGGTCCGCGGCGGCGCGCAGGGCGTGTTCGGCGTAGTTCAGGGTGGCTCCGGGGAACCACTGCGCGCCGGGCATCGAGCGGTCTCCCAGCACGCGCGCGTAGGGCGTGGAGAAACGTACGTCGAACCACTCCGTGACGGCCTTCCAGAAGGTGTCCAGGTGGTCGACGGACCAGCGGTGCAGCGCGGGGTAGCCGCCGTCGGCCGGGGCGCCGTGGTGCTCGGCCGCCCAGGCCTGGAACTGGGTGATCCGGGCTCGGGCGATCCGTTCCGGATCCGGCTGCCAGAGCGGCTGGGGGTTCGCGGTCGACATGGGGCGGCTCCCGGACTGTGCGCTTCGTGGGCGTCGGTCGCGCACGGGCTGGGTGTGCGCGTACGCGGCTGACACGGACGATGCCATGTGATCGACTTCTGCACCAGGGTGCGCCCCACATAGTCCGTGTCGTGAAGATGTGCTCCCAGCACGGGTGAACGGAAGTTGAACGACACGCTCTCGTGGGGCGGTCAATGGCAGGCTGAGCAGCATGGACGGTCGTGACCTGGTGCGTTCGGTGAAGGTGGTGAGCTCGACGGGGGCAGCGCAGGGGCTGCGCGCCGTATGGGCGGCGTGGCGCAGGAGGCGTACCGACGCCGTCGGGCTGCCGCCACGCGGGGCCGAGCGTGCGCGGGTGCCCGGTCCGGTGCGGGGTGCGGAGCCCGGGCCCGGGGGTGGTGTCATCCGCTTCAGCCGGTCCGAGCTGCGGATCACGGTGGCGGTGAACGGTGCTGTCTTCTGGGGCTGGGACGGGGCCGGGCCGGAGCCGTCGTACGCGCTCGCGGGGCGCTGCCCGGAGCCGGATCCCCGGGCCGTCCTGGAGCCCGACAAGGACGGAGGCTGGCGGGTCGTGGCGGAGCGCGTGACGGTCTCCGTCTCCCGGCACGGCGCGGTCGAGGTGTGCACGCCCGGCGGTGTGATGCTGCGTCGGGATCTGCCGCCGCGGTGGTGGGAGCCGGTCGGCGGGGGCACGGCACGCTGGATGCAGCGGTCGGAGGTGGCGGCCGACGCGCGCTTCTTCGGGCTCGGGGGCCGGGCGTCCGGGCCGAGGCTGCGTGACGGGACGTACCGGCTCTGGAACACCGATCCCGGCCGTGCCTTCGCTCCCGGTGACGATCCGCTGTACATCACCATGCCGGTGCAGCTCGTGGTGTCGGACGCGGCGACGCATCTGGTCTTCCATGACACGTCCTGGGACGGGACGGTGACGCTTCGCGGGGGCGAGGAGGGGGCCGGTTCCGGTCACGATCGCGCGGGCAGGTGCGAGCTGCGGGTGGACGGTGGCCCGTTGCGTTGCTGGGTGATGGTGGGCACCCCCGCTCGCGTGCTGCACACCTGGGCTTCGCTCACCGGCGCACCCGCGTTGCCGCCGGCGTGGGCGCTCGGGCACCACCACGCCCGCTGGGGGTTCGGCAGTGAGCAGGAGGTGCGCCGGATCGTCGCGGGTTATCAGGAACGTGGTCTGCCGCTGGACGCCGTCCACCTGGACATCGATCATTACGACGCGCATCAGGTGTTCACCGTCGACCAGGAGCGTTTCCCGAAGCTGCCGGTGCTCGCGGAGGAGCTGCGCCGGGACGGGATCCGGCTGGTGTCGATCGTCGATCCGGCGGTGAAGGCGGCGGCGGGCAATGCCGTGTACGACGGCGGCGCGGCCGTGGACGCCTTCGTGCGGGACGCCTCCGGGCGGACGGTGCGGGGTGTGGTGTGGGCCGGGGAGTCGCTCTATCCGGACTTCACGCACGCGCGCGTGCGGAAGTGGTGGGGCGGGCTCTACGAGGAGCGGCTCGCGCAGGGCTTCGCCGGGTTCTGGCACGACATGAACGAACCGACGTCCTTCAACGCCTTCGGCGAGTCCACCCTGCCGCGTTCGGCCCGGCACTCCCTGGAGGGGCGTGGCGGGGACCATCAGGAGGCGCACAACGTGTACGCCCTGTGCATGGCCAGAGCGGGCTACGAGGGTCTGCGTGAACTGGCTCCACGGCAGCGGCCGTTCCTCTTCTCTCGCTCCGGCTGGGCCGGAATGCAGCGCTACGGCGGTACGTGGTCCGGTGACGTCGCCACGGGCTGGCCGGGGTTGAGTGCCTCCCTGTCTCTGGTCCTGGGGCTCGGCTTGTGCGGGGTGCCGTACTCGGGGCCGGATGTGGGCGGGTTCGACGGGAGTCCCTCGCCCGAGCTGTATCTGAGGTGGTTCCAGCTCGGTGCGTATCTTCCTCTGTTCCGCACGCACGCCAGTCTGCGCGCGGGGCGCAGGGAACCGTGGGAGTACGGTGCCGAAGTGCTGGAGCACGCGCGCGGGGCGCTCCTGGAACGCCGGCGTCTGCTGCCGTACTTCGTGACGCTGGCTCACCTGGCCCGGCGGACCGGGGCGCCCTATGTGCGGCCTCCGTGGTGGGGTGCGCCGGAGGACCGTGCGCTGCGCGACTGTGAGGACGTCTTCCTGCTGGGCGACTGTCTTCTGGTGGCGCCGGTGCTCAAGCCGGGCGTGGACCGGCGTGTGGTGCAGCTGCCGAGGGGACGCTGGTACGACACCGTGACGGAGCGGGCGTACGAGGGGCCGGCGCAGGTGCTGGTCGACGCGCCCCTGTCGCGGATCCCGGTGCTCGCGCGCGCGGGGGCGATCCTTCCCGTGCGGGGTGACGACGGCGGGCTGGAGCTCGAGGTGTGGGCGCCCGGCCGGGGACGCACCGGGTCCGGAGTGGTCGTGCCGGACGCGGGCGACGGGTGGGACGAACCGGAGATCGAGCACTACGCCGCCCGCTGGGAGGGCCGGCGGCTGGTGGTCGTGCGGGAGGGGCAGGACGGCGCCGGCGAGCCGCCCTACCCGGTGCGCATACGAGGGCTCGGGTGAGGCGAGCTCAGATGTAGCGGCCTTCGAACCACGCCCGCACGGCCACGGTGTGCAGCGGGAAGGCAAGCTCCTCCGGCCTGCGCAGCAGGTGCCAGCCCTCCGTCTCGTCCGTCGCGGCGGACTGCGGCAGCCCGTCGGCGGGGCGTTCCGGCAGGAGCCCGAAGAGCAGCAGGTGTCCGTCGGGCGAGCTCATGGCGTCGATCAGGCGCACCTCGCGTGCGGCCGCTTCGATGCCCGTCTCCTCCTTGAGTTCGCGGACGACGGCGTGCCGCCAGTCCTCGCGGTCGTCGATGTAGCCGCCCGGCAGTGCCGTGCCTCCGCGCGCGGGTGCGACGGTTCGGGTGATGACGACCAGGGCTGTGCCCTGCGTGTCGTACACGGGCTGGAGGGCGACCGCGACCGGCAGCGGATTGCGGTAGGCGACGCTCCCGCAGGACGGGCAGGTGCGGGGCCAGCCGGAGACTCCCTCTCCGTAGGGCGCTCCGCAGCTCGAACAGTGCGAGGCCGGTACGGAGTTGACAGTTGGATGCTGAATTTCGGACACGCGCGGACTGTATCCGATCACGGGAGGGGCGGCTTCCGGAAGCAGACGGGCTCCGCTTCGCAGGAAAGCGGAAGGATGGCCGGAACCACCCCCGTCGGCCCCGGCCGCCCTTCCCGATACCACGACGCCGAAAGGTGCTGTGCGGTTCTGCGTACGGCCTGCCCATTTCCGCTTGCCCGTGGCACACTCCTGACGTTCCGTCAGATCGAATGCGGGGAGGGGCTTTGTCGCGGACACGCATGCCTGCGGTCGACGGCTGGTTCACCGGTGAGGGAGACGGCTTCCGGCTCCTCGGCACGCGGTGCTCCGGCTGCGCGTCGGTCTTCTTCCCCCGTGAGGACACCCACTGCCGCAATCCCGGATGTCCCGGTGGCGACCTCGAGGAGGTCACGCTGTCGCGGCGGGGACGGATCTGGTCGTACACCGATGGCCGGTACCGGCCGCCGTCACCCTACGTGAGCGATCCGGAACTTCCGTGGGATCCGTACACGTTGATCGCGGTGGAGCTGGAGTCCGAGCGGATCGTGGTACTGGGACAGGCCGTTCCCGGGATCACCGTCTCCGATCTGACGGTGGGCATGGAGGTGGAGGTCGTCCCCGGAGTGCTGTTCGAGGACACGGAGACGACCTGGACGACGTGGCACTGGAGGCCGGCGGAGGTAACGGCGTGACGGCGGACGTGGCGGTGCTCGGTGTGGGCATGCACCCCTGGGGCAAGTGGGGCCGCGGCTTCGTCGAGTACGGAGCGGCCGCGGCCCGTGCGGCCCTCGCGGACGCGGGCCTGGACTGGCGCGGCATCCGCTCCGTCGTGGGCGCCGACACGGTGCGCGGGGGGTACCCCGGGTACGTCGCGGGCGCTTCGTTCGCCAAGGCGCTGGGCTGGCAGGGCGCCCGGGTCACCAGCGTGTACGCGGCGTGCGCCTCCGGGGCTCAGGCGGTCGCCACGGCGCGGGCCCAGATTCTCGCGGGGCTCGCGGATCCGGTGCTCGTGGTGGGTGCGGACGCGGCCCCCAAGGGCTTCTTCCGGCCCGGAGGCGGAGATCGGACCGACGATCCGGACTGGCTGCGGTTCCGCCTGCTCGGGGCGACGAACCCGGCGTACTTCGGGCTGTACGCGCGACGGCGGATGGCGGTGCACGGGGACGCCCTGGAGGATTTCGCGCTGGTCAAGGTGAAGAACGCGGCGCTGGGGGCGTTGAACCCGTACGCGCGTTACCGCAAGCGGGTCACCGCCGAGGAGGTGGCCGCCTCCGCGGTGGTCGCCGATCCGCTCCGGCTGCTCGACATCTGCGCGACCTCCGACGGCGGCGCGGCGCTGGTGCTGTCCAGCACGGACTTCGCGCGCCGGCACGGCGTGACCGCGCCGGTGCGGATCCGGGCGGTGTCCACGGTGACGCCGCGCTACCCGAACACCGTGCTGGACCTGCCGGACATCGCGACGGACTCCGCCGCCGCGGTCGAGCCCCCGGACGAGACGTTCCGGGCGTCGATCGCCCGCGCGGCGTACGAGGAGGCGGGCGTCGGCCCGGAGGACCTGTCCCTGGCCGAGGTGTACGACCTGTCCACCGCCCTGGAGTTGCAGTGGTACGAGGATCTGGGGCTGTGCGGTGAGGGGGAGGGCGCGAAGCTGTTGCGGGAGGGTGCGACGGCCTTGGGCGGCCGCATACCGGTGAACGCCAGTGGTGGGCTCGCCTCCTTCGGGGAGGCCGTGCCGGCCCAGGCGATCGCCCAGGTCTGCGAACTGGCCTGGCAGTTGCGGGGCACGGCCGGCGACCGGCAGGTCGCCGGGGCGCGCGTGGGGATCACGGCCAACCAGGGGCTGTTCGGTCATGGTTCGGCGGTCGTCGCGCTGCGGTGAGAGCCGACGCCATGGAGTGATCGACGACGCGGTGGGATCGGTGTGGCAGGGGTGTCACAAGGGGTTTTCCACGCTCCGTGATCATCCCGGAATGCTGCGTGAACGTCTTATGAACTGCGCTCGGGTGTGCGCGGGCGGCGACATCATGCTCCCGTGCACTCCTGGACGGATACTCTCCGCTTCGCCTTCCAGCCGGTGGTCAACCTGAGGACCGGTGGTGTCGCCGCGCTGGAGATACTGGCCCGCCCGGAGACCGGCGATGTCCTGGCCGAGGCCCGCCGTGACCCCGAACTCGACAGTCGGCTGGCCGTCTTGGCCCTCAGGGCGGCGGTTCGCACGGAGACGATGCTGCCGCTGCACGTGAACGTGTTCGCGGGCACGCTCGCCGACCTGGGTGGCCTCACCCCTCTGCGCGACGCGGTGCGGCAGGCGGGCCGGATGCCGTGGGAGGTGACGCTCGATGTCGTCCCGCCCTTCACGCACGTCCCGCAGCGAGCGCTGCTGGAGGCGGTGGCGGCCCTGCGCGGTCAGGGTTTCCGGATCAGCGCCGACGGCATCGGAGACGGCGATGTGCCGCTGCGGTTGCTCACCGACCTCGCTCCCGACCTGGTGAAGCTCGACGCCTCTCTGCTGGCGCGACCGGCCGCGGTGCGGGCGATGCGGACCCTGTGCGAGCAGCTCGGTGCCCTGCTGTCGGTCGAGGGTGTGGAGACCGAACTGCAGTACGCGGCGGCTCTGTCGGCCGGGGCGCAGCTGGCGCAGGGTGCGCTGTTCGCGCCCCCGGCCCGGATTCCCCTGGCGGACGTATACGTTCCGCCCCGCTTCCCGGCTCGCCGGACCGTGCCCCGGTCGGGCCCGTCGGTGCGGGAGTTCGTGCGGCCCGCCGCACTGCTGCCGGTCACGGCGTCCGCGGGCCAGGTGCGCGCACTGCTGACCTGCTCGCCGGACGTGTCCGGGGTGCTGCTCGTCGACCAGGGCGGGATACCGGTCCGGTCGGTGCACCGCTCCCGCTTCCTGCTCACGTTGTCGGGCCGCTACGGGCACGCGCTGTATGCCGACCGGCCCGCCGTCAAACTCGGCGATCCACCACGCATGGTGGGTGTGGACGCCACGGCATGGGAGGTCCTGGACGTGGTGGCGGTCGGCGGGCGGGACCGTACCTCGGACGACGTGGCGGTCGTGGACCGCTACGGGCGGTGCGTGGGCGTCGTACGGCTCGCGGACCTCGTACGGGCGCTGGCCGAAACCCGGGTCGAAGAGGCGGCCGGGCTCAATCCGCTGACCCGGCTGCCCGGTTCGGACGCGATCACCGGGGAGGTGGACCGGCGGATCACGGAGGGGCGGGCGTTCGCGCTGAGCTGGCTGGACATCGACCACTTCAAACAGGTCAACGACGGTGCCGGATTCGCGGCGGGCGACGAGCTGATCCGGTCGGTGGGGCGGGCGCTGCAGCAGGCGGTGACCGGGCACGCGCGCGTGGGACACATCGGCGGGGACGACTTCCTGGTGCTCGCCGAGGAGAAAGGGCTGGAGTCGCTAGTCGCCGCAGTGCTCGACACGGCCTGGTCCGCGGGCGGCCGTCCGGTCACCCTGTCCCTGGCCACGGTCGTGTGCCCACCGGGCAGCGTGATCGACCACCGGCAGGCAGCCGCTTGTCTGGCGCCGCTGAAGAAGGCGGCGAAGTCGCTGAGCGGGGCGAGTTGGGTGCTGGGGCGTGCGGGTCTGCCGGGTCATGAGATCCGGCGCGGCTCCGGAGCAACACCCGCGCAGGCCGGGTACGCGGCCGCGGAGCCACTGGGCTGAAGGCCCCTCCCCCATCCGCACAAGGGGCTGTCACCGTTGGTGTCGGCAACCTTGACGCTCCCAGAGCGCCGGTGAACACTTCCCGTGTCGGTCGGCATCGCCGCACATTCCCGGCGTACTCAGGTACTGCGCCGTGCGGGTTCTCCCTGGGGCACGGCTCGTTCCCCCACAAGCGATTCGGCTGTCACGGCACGCTCGTCACGGACGCCGAGCGGGGCGCGGGACCATCCCTGCCTTCGGCTGAAGTCGCCAAGGGAAACGTCCCTGCACTCGGGGCGGCCACAAGGCCTGCCCTCCCCGGACCAGCGCCTAGGAGCCGCCATGAGCAACGGAGACATATTCGTCGGCGAGGTCATCGGCACCGCGATCCTGATCCTCTTCGGTGCCGGCGTCTGCGCCGCCGTCACCCTCAGATACTCCAAGGCACGGGCTTCGGGGTGGGTGGTGATCGCGTTCGGCTGGGGCTTCGGCGTGCTGGCGGGCGCGTACACCGCCGCCCCGCTCTCCGGCGGTCAGCTCAACCCGGCGGTCACCATCGGTATCGCCATCGACACCGGCAAATGGGGCAAGGTCTGGCTCTACCTGCTCGGCCAGTTGGTGGGCGCGATGCTCGGCGCACTCCTCGCCTACCTGGTCTACCTCGCCCAGTTCCAGGCCAACACCCGCACGGTGGGCACCACCGAGGGGACCGCCGACGAACCGGTGCCCACCCTCGGCATCTTCTCGACCATCCCGGAGATCCGTAATCCGGTCGCCAACCTGATCACGGAGATCATCGCGACGATCTCTCTCGTCCTGCCGATCCTCGCCTTCGGGCTGACCAAGGGACTCGGCGAGTCCGGCACCACCGTGTTGATCGTCTCGCTGCTCGTGGTCGGCATCGGCCTCTCTCTGGGCGGGCCGACCGGCTATGCGATCAACCCCGCACGCGACCTGGGCCCGCGCATCGTGCACACCTTCCTGCCGATCCCGAACAAGGGCACCTCCGACTGGGGATACGCCTGGATCCCGGTCGTCGGCCCGCTGATCGGAGGGGTGCTCGCGGGCCTCATCTACAAAGCAGCCTTCTGACCAGCGACCAAGGGGCAGCCATGACAGAGAACGCCGAGAAGTACGTCGCCGCGATCGACCAGGGCACCACCTCCAGCCGCTGCATCATCTTCGACCACGGCGGTGCGATCGTCGCGATCGACCAGCGAGAACACCGGCAGATCTTCCCGAAGCCGGGCTGGGTGGAACACGACGCCACCGAGATCTGGTCCAAGGTGCAGGCCGTGGTCGCCGGGGCCATCGCCAAGGCCGGGCTGCGCGCCGACCAGCTCAGCGCGCTCGGCATCACCAACCAGCGCGAGACCACGGTCCTGTGGGACCGCGCCACCGGCAAGCCCGTGCACAACGCGATCGTCTGGCAGGACACCCGCACCGCGGCCCTGTGCGGCGAACTGGGTGGCGCGGACGGACAGGACCGATTCCGTGAGCAGACCGGACTGCCGCTGGCCAGCTACTTCTCCGGCCCCAAGGCGGCCTGGCTGCTGGACACCGTACCGGGGCTCAGGGACCGCGCCGAGCGCGGCGAGATCGCCTTCGGGACCATCGACTCCTGGCTGATCTGGAACCTCACCGGAGGCACGGACGGCGGGCGGCACGTCACCGACGTGACCAACGCCGGGCGCACCATGCTGATGAACCTGGAGACCCTCCAGTGGGACACGTCCATCCTGTCCGCCATGAACGTCCCCGAAGCGGTCCTCCCCGAGATCAGGTCCTCCGCGGAGGTCTACGGCACGGCAGTCGGCCAACTCGCCGGGGTACCCGTCGCGTCGGCGCTCGGCGACCAGCAGGCCGCTGTGTTCGGACAGGCGTGCTACGACGTCGGAACGGCGAAGAACACCTACGGCACGGGCAGCTTCCTGCTGCTCAACACCGGCAACCGGCCGGTTCCCTCCAAGAACGGGCTGTTGACCACCATGGGCTACAAGATCGGTGACGAGGCGCCGGTCTACTGCCTGGAGGGGTCGATCGCGATCACGGGCGCGCTGGTGCAGTGGTTCCGCGACCAACTCGGCATCATTCGAACCGCCGACGAGATCGAGACACTGGCGGCGAGCGTGGAGGACAACGGCGGCGCGTACATCGTGCCCGCGTTCTCGGGCCTGTTCGCCCCCTACTGGCGCGCCGACGCACGGGGCGTCGTCACGGGCCTGACCCGTTACGTGACGAAGGCGCACCTCGCGCGCGCGGTGCTGGAGGCGACGAGCTGGCAGACGCGGGAGGTCGTGGACGCCATGTTCCAGGACTCCGGGGTGCGGATCACGACCCTGAAGGTGGACGGTGGCATGACCCGGAACAACCTGCTCATGCAGCACCAGGCCGATGTCCTCGGGGTGCCGGTGATCCGGCCCAGGGTCTCCGAGACGACCTGCCTGGGAGCCGCGTACGCCGCCGGCCTCGCCACGGGCGTGTGGAACGACCTCGACGAGCTCAAGTCGCACTGGCAGAAGGACGCGGAGTGGACGCCGGCCATGGAGGCGTCGGTGCGGGACCGCGAGTACCGCAGCTGGCGCAAGGCCGTGGAGAAGAGTTTCGGCTGGCTGGAAGAGGGCGCCGACTAGGCCTGCGACGGACGTCCGGAACCGACGGCCGGACGGAGAAGGGACCCACGCGCGCGTGGCGTACGCGCGGGCGCCCGCACAGAACCACGGCTCGTACCCCGGTCGGCGGGGGTACGAGCCGTGCCTGTACGCGGAGCGGGCGTCACATACTGACCGCCTGACGGCGGCCGGCCGCGTACGCCATCGCGTGCTGGACGACCCCGATGAGCAGCTCCTTGACCGACTCCCGGTCGCGGGCGTCGCACAGCACGAGCGGTACGTCGTCGTCGAGGTCGAGGGCCCGGCGTACGTCCTCGGCCGGATAACGAGCGGATCCTTCGAAGCAGTTGACGCCGACGAGGAAGGGAATGGAGCGTCGTTCGAAGTAGTCGACCGCGGCGAAGCAGTCCTCCAGGCGGCGGGTGTCCGCGAGGACCACGGCGCCGAGCGCGCCCTCGGAGAGTTCGTCCCACATGAACCAGAACCGCTCCTGCCCAGGTGTCCCGAACAGGTACAGCACCAGGTCCTCGCGCAGCGTGATGCGGCCGAAGTCCATGGCCACGGTGGTGGTGCGCTTGCCCTCCACACCGCTGGTGTCGTCGACCGGGCGCCCGGCCTCGGTGAGCAGTTCCTCGGTGCGCAGCGGCCTGATCTCGCTGACCGCGCCGACGAGGGTCGTCTTGCCCACGCCGAAGCCGCCGGCCACAAGGATCTTGAGCGTGACGGGCTCGACCGGGGGCTTGCCGCGCTCAGAACGCCCGAAGATCATCGATCTCTTCTCCTGCTTGATGGTGGTCGGGTGACGGCGGGCCGTAGCCTCCGCCACCAGGGGTTTCGATGACTAGAACGTCGCCGGGACCGACGTCCGCCGAGTCGCTTCCGCCGAGTGCGGTCACCGTACCGTCGGCCCGTTCCACACGGTTGGCGCCCAGGGCGCCCGGGGAGCCGCCCGCCATGCCGTACGGCGGGACCCGGCGGTGCTGGGACAGGGTGGAGACCGTCATGGCCTCGCAGAACCGGATGCGGCGCACCGCGCCGTCGCCGCCGCGCCGGTGACCGTCGCCGCCGCTCCCCCGCCGGACCGCGAACTCCTCGAGCAGCACGGGCAGTCGGAACTCGAGGACTTCCGGGTCGGTCAGGCGCGAGTTGGTCATGTGGGTCTGCACGACACTCGCGCCGGGGAAGCCGTCGCCCGCGCCGGATCCGGAGGCGACGGTTTCGTAGTACTGGTGGCGGTCGTTGCCGAAGGTGACGTTGTTCATGGTCCCGGATCCCTCGGCCTGCACGCCCAGCGCCGCGTAGAGGGCGCCGGTGATGGCCTGAGAGGTCTCGACGTTGCCCGCGACGACGGCGGCCGGCGGCTCGGGGGCGAGCATCGAGCCGGGCGGCACGATGATGTCCAGGGGACGCAGACAGCCGTCGTTGAGCGGGATGTCGTCGGCCACCAGGGTGCGGAAGACGTAGAGCACGGCCGCGTTGACCACTGAGAACGGGGCGTTGAAGTTGGTGGCGAGCTGGGCGGACGTACCGGTGAAGTCGATGGTGGCGCGGCGGTCGGCGCGGTCCACGCGGACCCGGACACGGATGACGGCGCCCGAGTCGGTCTCGTAGGAGTACTCGCCGTCGTCCAGGGCGTCGATGACGCGGCGGACGGCTTCCTCGGCGTTGTCCTGGACGTGCCGCATGTATGCCTGGACGACGTCGAGGCCGAAGTCCTCGATCATGCGGCCGACCTCGTCGACGCCCTTCTGGTTGGCGGCGATCTGGGCACGCAGGTCGGCGAGGTTGGTCCGTGGGTTGCGGGAGGGGTGGGGCGCCTCGGTGAGCAGGCGCAGGGTCTCCTCCTCGCGGAGCCGGCCGTTCTCGGCGAGCAGCCAGTTGTCGAAGAGGACGCCTTCCTCCTCGATGGTGTGGCTGTCGGCGGGCATGGAGCCCGGTGCGATGCCGCCGATCTCTGCGTGGTGGCCGCGTGAGGCGACGTAGAAGAGGATCTTGCGGTCACCGTCCGTGGCCGCCGCGCCGTTCGTGTCGAAGACGGGGGTGATCACGGTGACGTCGGGCAGGTGGGTGCCGCCGTGGTAGGGGTCGTTGACGGCGTACGTGTCGCCGGGTCGCATCGCCTCGCCGCGGCGCCGGATGACCTCCTTGACGCTGGTGCCCATGGAGCCCAGGTGGACGGGGATGTGGGGGGCGTTGGCCACCAGGTTGCCGTCCGGGTCGAACAGCGCGCAGGAGAAGTCCAGGCGTTCCTTGATGTTGACGGACTGGGCCGTCGATTCCAGCCGGGCGCCCATTTGCTCGGCGATCGACATGAAGAGGTTGTTGAAGACCTCGAGGAGAACCGGGTCGGCTTTCGTGTCGAGATCGGAACTCTGCGTGACCGCCGCCCGTTCCATGACCAGATGCCCGTCATCGGTCGCCGCGGCCCGCCAGCCGTCGTCGACGACGGTCGTCGCACCGGCCTCGGTGATGATCGCGGGGCCGGTGACAGTGTCGCCGGGGGGCAGACCCTCGCGGCGGTGGAGGGGTACGTCGCGCCAGGCGCCGCCGGTGTGCAGCCGGACGGTCTCGGGGGCGGTGGCGTGGCCCTCGTAGGGGGCGAGGGCGGAGAGATCGGGGGGTTCGGTGATGCCGGTGGCTTCCACGGAGAGGGCTTCGACGACGACCGGGCGGTCGAGGATGAAGGAGTACGTGGCGCGATGACGTTCTTCGAAGGCGTGCCTCATCGTGTCGGGCTCGGTCAGCTCGACGGTGAGGGTGGTGTCGGTGCCGTCGTAGCGGAGCTGGGCGCGGCGGGTGACCCGGATGCGGTCCGCGGGGATGTCCTCGGCGAGAAGTTCGGCGCGGGCCGCGGCCTCCAGCTCGTCGGCCGTCTTCCGCACTCCCGGAACAGAGGCGGCCTCCAGGGGTGCCTCGACGGACTGCTCGCGCATCGCGGTGGTGTCGGCCAGGCCGATGCCCAGCGCCGAGAGGACGCCCGCCATGGGCGGCACGAGCACGGTGCGGATGCCGAGCGAGTCGGCGACCATGCACGCGTGCTGGCCGCCCGCTCCGCCGAAGGTGGTGAGGGCATAGCGGGTGACGTCGTGGCCCTTTTGCACCGAGATGCGTTTCACGGCGTTGGCGATGTTGGCGACGGCGATCTGCAGGTAGCCCTCGGCGACCTGCTCCGGGGTGCGGTCGTCGCCGGTCCGCTCGCGGATCTCGTGCGCGAGGGCTGTGAACCGGTCACGGACGAGTTCCGCGTCGAGGGGCTGGTCCCCGTCGGGACCGAAGACCTGGGGGAAGTGCGCGGGCTGGATGCGGCCGAGCATGATGTTGGCGTCGGTGACGGCGAGCGGGCCGCCGCCGCGGTAGCAGGCGGGTCCCGGATCCGCGCCCGCCGAGTCGGGTCCCACGCGGTAGCGGGAGCCGTCGAAGTGCAGGACCGAGCCGCCACCGGCGGCGACGGTGTGGATGTCCAGCATGGGGGCCCGCAGCCGGACGCCCGCGAGCTGTGTGGTGAACACGCGCTCGTACGCGCCGGCGAAGTGGGAGACGTCGGTGGAGGTGCCGCCCATGTCGAATCCGATGACGCGGTCGAAACCGGCCAGCTGGGACATGCGGGCCATGCCGACGATGCCGCCGGCGGGTCCGGACAGGATGGCGTCCTTGCCACGGAACTGCCCGGCCTCTGCGAGTCCGCCGTTGGACTGCATGAACATCAGCGGCACGCCCTCGAGTTCGCCGGCGACGTGCTGGACGTAGCGGCGCAGCACGGGCGAGAGGTAGGCGTCGACGACAGCGGTGTCCCCGCGCGGGACGAGTTTCATCAGCGGGCTGACCTCGCTGGACAGCGAGATCTGCGGGAAGCCGGTGCGGGCGGCCAGCTCGCCGACGGCTCGTTCGTGGGCGGGGTGGAGGTGGCTGTGCATGAAGACGACGGCGACGGCACGGATCCCGTCGTCGTACGCCTCCTGGAGCGGGCCCGCGAGCGCGTCCGGGTCAGGTGTGCTCAGGACGGTGCCGTCGGCCGTGATGCGCTCGTCGACCTCGACGACCCGTTCGTACAGCAGCTCCGGCAGTTCGATGCGGCGGGCGAAGATGTGGGGGCGGTTCTGGTAGGCGATGCGCAGGGCGTCGCGGAAGCCCCGGGTGACGAGCAGGAGGGTGCGCGCGCCCTTGCGTTCCAGGAGTGCGTTGGTGGCGACCGTCGTGCCCATACGGACCGCCTCGACGGGCTCCTCGGAGCCGTCGAGGAGTGCGCGCACGCCGGCGACGGCCGCGTCGGCGTACCGGGCGGGATTGTCGGAGAGCAGCTTGTGCGTGAGCAGCCGGCCGTCCGGGCGCCTCGCGACGATGTCGGTGAAGGTGCCGCCTCGGTCGACCCAGAACTGCCAGCCAGTCACGTCACTACTCCGCTTCCGCGCCGCTCACAGCGCCCGGAGGCCGTTGATCACGTCGCGCAGAATACTCTCGTCCGGCAGCTCCGCCGGGGGTACCGGACGGTTGACGTGGACGAGTTCCTCGTGCATGAGGTCACCGATGAGGACCCGCACCACCCCGATGGGCAGGTCGAGCTCTGCGGCGAGCTCGGCGACCGACTGCGGGACCTCGCGACAGAGCTCGACGATGTCCACGTGCTCCGGGGACAGCGTCTGGTCCGCTTCCGGGTCGTCCGCGTGCGGTTCCGTGACGACGACCGCGATCAGGTCGAGGCGGTGCTGGGCCGCACTCGTGGTGCGGCCGCGCGTCATGGCGTAGGGGCGGACGACCGGTCCGGCTTCGTCGTCGAACCAGTGGCTTCTTCCCTGACCGTCTCCGCTCATGTCATCCCACTACCCGCCCGCGGGCAGATCGGTGCGCGGGGCGGTGCCCAGATGTACACCGACCCGCTTGACGAGGAGCGTCATCTCGTACGCGACCTGCCCGACGTCGGAGTCGGCGTCCGAGAGGACGGCGAGGCAGCTGCCGTCGCCCGCGGCCGTCACGAACAGGAAGGCGTCGTCGAGCTCCACGACCGTCTGCCGGACGTTGCCCGCCTCGAAGTGGCGGCCGACGCCCTTGGCGAGGCTGTGGAAGCCGGAGGCGACGGCGGCCAGGTGCTCGCTGTCCTCCCTGGTGAGGTCCTTGGACACCCCCGTGGCAAGGCCGTCGCCGGAGAGCACGACGGCTTTACGGATGCTGGCAACCCGGTCGACGAGTTCGTCGAGGAGCCAGTTCAGCTCTCCGTTGTTCGTCGCGCTGTGGCCGGTCGCCTTCGGTGCGGTCATCGACCGTCCCCCTTTGTCGTTCCTTGTGCTGTGCCGTTGCGGGCCCCGTCGCCCGTGGCGTTCTCCTCCCGGCCGCGCTGCCAGCCGCGCTGGAGCGAGGCCATACGGCTGCGTACCTCGTCGGCGTCGCGCTCGACGGGCTCCGCCTTGTGCTGGGCCCGCCGTTCGGGGTCCTGCCTCAATTGTGGGGCGAGGCTGGCCTGCCGGACGCGCCTCGGCAGCGGTCCGGTGCCGGCCCCGGTGTCCTGGGGCGTGCCTTCGGCGGGCGGGCCGGCCTCGCCGGGGCTGCCGCCGGAGCCGATCTCGGGGCGACGGATCCTCCGGGGCAGCGCCGGGGCCTCCGCCGGGCCGGCGGCCGGGGACTGGGACTGGGCTCGCGCGTCGACGCGGTCGGCCGGTCCCGTGGCGCGGCGCGCCGCCGCCTCGCCGCGTCGGCGGGTCGGTAGCGGGGCCGGGCCTGTGTCCGGTTCCGGCCGGAGGCGGCCGGAGTCCGAGCGAGGCCTGTCGTCCGCTTCATCGCGTGGGGTCCGCTGTTCGGTGACGGGCCGCCCGTGCGAGGTGACCAGCTTGGGCGCATGGCGCCGGGGCAGCGGCACGGGAGCGTTCGGGCGGTCGTCGGCATTCTGCGGGGTCCCGGCGCCGGAGGGCTGCTGATGGAGTTCACCCAGCCGGGTCGGGGCGTCGTCGTCCAGGTCGCCGAGAGAGCGGCGGGAGCGGAACAGGCCGCCCCGTTCGCTCTCCCCGTCGGTGAGGGCTCCCGGGAAACCGTCGAGGGCGTCCAGGTCGACCGGTGCTTCGAGCTCGACCGGACCGTCCAGGAGGCCCGCCGGCAGGCCGGGCAGCTGCGCGGGCGCGTGGGTGAGGGCCGACGTGCGGCTCTCCTCGCGGGTGACAGCCTTCGCGGGCCGCTCCCGGTCGAGGCGGAAGCCGATGCCGTTGGTGTCCGGGACGTCGTCCGTGAGCAGGATGTCGGGGATGAAGACGACGGCGGTGGTCCCGCCGTAGGGCGACGGCTGCAACGAGACACGGACGTTCTGGCGCTGCGCGAGCCGGCTGACCACGAACAGGCCGAGCCGGTCGGTGTCGGAGAGCTCGAACTCGGGTGTCTCGGCGAGCCTCAGGTTGGCTTCCAACAGGGCTTCGGCCGCCATGCCGAGGCCCCGGTCGTGGATCTCCAGCGTGAAGCCGTTGGCGACCCGCTCGCCGAGAACCTGCACGGCGGTGTGCGGCGGCGAGAAGACCGTGGCGTTCTCCAGCAGCTCGGCCACGAGGTGGGTGAGGTCGGCGACGGCCGGGCCGGTGACCGCGACGCGCGGCAGTCGGCGGACCTCGATGCGTTCGTAGTCCTCGACCTCGGCCACGGCGGCACGGACGACGTCCATGAGCTGCACGGGCTTGCGCCACTGCCGCGAGGGAGCGGCACCGGAGAGGATCACCAGGCCCTCGGCGTGCCGACGCATACGGGTGGTGAGGTGGTCGAGACGGAAGAGGTCGGCGAGTTCGTCGGTGTCCTCGGTCCTGCGCTCCATGGTGTCGAGGAGCGTGAGCTGCTTGTGCAGCAGCACCTGGCTGCGGCGGGCGAGGTTCACGAAGACCTCGGAGACGCCTGCGCGCAGTTCGGCCTGCTTGACGGCGGCCTCCACGGCGGCGCGCTGCAGGGTGTTGAGTGCCTGGCCGACCTCGCCGATCTCGTTCTTGTCGTACTCCAGACGCGGGGCCTCGGTCTCCACGTCGACGTGCTCGCCCGCGGACAGCCGGCGCATCACACTGGGCAGCCGGACGCCGGACGCCTCGTGCGCCTCGAGGCGCAGTTGCCGCAGATCGCGGATGAGGCTGCGGCCGACGCGTACGGACAGGACCACGGAGAGCAGCAGGGCGACCAGTCCGAGGACGCCGGCGACGGCCGCCTGGACGATCACTCCCACGGCCACCGGGCGGACGCGGTCCTGGTAGCGGTCGCCGACCTGGTCGTCGATGGTGCGGAGCTCGTCGAGCACATTGCCCGCGGCGGTGTCCCAGGTCTTGGCCGTGACGCCCTCGGGCGTTCCCGCGCGGACGGCGATGGCGTCCTGCTCCGCCGTGCGCAGCGGGGCCGAGGAGGCGTTCTTCCAGAAGCGGTCGTAACGTTCGCGTTCCGACGACGGCAGCAGCGGCAGGCTGATGTCGTACAGGAGGTCACGCTGGGCGACCAGGTCGGAGACGTCCCGGGTCTCGTCGGTGGAGAGCTTGCCGACCACCAGGGCAGAGCCGATCAGGGCATCCTCGCGGGACAGCAGCTCGCGGGCGCGGGTGATGTTGACGAGGGCGCGGGCCTGCTTGTCCGATTCCACGTCGTCGATGCCGTCGAGAGAGGCCAGCAGGGTGAAGCAGGGATCGACGAGGCGGTTGTAGAGGTCCAGGGCATGGGCGCGGTCGACCGTGCCCTCCTCGACGCTGCGGCGCAGGGAGTCTATGCCTCCCAGACCGTCCAGGACCGCGGTGAGGCGCTCGCTGTCGTCCGCGTCCAATCCGTCGACGGTGTCGGAGTTCTTGGCGTCCTTGCGCAGCTTGCGGACGGTCTCGTCGGTTGCGGCCCGGGTGCGGTGCAGGGCGGTGAGCGCGTCGGAGGCACGGGGGTCGGCGAGGTAGACGAGGGTCTGGCGGCGTTCCTGCTGCAGGACGCGGACGGTGTCCTCGGTGGGGTAGCCGATGTGCTCCACCACGTCCGTGACGTGGAACAGTTGCGTCACTTCGCGCCCCGTGAGCACGGTGGCGAAGCCCCAGATCGCGGTCAGGGACAGCAGCGGCACGAGAAGCAGCGCCACGATCTTCCGGCGGATGGACTTCCCGCGAAAGCGCATGGCCTCCCCCAGCTCGACCCCCGCCGGTCGGGGGTACACATGTGCGTCAACAAACGGCGCGAGCCTACTACCGCCACACCGTTAACTCGAAGACGCGTCCGGAAGGTGAACTTCCGCACCCGCGTCGAGACATGGCGAGTTGTCCGGGCATTGCGGGAGATTGCCACCGTGATCGACGTGGTGGAAGGAAGATGGGCCGGATCAGTTCGGCGGACCGGTTGGCCGGAATTTTTCGGCGGTTGGGAATCTTCGTGACGCTTCGTTCGTCCTTCATACGGGAGATGAGTGCGGAATCGGCCACAGGAGTCGCATCCCGCATCTGGGCGGCGTAAAACAGCGCAAGCCGGGCAGCCACTGGGGAGTTGGTGTCTTCGGACACCGCAGCGAGAGCGGTTGTGCCGGCGGTGGGGAGTGACACGGTGATGGGCACGGCGGAGCGGAGCAAGGCGCCCGAGGACGGCGGGACGGTACGCTCGGAGGAGTTGAACAGCCTTCAGGCGCCGGATCGCGACATTCGTTCGCGCGGGCGTGACGGGAAGTCGGCTGCGGGTGACGCGGAGTCGGCGTGGGCGCAGGAGCAGCCCTTCTACCAGCCGTTGTGGGTCGAGGAGCCGGCGCGGCGGCGACGGCTGCCCGACCCGGTGCGGACGGCTGCCGTACGGGCGGTGATCCTCATCGCTGTGACGCTCATTCAGGCCATGGTGGCCTTCCTCTGCACCCTGGCGGGGTCATGGCTGGCGTTCCCGATGGTGATCAGCAGTGTGGTGAGCACGGTCGTGGCCACCTGGGGCGCGGTCGACGTATGGGTGACCCGCCAGGTGTGGTACCAGCGCAACGGCGTGGTGTCGGTCCCGAGCAGCACGGCCCGTTCGCTGCGGCGCGAGCGGCGCACCGCCCGGCGGGAGGAGCGGGCCGCCGAGCGTGAGCGGGAGCGGATACGCCGGCGGGGCGGCACCGGGCAGCTGTCGCACCCCTGAGGCGCCTGAGGCGCGAGGCACTGCCCGGTCCGGCCCAAGGTGGATTCACGCGGCTACGCCGGCCGCTTGAACATCCGGGTCGCCGTGATCTCGCTGTGCACCGCCTCCCCCGCCTGGGGCTGCTGGGGCAGGCCCGGGCGGAGGTGCTCCTCCACGCTGATGTACTTCAGACCGGCCCTGAGGTCGGCGTCGTTGCGGAGCCGGATGACCAGCGGGAACTCGGCGAGCGCGGTCGTGTCGAACAGGCCGGTGGTGTACAGGAGCTGGACACCGAGCGCGTCGGACACGGCGCGCTGGAGTTCCAGCAGGTACGTGGCGTTGGCGCGGCCGATCGGGTTGTCCAGGAACAGTGTGCCCGCGTGGCGGTGCTTGTCCCGCCCCCGGTCGTTCGACCGCAGTGCCGCCATCGTGCAGTACAGAGCGATGGCCGCGGTGAGCAGCTGGCCGCCGGAGAACACGTCTCCCATCTGCCCGACGGGGACGCGTTCGGCACGCAGCACGGCGTCCGGCTTGAGGATCTCCACGGCCACGCCCTTGGGCTGAAGCGCGGCGGCGACTCCGCGCAGCAGCAGGGACATGCCGTCGCGGCGCAGGTCGGAGTTCTTCTTCACGGCGGCCCGGGTCGCCTCGTCGATGACCTCGCCGAGCCGTTCGGTGAGCGTGGCCTGGTCGGGTTCCTCGAAGCGGATGCGCAGGAACTCCTGCCCGGACCACTCGCCGAGTCCCTCGGGCAGGCGGGACAGGCGCTGGGCGGACCGGAGGGTGGCGAGGGTCGACTCCACGAGCCCGCGCAGCCGGTCCACGATCGAGTCGCGGTTGCGCTCCAGCTGCGCCAGCTCGTCGGTGAGGACACGCAGCCTGGGTGCGAAGGCGTCCGCCCACTTCTGGGCGTGCTCGGGCAGCGCGGAGGCGGGCAGCTCGCGGATCTGCTGTCGGGCGGGGGTGCGGACCTGCTCGTATCGGGTGGAGTTGGCGTGCCGGACCAGGACGTCACTGGCCTCGCGCACCGCGGCCTCGGCGGCTGACAGGTCGGCGGCGCAGCCGCGCAGCGAGCGGCGGGCCTCGGCGGCTGTCTGCCGGGCGTCCTCCAGGTTGCCGGGGTACGGCTCCGGCTCCTCCTGCTCCTCGTCGGTCACGTGCTCGCGGAGCAGGTCGCGGAGCATGGCGGCGATCTCGTCGAAGCCGCTCGCCGCGTCCTCGGCGGCCCGGTGGGCGTCGAGCAGCTCGGCGTGCGCCTCGCGGGCCTGGGTCAACGCCTCGGTGCGGGAGGCGAGTTCGGTGGTCGCCGTGCGCAGCAGGGCCTGGGCGTGCTCGGCGTCGCGCGGGACGAGTTCGTCGGGCAGTTCGGTGTGCGCCTCGCCGTCCTCGGGGGCGTGCCGCTCGGCCTCGCCGCGCAGCCGGCCGAGCTGCTCACTGGCGCTGGACATACGGGTCTCCAGGAGCTGCACCAGCTCCTCGGCACGCGCGGCGGCGGCCTGCCGGGAGGGGCCGTCGGCGCCGTCGGGCGACTGGAGCAGCTGTTCCGCGCGCGTGCGGACCTTGTTGCTGAGGCGGTCCAGTTCGGCGCGGGCCGCGCTCTCGTCGCTCTCCGCGCGGGCCTGCTCGGCGCGCAGGTCGGCGCCGACGCCGACCTTCTCGTACACCTGGGAGGCGGTCCGGTAGGCCTCGCGCAGCGCGGGCAGCGACGTCTTGGGCGTGTCGGCTTCGGTGTCCGGTACGTCGTCGGGCGCGCCCGCGATCTCGGAGCGCTCGGCGCGCAGCGCGCGGGCGGTGCGGCGGGCGTCGT
Source organism: Streptomyces sp. NPDC046915 (assembly GCF_040644935.1). Taxonomy (NCBI): domain Bacteria; kingdom Bacillati; phylum Actinomycetota; class Actinomycetes; order Kitasatosporales; family Streptomycetaceae; genus Streptomyces; species Streptomyces sp. NPDC046915. Next base: position 463,069 of record NZ_JBEYXB010000007.1, on the reverse strand, counting down.
CGGCGGCCCGCTGGGCGGCGCGGCGGTCCTCGTCGGCGGCGCGGGCACGCTCCAGGCAGGCCTGGGCACGGGCCTCCGACTCGAGGGCCTCGTCGGCGAGTTCCCGCAGCTTGACCTGCCAGCCCGCGCGCTCACGCAGCCGGAAGGCGAGCCCTGCGAGGGCGTCGGCGGCGCGCCGGGCCTTCTGCGCGGCCTCCTGCCGCTCGTCGCGCACCTGCGCGGCCTCGCCGGCGGCCTCGTCGGCCTCCGCGCGCACGGTCCGGGCCTCGGCGAGCTCGGCCTCGGACTCCTCGGCGAACGCGCCCGTCTCCTGTGCGTTCCGCGCCAGCTCGGTGAGGCGCCCGGCCGGGCAGCCGGTGCGCCAGGAGGCGAGCCGCGCCGCCAGCTCCCGGTCCTTGCCGAGCCGGGCGGCGAGCGTCCGGATCTCCTCGTCCCGCGCGGTGGCCCGCGCGCGCAGGGCCTGCCGCTCCTCGTCGGCGGCGTGCTCGTCGTGCATGGCCGGGTTCGGTGGGACGAGGAAGACCTGGGCAGCGCCCCCTGGGCCGGCGTCCTCTGCCGGGGTGGGGGCGAGCAGTGCGGCGGCGGTGCCGACGGCCACGGCGGACCGGGGCAGCAGGGCCGCGTCGCCGAGCACTTCGCGAGCCCGGGCGTGCGTGTCCGGATCGGTGATGATGACGCCGTCGACCAGCTCCGGGCGGGCGGAGAGCACGCGCGCGTGGTCGGCGGGGTCGACGGCCTGGGCGAGGTAGCGCCAGCCGGGCAGCGCGGGGATGCCGTGCTCGCCCAGGTACTCGACGGTGGCCAGGACATCGGGGCCGGGCGGCAGCAGCCCGCCGTCGCCCAGCGCGCCGAGGATCCGGGCGTCGTCGGCGGCGGCGGTGCGGAGCTCGAAGAGGTGGCGTTCGGCGGTGGCGACGGCGTCGTCGAGGAGCTCGCGCAACTCGTCGGCGAAGCGGTCGAGTTCCTCGGGCGCGAGAGGGCCGAAGGAGCTGAGGGAGCTGACGGAACCGTCCCCTGGCCCGGCCGCGGGTGCCGGGCGGGTGTCGCTGTCGTGCCGGGGCTGGGGAATGCCGGGTCGTACGTCCTCGCCGGTGAGGCTCAGCAGCTCCGCGAGCCGCTGCTCCGCCGCCAGCGACTCGGCGAGCCGGCGCTCGGCCTCGTACGACCGCTCGGCCGCGGTCGCCGCGTCCGCCGCGCGGGCCGCCGTCAGCTCCGCGCGGGACTCGGCGGAGGCCGCCTCACGCGCGTGTTCGGTGGCCTTGCGGGAGGCCTCGCGGGCCACGTCCCAGGCGGCGACGGCGGTCTTCTCGGCGTCGCTGGCGGCGAGCGCCGCGCGCGCGGGGTCGGCGTCGGGCGCGCTGTCGTCGAGCCAGCCCGCGCGGACCGCCTCGGCGGTCTCCTGCTCGACTTCGCTGAGCCGCTGGCGCAGGTGTCCGGCCTCGCTGCGGGCGCGCTGCGCCTCGGTGGCGGCGGCGGTCGAGTCGCGGTACGCGGAGTCGTTGACCTGCTGGAGCGCGGCCGAACGCTCCTCTTCCTCGTTGGCGAGGTTCTCCGCGCTGCCGGTGGCGGCGTGCAGGGCCCGTACGAGGTCGACGGCGGCCTTGGCGCGGGCGGCGAGCGCGGGGGCCGCGTCCCGTTCGGCCTCCTGGATGGCGGCGGCCACGCGCGCGACGCGGTCGGCCGCGGCGCGGTGGCGCAGCACGGCCTCGGCGGCCTGCCAGGCGGAGTGCAGGGTGCGCGCGTCTGCGAGTTCGCGTTTCTGCGCGGCGGCGGACTTCTCGGCGGCGGCGAGCGCCAACGAGGCGTGCCGGTAGGCGAGTTCCGCGGCGATCAGGGCGCTGCGCTCCCGGGCGCCCTCGGAGTGTGTGACGGCGTAGGCGGCGGCCGTGACCCGCTGGGCGAGATCGGAGGCCCGCACCCGCTCGTGCACGCCCCGCGCGGACAGTCGCCGGACCAGGGTGCGGGTGCGGCGCTCGGCGCCGGCGTGGATGTCACGCGCGCGTGAGCGCGCCTCGGCGGCCTCGACGATCCTGCCGAGCAGGTCGACGGACCCGGCGGTGAAGTCCCGTTCGGCGATCAGCTCGGCGCGCCGGCCCAGTTTGTTGCCGAAGCCGCTGACCAGGTCGGCGAGTCCGTCGGTGTCGCGGGTGTCGGTGACGGCGCGCAGCAGCAGGTCGGTGAAGTCGGAGTCCTTCTTCACCGCGAAGAGGCCGGCCGCCTCGCCCTCGTCGGCGTTCATCTCCCGCTGGTAGCGGAAGAGTTCGGGGTCGAGTCCGAGCTCGCCGAGGTGCTCGATCCAGCGGTCGTGGATCTCCTCCCAGTGCACCTCCAGGTGCGGGTACGCCTTGCCCACCTCCGTGAGGGCGTCCCGGAAGCCCTTCATGGTGCGGCGGCGGCCCTGCGCGCCCGACTGGCCCTCCACGGGCGGGCGTACGGCGGTGGACTCGGCGACGGGCAGGTTGTCGAGGCTCAGCCCGGGGCCGGGCCGGAAGGAGTACCAGGCCTCGGCGAACTTGCGCGGGTCGTTGGACACCTGACGGCCGCGCCACTCGCTGGCCTTGCCGACCACGACGCACTCGCCGGTCAGCACGTGCTGCCACTCCAGGGCCACGTGCCCGCAGTCGTCGGCGAGCAGGAACTTGCGCAGCACGCCGGAGCTGGCGCCGCCGAGGGTGTTGCGGTGTCCCGGCAGCATCACGGAGAAGATCAGCTTGAGCAGGACGGACTTGCCGCCGCCGTTCTCCAGGAAGAGCACGCCGGCGGGCGCGGGCCGGCGGGGCGGACCGACCGGCTCCTCCTCGAAGAACTCCGCCTGGGTGGGCGCGGGTTCGGGCACCGGCGCACCCACGCCTCGCAGGTCAAGCACGGTGTCGGCGTAGCGCGCACCGGCGGGCCCGATGGAGTAGAGGCGGACCCGGGACAGCTCGTACATGGCGGACTCTCGTCAGTCTTCTTGCAGATGAGGTTCTTGCGGATGAGGGGTCGACGTGTTGCTGAGGGGTTCAGGAGTGGAACGGCAGCCCGGCGTCGGCCACCAGGTCCAGGTCGTCGGTGTCCTCGGCGGGCAGCAGGCTGGCCGTGCCGTCGGTGACCGGGACGACGCCCAGTTCGAGGAGCTCGGCCATTGCGGCGCCGCCCGCCAGATCGCGTACCTGGAGCTGGTAGCGGGCGGTCGTGCGGTAGGTGCCGCCGCTTTCGTCGCCCGTGCGGTGGAGGAACCCGGAGTCGGTGAGGAATCCGACGGCCTTCGCCACGATGCCCGTGGTCGAGGCGGCCGGCCGGCGTGCGTCCTTGGTGGCGCCGGTCGCGCTGCGTCTGGCCCAGATCCGCCAGGCGGCCTCCAGTCCGGGCGCGTCGGTGGCCGGGTCGGTGTTCTCGCCCTGCTCCTCGGCGCGCTCCTCCAGGCGCCGGCAGGCCTGCCGCACGAAGGCGTCGACGCCGTTGACGCTGACGCGCCCGATGTAGCCGTCGTCGGCCAGGTCCTCCGGCCTCGGGAAGGCCAGCGCGGCGACGGCGAGATGGGCCAGCCCGTGCAGGAACCGGTCCCCGGAGTCGGCGGACGTGCGACGCGCGTAGTCGCCCATGCGGACGGCGAACACCGAGTCCTCGGCGGCCGTCACGGCCATCCCCGCGCGCGGGGACACCTCGAGCACCACGAGTCCGAGTCCGGCGGCGACGGCGTCCGCGAGCCGCGCGAAGGGCGGGTTCTCGCGGTAGCGGCGCAGCAGTTCGGTGTACTCCTGGTCGCGGGCGGGCTGGAGCTTGGGCTGGAGCCCGAAGGCGACGAGCCGGGCCGCGTCGGCGGCGTCGGCGGGGGTGACGGCGGAGCTCACCGGCGCGGCGGCAGGCTCGGGCTCACTCCGGTCGACGTGCTCGGTCACGGCTTCGGCTCCTTGTCGCTCGCTCGGTCACTCATGCTGCTTCCGTCCGGTCCGCGGCCATCCCCGCCGCGTCCAGCAGGGCGGTGCCGACGATGAGATCGGCCCCGCCGAACTCGGGATCGTCCAGCTCGGTCCCGTCGTCCACGGCGAACAGGAGCTTCTCCTCGCCCTGCCGGTAGGCGGTCCCCACCGGCGGACTGGCCGCGTGCACCGCCAGCAGCGCCACCAGATAGGGCAGGTCGGGGTCCTGCCGTCGGGCTTCGGCCAGCAGCCCGGACAGCCGTCGGGGCGCGTCCGCCGGAAGGTCCAGCAACTCCGTCGCCGCGGCCAGCTGCTCCTCGCTGAACCGGCTGTCGTCCGGCGTGGCGATCAGGTCGGGCTCGGGCATCTCGGCGCCCAGGTGTTCACGCTCCATCGGCGGCGTGAGCAGTATGTCGACGAGATCGACGACCCGGACCGACACCGGCGTGCGGAGGCCCGTCCCGCGCGCGAAGAAGGCGTCCGTGACCCGGATCGCCTGCTCCAGGGCCAGCGGGAGCACGGGCGCGACGAGATGCCCGTACAGGTCTATGCCCGAGGCGGCCAGGGGGGTGGCGAAGGCCTGCCGGTCCTGCTCGGCGCGGAAGAGGGGGCCGGCCTCCAGCAGGCGCGACTGGAGCTGTGTGTGCCGCCGGATGCAGTCCTTGACGATGTCGACCAGTTCGGCGGCCCGCCGCTTGTGCTCGGGGTCCTCGGTCTCGTCGCGTGCCTTGCGGATGTTGGTGAGGATCGCGTTCTCGTGGCGGTACCGGTCGGCCACGTGGTCCAGGGCCTCGGTGATCATGTCGGGCACGGCGCTGAGCCAGTCCACCGCGCGGACGTTGCGCCGGGTCGCGTCCAGGGCACGGCGCAGGGTCTCCGAGTACTGGACGGTCCGGTACCGGGCCTGCTCCGCGGCGAGCTGGGCGTCGGCGAGACGGCCGCGGTTGATGAGCACCTCGAGCTTGACCTCGGCGGCGATCTGGGCACTGGTGACATCGGTGTCGAGGGCGCCGACGAGGACGTTGACGGCTTCGTCGGTCGTCCGGAGGTAGACCGTGCCGCCGGGACCGGGGACCTCCTCGATCAGCTTGAAGTCGTAGTCACGGCGCACATACGTGCCGTCCGGCGCGAACGTGCCGTACACCGCGCGGAAGCCGCGGTCGACGCTGCCGACGTTGATCAGGTTCTCCAGGACCCAGCGGGCCACGCGCTCGTGCTCGGCGACGGGCCGCTGCGGGGCCTGGGCGGCGATGCGCGGGATGAGCCGGGCCACGATCTGCTCGTGGTCGGCGCCCGTGTCGAAGTCCATGTTCAGCGTGACGAGATCGATGGCCGCGAGGGCCACCTCGGCCATGCCGTACACCGAGTACTCGCCCGCCAGGTTGGCCTTGCGCGCGTCGAGGTCGTGCAGCGGCGCGGTGCAGGCGAGCGCCCGCAGCCGCCGCGCCAGCCCCTCGTCGGCGGCCGGCCCCGGCGCCGGGCGCGGCCCCGCGGTGAACTGGGGCGGAACGCTGTCCGTCGATGCAGGCGAAGTCACGGTGCACAGACTAGGTCCTCGGTCTGACAACGACCCAAACGACGCAGAAGCGACGGCCGTCACACAGACGCGAGGCGACCTCAGTCGGCGTCCCGTCCTTCCCGTACGTCCTGCCCGCTCCGTGCGTCCTGCCCGCCCCGTGCCTCCTGCCCGTCCTGCCCGACCCGGCGGCGGTAGACCTCCACGATCCGCTCCAGCGAGTCGGCGAAATAGGTGTGGAGCAGCTTCTCCGCCTCCCCGCGGTCCCCGGCCTGCAACGCCTGGAGGATCTGGCGGTTGCGGGCGAGGTACGGCTCGTGCAGCGCCTGCGGGTCGTCGACGACGTGGAAGGCGAGGCGCAGTTCGGCGAAGACGCTGCGCATCAGCTCGTCGGTGCGTTCACTGCCCGCCAGGGCGACCAGTTCCCGGTGGAAGTGGAAGTTGGCCGTCCCCAGCCCTTTCCAGTCATGCGCGACGGCCGCCTGCTGCCCCTCCGTGATCGCGGCGGCCAGTCCGTCCAGCGCGTACGGCGACTCCCCCAGACCCCGGACGACGGCGCATTCGACGAGGGCACGGATGCGGTAGATGTCCTCGACGTCCTCGACGGTCAGGACCCGGACGAACACACCCCGGTTGAGTTCGTGGACGAGCAGACGCTCATGGGTGAGCAGGCGGAATGCCTCGCGCAGGGTGTTGCGGGAGACGCCGAGCGCCCCGCCGATGCTGTCCTCCGACAGCCGGGTACCGGGCGGGAAGTAGCCCTCGGCGATACGGCCTCTGAGGATGTCCGAGACCCGCTCGGCGGTGCTGGTGCGCCCCAGGAGCGCGCGGTCGTCGGCCAGTCCCGTCAGCTGCTCTGCCATGCCCGGAATTCAACCGCAGATACAAGGACGAAACAACACGGGTATTGAAGGATCGTTGAACGATCCTCTACGGTGCTCGGCACGGCTCGCTTCTCCGCACCCTCCGTCCTCCCTCTGTGAGGTGCCCATGAGCACGACCCCTCCGCCACAGTCCGTGACCCCCGACGCGCAGTCGGCGCAAGGTGAAAGCAGTGCCGCGGACGGCCCGTTGGGCTGGCTGCACGCTCTCGGACCGCGCGGCCGCCGCGCCTTCGCCGGTGCTTTCGGCGGATATGCCCTGGACTCCTACGACTACTTCACGCTGCCGCTGAGCATGGTGGCGCTGGCGGCGCACTTCGGCCTCGACAGCGGCCAGACCGGCCTGTTCACCACCGTCACGCTGGTGGTCTCCGCGATCGGCGGCGCCGTGGCGGGCGTGGTGGCGGACCGGGTCGGCCGGGTCCGGGCCCTGATGATCACGGTGATCACCTACGCGGTGTTCACCGTGGCCTGCGGCTTCGCGCCCACCTACGAGACCCTGCTGGTCTTCCGGGCCCTCCAGGGCCTCGGCTTCGGCGGTGAGTGGGCGGTCGGCGCGATCCTGGTCGCCGAGTACGCGAGCGCCCGGCACCGGGGACGCACGCTGGGCGCGGTCCAGAGCTCATGGGCCGTCGGCTGGGCACTGGCGGCGATCGTCTACACGCTGGTGTTCTCCTTCGCGGACGACGACCTGGCCTGGCGCGTGATGTTCTGGACCGGCGCGCTGCCCGCACTGCTCGTGGTGTGGCTGCGCCGCCGCGTGCACGACGCCCCGCAGGCGAGCGCCGCCCGCGAACAGAGCCCGCAGCGCGGGTCGTTCACGGCCATCTTCCGGCCGGGCTCGGCCGAGGCGCCGGGACTGCTGCGCACGACGGTCTTCGCGGGTCTGCTGTCCACCGGCGTGCAGGGCGGCTACTACACGCTGGCGACCTGGGTGCCGACGTACCTGAAGAGCGAGCGCGGCCTGTCCGTCGTGGGCACCGGCGGCTATCTGACGTTCCTGATCTCCGGCGCCTTCCTCGGCTACCTGACCGGCGGCTACCTCACCGACCGACTCGGCCGGCGCCGCAACATCTGGCTCTTCGCCCTGCTGTCGGCCGTCTGCATCCTGGCGTACGCGAACATCCCCAGCGGCGCCAACACCCTGCTGCTGGTGCTCGGTTTCCCGCTCGGCTTCTGCATGTCGGCCATCTTCAGCGGGTTCGGTTCCTACCTGAGCGAGCTGTACCCGACGGCGGTGCGCGGCACCGGACAGGGCTTCACCTACAACACCGGTCGCGCGGTGGGCGCCGTCTTCCCGACCCTGGTGGGCTTCCTGGCCGACAGCTGGGGCGTGGGCGGCGCGCTCGTCTTCGGGGCGATCGGGTACGGCATCGCGGCCCTGGCCCTGCTGGGGCTGCCGGAGACGCGCGGAACGGAGCTGCGGTGACCACGGCGAACCGCACCGGGGACCGTCCCCTGCCCCTCGTCGACGAGCACGCGCACGCGTGGAGCCCGAAAGCCGCGCGGGAACGCTTCCGGGAAGGCCTGGCGGGCCCCACGGCCGGGGTCGCGGCCGGTCACACGCAGGCCAACCTGATCTCGGTGCCCGCCGACTGGGCCTACGAGATGCTGCTGTTCTGCCAGCGCAACCCCAAGCCCTGCCCGGTACTCGACGTCACGGACGCCGGTTCGTGCACCACCGTTCTCGCCGAGGGCGCGGACCTGCGCACCGACCTGCCGCGCTACCGGGTGTGGGTGGACGGCGAACTGGCGGACGAGCCGACGGACGTGCGCGCCCACTGGCGGGACGACCTGGTCTCGTTCGTGATCGGGTGCAGCTTCACCTTCGAGTGGGCGCTGACCGCGGCCGGCGTGCCGATCCGCCACGTCGAGCAGGGCCGCAACGTGCCGATGTACGTCACCAGCCGCGAGTGCCGTCCGGCGGGGCGGCTGCGCGGCCCGATGGTGGTGTCCATGCGCCCGGTGCCACCGGAGCATCTGACGGCCGCGATCCGGGAGAGCAGTCTGCTCCCGGCGGTGCACGGCAGCCCCGTGCACTGTGGTGACCCGGTGGCGCTCGGCATCGACGACCTCGGTGCGCCCGACTTCGGCGACCCGGTGGCCGCCGAGCCGGACGACATCCCGGTGTTCTGGGCCTGCGGGGTGACCCCGCAGGCCGCGGTGATGGCCTCACGCCCGCCGTTCGCCATCACGCACGCCCCGGGCCAGATGTTCCTCACCGACGCCCGCGACGAGCAGTACCGCGTCCTGTGACCGCACGGGACACGAACGGAAGAAGATCCATGACCTCGATCGATCTGAACGCCGACCTCGGCGAGGGTTTCGGCCGCTGGCGGCTCACCGACGACGAACGGCTGCTGTCCGTCGTCACCAGCGCCAACGTGGCCTGCGGCTTCCACGCCGGGGACGCGGCCACCATGCGCCGGGTGTGCGAGCTGGCGGCCGAGCGCGGCGTGACGGTCGGCGCGCAGGTCTCCTACCGGGACCTGGCGGGGTTCGGGCGGCGCGCGATGGACGTGCCGCCCGCCGAACTGGCGGCCGAGGTGGCCTACCAGATCGGCGCCCTGGAGGTGTTCGCTCGCGCGGCGGGCGCGCGCGTGGCGTACGTGAAGCCGCACGGTGCCCTCTACAACCGGGTGGTGCACGACGAGGAACAGGCCGGGGCGGTGATCGAGGGCGTGCTCCTGGCGGACGGTTCGCTGCCGGTCCTCGGTCTGCCCGGCTCGCGCCTGCTGGACCTGGCCCGCAAGGCGGGGCTGCCGGCCGTCACGGAGGCTTTCGCGGACCGCGCGTACACCGAGGCGGGCACGCTCGTGCCGCGCGGCCGGGACGGGGCGGTGGTCAGCGATCCGGAGGCGGTCGTGGAGCGCTCGGTGGAGCTCGCGCGCTCCGGCACGGTCACCGCGCACTCCGGCGCGCGCATCGAGGTGCGGGCCCGTTCTCTGTGCCTGCACGGGGACACGCCCGGCGCGGTCGAGCTGGCCCTCCGGGTGCGTGAGCGGCTGGTGGCGTCGGGTCTGACCGTGGAGGCCTTCGCATGAGGGCGCTGCCCGTCGGCGACCGCGGGCTGCTGGTCGAGCTGGCCTCGGGCGAGGAGGCCCAGGCGCTGCACGCGGAACTGCTGCGGCGCCGTGCGGAAGGGCTGTTGTCCGTCCGCGAGATCGTGCCCGCCGCCCGCACGGTCCTCCTCGACGGCCTCGACGACCCGGAGCGGCTGGCCTCTGAGCTGACCGCCGCCGAGGTGCCGCCCTCGATCCCACGCGCGCGTGAGGCCGTCGAGCTCCCGGTCCGCTACGACGGCCCGGACCTCGCCGACGTCGCCGCCCACTGGAACGTTCCGGCTCACGAGGTGGCCCGCATCCACGCGGCCACCGAGTTCACCGTCGCCTTCTGCGGGTTCGCGCCGGGCTTCGGCTACCTCACCGGACTCGCGCCGCGCTACGACGTGCCGCGCCGGGCCACCCCGCGCACGTCCGTCCCGGCCGGCGCCGTCGGGCTGGCCGGCCCGTACACCGGTGTGTACCCGCGGTCGTCGCCGGGCGGCTGGCAGCTGATCGGCACGACCGACGCGGTCCTGTGGGACCACGCGCGCGTGCCGGCCGCGCTGCTGTCACCGGGCGCGCGCGTCCGCTTCGTACCGGTGGGGGACGCATGACCGACCGGGCGCTCGTGGTGGTACGCGCCGGAGCGCTGACCACCGTGCAGGACCGGGGGCGGCCCGGATACGCCCACCTCGGCGTCCCACGCTCCGGGGCGCTCGACCCGCCCTCGGCGGCACTCGTCAACCGGCTGGTCGGCAACGCGCCCGACGCGGCCGTCCTGGAGACGACGCTCACCGGCTGCGCCCTGCGCCCGCGTTCGACGGTCACGGTGGCGGTCGCGGGCGCGCCGTGCCCCGTGCGGGTGGGCGGGCGGCCGGTGGTCTGGGGCGCGCCGGTCGTGGTGCCGGCCGGCGAGGTGCTGGAGGTCGGGGCGGCCGAGCGGGGAGTACGCGCCTACGTGGGCGTGTGTGGCGGCATCGCCGTCGAGCCGGTCCTCGGCAGCCGCTCGGCGGACCTGCTGTCCGGTCTCGGACCGGCGCCGCTCGCGGACGGGGCGGTGCTGCCCCTGGGTCGCCCGTCGGTCCCGCACGCGCGCGTGGACGTCGCCCCGCAGCCCGGCCCGCCCGCCGAGCTCGTGCTGCGGGTGACGCTCGGCCCGCGCGACGACTGGTTCACGCCCGGGGCCGTCCGCGAGCTCACCGCGCGGACGTTCCGCGTGTCGTCGGCGAGCAACCGCATCGGGCTGCGCACGGAGGGACCCGCCCTGGAGCGGGCCCGCCCCGGCGAACTGCCCAGCGAGGGCATGGTCCTGGGCGCGGTGCAGGTCCCTCCGAACGGCCGGCCCGTGGTGTTCCTGGCCGACCACCCGACCACCGGGGGCTACCCGGTGATCGCGGTGGTCCGCGCCGCCGACCTGCCGGCGGCCGGGCAGGCACTGCCGGGCACGCCGGTCCGCTTCGTGGCCGTCCGCCGCCGTTGAGCCCTCAGGCGGCGTCCGGGCGCTCCACTGCCGACAGCGCGGCGAGCGCGGCCGACACGGCGTGTGCGGTGCGCAGGTCGAGGCGGGCGCTGGTGCCGCGGGCGCGGTGGCGCATCTCGTCGGCGGCCAGCCCCAGCAGCTGCGGCAGCAGGTCGGTGCACCGGCGGGCCACCCAGCCCGTCCCGGCCGTGGCCAGCCACCACAGGCTCGCCGACCGGGTGGGCGCGGGGAACTCCGGTTCCGCCGAGGGCGCGGGCCCGCTCGCCCTGCCCGCCTCGGTGAGGAGGGCGTGGAAGCGCACGGCGAGCTGCCGGTGGCCGCGCTCGCCGGGGTGCAGCCGGTCCGCGCTCCACAGCGCGCGGTCGGTGAGCCAGGCTCCTTCCGAGGCGTGCAGGTGGACGGCGCCGTACCGCTCGGAGAGCGCGTGCACCACGGCGTTGACCGCGCGTTGCCGCCGGGCGAGCGGGCGGGCCAGCACACTCGGCAGTCCCAGCATCGCGCCGGGGTCGGGCAGGCAGGCCGTGAGCAGGACGGCGCCCCGGCCGGTGAAGGCCGCGTAGACCTCGTCCAGCCGGGCGGCCACCGCGTGGATGTCGAAGGTGCAGCGCAGCGTGTCGTTGACGCCGATGACGACCGACACCAGGTCCGGGCGCAGCTCCAGTCCGGCCGGGGTCTGCCGCTCCAGCACGTCACGCGTCTGCGCCCCGCTGAGGGCGAGGTTGGTGAACTCCGCCTGCTCCTCGGCCAGCCCGTCGGCCAGCAGTGCGGCCCAGCCGCGCCGGCCGTCGCCGACGGGGTCGCCCACGCCCTCGGTGAGGGAGTCCCCCAGGGCCACGAAGCGGACCGGTCTCATGCGACGCCCTCCGCGACACCGCGACGGGAGGGTGCCGGCGCATCGCCGGCCTGGGGACGGTGCTGTGCCGTCCCGTCGACCCCGGTGGGACGGCACAGCACCGTGGCGTCGTGCGCCGTCAGGAACGCCTCCACCGCCGCGCCCCATCCGAAGCACTCCGCACGCGCGCGTGCGGCCTCCCGGCGCTCCGGCTCGGAGCGCGCCAGAAGCATCTCCACCGCGTCGGCGAAGGCCTCCCCGCGGTCGGCCGCCGTGGCCCCCGCGGAGCCGATCACCTCGGGCAGCGCGGACGAGGCGCTGGCCACCACGGGCGTACCGCACGCCATGGCCTCCAGGGCGGCGAGCCCGAAGGTCTCGGCGGGTCCGGGCGCCAGGCACACGTCCGCGGAGGCCTGGAGCGCCCCCAGCAGACAGCGGTCCGAGACGTGCCCGAGGAAGGTGACCGGCAGCCCGCGCTCCCGCGCCCGCTGCTCCAGCCGTCCCCGCAGCGGCCCGTCCCCGGCCACCACGAGCACCGCCCGCCGTCCGCGTCGCAGCAGCGCGTCCAGGGCGTCGAGGGCCGTGCCGGGCCGCTTCTCGACGGACAGCCGGGAACACATCACCAGCAGCGCCTCGTCCACGCGCGCGTGCCGCCCACGCAGCCCGGTGTCACGCAGGGAGGGATGCCGTTCCATCAGGTCCACGCCCAGCGGAGCGCGTACGACGTTGCGCGCGCCGATCCGGACGAACTCCCGCTCGGCGAACTCGGTGGTGCACACGACCCGCGAGTACACGTGCGCCGTGCGGAGGTTGAGTGCGTCGGCGGCGCGCCGGGAGAGGTTCTCCGGCAGGCCCCAGGTGCGCAGCACACCGTCGGCGGTCTCGTGGGAGACCATCACGGCGGGGACCCGGGCCCGCCGTGCCCACCTGCCGGTCCACCGGAGGGTCGTACGGTCGGACACCTCCAGGCGGTCCGGGGCGAGCTCCTCCAGGAGGGCCGCGACGCGCCGTTTGTCGGTGAGCACGCGGTAGCCACCGGTGCCGGGCAGCATCGGGCCGGGCAGCGTGATCACGCGGCCCTGCTCGGTCTCGCGGTCGGTGTGGCGCTCACCGGGGACGACGAGGACGGGTTCGTGGCCCGCCGCGCGGAAACCCCTGCCGAGCTCGCGCAGGGCGGTGCGCAGACCGCCCGAGGCGGGGGCGACGAAGTTGGCGAGCCGCACGATCCGCAGGGGCCGGGTGCCGGTTTCCTCGGTCATGCCGCCACCACCGTCTTCCGCGCGCCGAGCACGTCCTCGTAGTGCTCGATCAGCTGGTCGCCGACGGCCGCCCAGGTCCGTCCCTCGACCATGGCCCGCCCCGCGACGCCGTAGGCGGTCCGCAGCGCCGGGTCGGTGACCAGGGCCGCCACGGCGTCCCGTACGGCGTCGGCGTCGCGCGGCGGCACCAGCAGCCCGGTGCGGCCGTGGGCCACCAGGTCGAGCGGTCCGCCCGCGGCGGGCGCCACGACCGGCACGCCGCTGGCCATGGCCTCCTGGACGGTCTGGCAGAAGGTCTCGAAGGGGCCCGTGTGCGCGAACACGTCCAGCGAGGCGAAGATCCGGGCGAGTTCGTCGCCGGTGCGGCGGCCCAGGAAGACCGCGCCCGGCAGCGCCTCGCTCAGGGCCGGCCGGCTGGGCCCGTCGCCCACGACGACGACCCGTACGCCCTCCAGACCGCAGACGCCAGCCAGCAGCTCGACCTGCTTCTCGGGGGCGAGCCGCCCGACGTAGCCGACGATCACCTCGCCGTTCGGGGCGAGTTCACGGCGCAGCACCTCGTCGCGCCGGTCGGGGCGGAAACGGACGGTGTCCACGCCGCGCGGCCAGAGCCGTACCCGGGGCACCCCGTGCTCCTCCAGGTCGTGCAGGGCGGCGCTGGAGGGGGCGAGGGTGCGGTCGGCGGCGGAGTGCACGGAGCGGATGCGGCGCCAGGCTGCCGCCTCGCCGGCGCCCATGTAGGTGCGGGCGTATCCGGCCAGGTCGGTCTGGTAGACGGCGACGGCCGGGACGCCCAGCCGGGCGGCGGCGGCCATGCCGCGGACGCCGAGGACGAAGGGGCTGGCGAGGTGGACCAGGTCGGCGCGGTGCTCGGTGACGGCCGCGGCGAGGCGCCGGCTGGGGAGGGCGACGCGGACCTGGGGGTAGCCGGGGAGCGGGAGAGAAGGGACATGGACGACGGGGCACGGCGCCGCGAGGGCGTCTGCCTTGACACCGGGCGCGGGCGCCGGCGCGACGACGAGCGGAAGGTGACCGCGATCTACGAGGTGCCTGGCGGTCTGGAGCGCGCAGTGGGCCACGCCGTTCACATCGGGGGGAAAGGATTCGGTCACGATGACGACACGCATAACGGTGTTGTCGCCGCGCCGGACGTGGCCGCGTCAACGTGGATCTTTCCGGACGAGGAACGTCGTGTGAGCGTTGCAGTGCACACCCGAGCAGGTCAGGCCGTGTCCATGCCCTCCTGACCCGCGGGTCATCCGGTGTTCACGCGGTGAGTCCCTCCGGTCCGATCCTGCTGCGCACGGCGGTCTGGACCTCGGCCTCCTCGGCCGGATCGGCGGCGAGCCGGCGCAGTTGCTCGACCACGCGGGCGTCGCCCGTCTCGGCGTGCCGGGCGGCGAGTTCGCGGGTGGTCTCCTCGCAGTCCCAGAGGCATTCGACGGCGAATCCGGTGGGGAAGGAGGGATCGGTGGCGGCCAGCGCGCGGGCGGCACGGCCGCGGAGATGCGAGGAGGCGGTCTCGCGGTAGATGTGGCGCAGGACGGGTGCGGCGCAGGCGATGCCGAGGCGTCCGGTGCCGTCGACGAGGGTCCACAGCGTCGGCGCGTCGGGGCCCTCGCCCCGTACGGCCTCGCGCAGGGCACCCAGCACGAGGTCGCTGTCCTGGGCGCCGCCGCGGCAGGCGAGCATGCGTCCGGCGGCGGCGCCGAGGGCGTCGGGCCGGTGGGCCCACCCGCGCGCGCGGTCGACGGCGGCGATGCTGCGCATCCGTTCGAAGGCGTCCACGGCGGCCTCGACGACGGGCGTGGTGCCGTCGGCGACCGCGGCCTCGACGAGGTCGAGGGCGACGGGGTCGTTGCTGTCGGCGAGGTAGCGCAGGGCGGTACACCGGGCTCCCTCGGTGCCGTCCTTGGCGGCCCGCAGGATCTCCGGCCGGTCCTCGGGGCCGGCGACGGCGACCAGGCAGCGGGCGGCCGGGACGTGCAGGGTGGCGCCGCGCTCGACGCCCTGCTGGGCCCATTCGAGGACGGCCCGCACGCTCCAGTCCGGGCGGGGCCCGCTGGGCCGCATCTGCCGCTGCCAGCGGTCGAAGCAGCCCGCCTCCTGGGCGGCACGCACACGCGTGGCGACCGATTCGCGCGGATCCTCGGCCCACAACCGCCACGGCCGGGGCTCGAAGGCGTCGCGCACGGCGACGGCCAGCTCGGCCTCGCCCTCGGGGTCGGTGGGGAAACGCGCCAGGACGGGTGCGGCGAGGGCGCGCAGGCCCGCGTCGTCGTCGCGGAGCGCGAGCTCGTCGAGGGCCCAGGCCCAGTTGGTGCCGTGAGCGGCGTACCTGCGCAGCAGTTCGAGCGCGTCTCGCCTGCCGTACGAGGCGAGGTGCCCGAGGACCGCGAGCGCCAGTCCGGTACGGGACTCCTCGGTGTCGAGGACGTCCTCGGTGTCGAACAGGTGCGCCTCGATGGCGTCGAGTTCACCGTTCAGGTCGAGGTACAGGCGGGCGTAGTAGAGGGAGCGGTTCTCCACCTGCCAGTCGTGGCGGGGATCGCGCAGCACGCAGTGGTTCAGGGCCGCGAGCGCCTCGGCGCGCGGGGCGGTGAGCGCGTGCAGCGTGCCGTCGCCACGGCCCCGCTGGAGCAGGCCGAGCAGCGTACCGCTGGGCGCTATGACCGGATCGAACATGGGAAACAGCCTCACATCAAGCGTCGACGCAACCGGGGAACACGCACTACCTGGCCGCGTGACACAACGTCGGGGCGCCCGCCGTCTCTTGCTTGCTGTAGACCATCTCTCTCTGCCTCTCGTCTGTGGCCCATGCGGACCGCATCACGGTCCGCGCGGTGCGGCAACACCTGCCCAGCCATCGCGTCCGTGAATCACGACGTCATGATGACCCGCGGGTTTCTCCTGCCGCGACCGTATTTCCGGCGGCCCTTTACCGCCTCCCCCGTTTTCCGTGTCGTACCTGGTCAGGACGTTCGGATCAGTGTGCGCCGAACAATTCCAGGAGTTCTGCCTTGCCGAACATCCGGGCGGTGTCGACGGCCGACGGGGTTCCCGCCCCGGGGTCGGCGCCGCCTTCCAGGAGTGCTTTGATCACGTCCGTCTCACCCTTGAAGACGGCTCCCGCGAGCGGGGTCTGGCCCCGGTCGTTCACCTGGTCGGGCGTGGCGCCCCGGGCGAGCAGTGCCCGCACCGCCTCGGCATGCCCGTGATAGGCCGCGAGCATGACCAGCGAGTCACCGCGGTCGTTGGTGAGGTCGGCCGGAACACCCGCGTCGACGTACGCCACGAGCGCCTCGGTCCGCCCCTTGCGGGCCAGATCGAAGATCTTGGTCGCCAGCTCCACGACCTCGGGGTCGGGGGCTTCACTCATCGGCCTGACCGCCTCTCCTTGGAACTTGGGCACTCCGGGAGCTCCGGGAACTTCCGGTGACCGGGGGAGCGTACGGCAGTGGCGCGACCCGCCGCCGTACGAGTGAATCGCCAGCGTACTGGTTCCGGGGGCACATGACCCGATCTGCCCGAGGTAAAGATCACCCCTGCGGCACCAGGCACCCCGCCCGGCACGGGACACCCGCCCAACCGGACTCGCAGCATTGGACCACCCGGGCGAAATAAGCCGTAATTCACCCAGTTGCACCTTTTATCGTATGGATACATGCTGTGATCCTGGAAGAACTCAGGGTGACTGTCCCCCTCGACACCAGGAGACCTCAAATGATCCTCTCCATCTCAGGCGTCATGCTGCTCGGCGTCATCGTCTTCCTCTTCTTCAGGAAGGACGGGCTCAAGGGCTCGCACGCATGCACCTCGGCACTGTTCGGCTTCTACCTGGCGAGCACCGGCATCGCCCCGAGCATCAAGGCCGGCGGCGAGAGCCTGGCGGGGCTACTGGGCGGCATCAAGTTCTGAGCGACCCGACGCCGACCGTCCCGCCCGTACGCACCCCCAGGAGACAGCAGTGGCCCGGCGCCCTCTTCCCCGCATTCTGAGCACCGGCGGCGCGCACATCGCCAGGAGCCGGGAGCTGGCCCGGACCGCGGCCGACAGCGCCACCGACGTCCTCCACCCGCTGATCACCGTCACACGCGGGTTGCGCCGGCTGGCCGCGGCCGGCCGGCACAGATGGGCGGAGACGCCCAAGGACAGGCGCGGGCCACTGCTGTTCCTGGCGGCCTCGGCGGTCATGGTCGTGGCCCTGGTGCCGTACGGACCGCTGCTCGCCGCCATCACACTGATGGCGGCGGCGGCCTGGCACGGACGGGACCGCACAGCAACCGGGCCGGCGGGACCCGACGAGTCCCAGACCCAGCGCCTCCAGTCGCTGTACGAGGCTCTCGTCCCCCACTTCTCCGCCGCCGACGACCCGGCTCCCCTGTACGCGCACGGCGGGGACTGGGAGCAGGCCTTCGCCGCGCACGAGTTCGACGGCGTGGGACGCGTCGGGCACCTGCTGATCCGGTACCCGGCGTACTTCCCGGACGGCGAGAGCGCGGCCCGCGCGCGGGTCGAGGCGCTGCTCGCCGCGAAGACCGGGCGGGGCCGGGAGTACCACTTCATGTGGGACCAGGAGGGCAACGAACTCACCGTCACCGTCCTCGCCCCGCTGCCCGCCGGCATCGCCGCCCAGCGGTTCGTCACCGCGCCCGGCGAGACGGTCCTCGGTTTCACCGACCCCACCGAGGTCCAGCGCACCCTGCCCCTCTCCTTCGGCGAGGAACAGCGGGACGTTCCTCCCGTCGTGTGGCGCACCGGCCTGCGCTCGACCGAGCCGCACCTGCTGGCCATGGGCCGGCCGGGCAGCGGCACCTCGACCCTGCTGCGGTCCGTCGCGCTCCAGGCCCTCCAGCACGGTGACGTGCTGATCGTCGACGGGGGCGGCACCGGCGAGTACGCCTGCCTGACCGGGCGCGACGGGGTGCTCGCGGTGGAGTGCGGACTGGCCGGGGCGCTGGCCAGTCTGGAGTGGGCCGCGCACGAGACGGAGCGCCGGCTCATCGCCGTCAACCGGACGCGCCAGGCGGGTCATCCGCCGCCGGACGACACCAGGCGGCCGCTGTGGATCCTGCTGGACCGGCCGAGCACCCTCTCCCATGTGGCCGCGGCGGACGGACGCAAGGATCCGCAGGGGCTGCTCCAGGTGCCGCTGCGGCACGGCCGGGCGGCCAATGTGACCGTGGCCGTGGCCGAGCAGTTCGACAGCGCCGACGTGCTGAGCGCGGCGGTACGGCAGCACACGCGCGCGCGTGTCGTGCTCGGGCCCGCGACGGCGGAGCAACTGGCCGACGTGCTGGGCGTGCCGCCGCACACCACACCGCCGGCCGAGGTGCCGCCGGGGCGGGGATACGCGCGGTTGGGCCACGGACCGGTGCACCGGTTGCAGGTGCCCTCGACGCCCGACCCGTACGACGACGACACCGATGAGGCAGACCGGCGGAGGGTGGTGGCGCTGCTGCCCCCGCGGACCACCCCGGCGGAGGCGGTGGAGCGGGCGCCGGAGCCGGTGGAGGCCCGGCCGGTGCCCGCGGAGGCCGTGCCGGCCGAGAGCTCGTGAGAACGAAACCCCCTAGGCCACGAACGTGCGCGGTGATTCCGTTCCGTTGCTCACGCCCGTCTCCACCAGGCGCGCGGCCGCGGCCAGCCGGGCCGCCGCCTCCTCCGCGACGGCTCCGCCGACCGTGAAGGGGAGCCGTACATAGCCCTCGAAGGCGCCGTCGACCCCGAAGCGCGGGCCCGACGGGACCCGTACACCCACCCGCTCCCCCGCCTCCGCGAGCCGCGAGCCCGACAGGCCTCCCGCGCGCACCCACAGGGTCAGGCCGCCGCTGGGGACCTGGAACTCCCAGGTGGGCAGTTCGCGGCGGATCGCGGTGACGAGGGCGTCGCGGTTCTCCCGGGCCTGGGCGCGGCGGAGGTCCACCGCCTGCTCCCAGCCGCCGGTGG
Source organism: Streptomyces sp. NPDC046915 (assembly GCF_040644935.1). Lineage (NCBI taxonomy): Bacteria > Bacillati > Actinomycetota > Actinomycetes > Kitasatosporales > Streptomycetaceae > Streptomyces > Streptomyces sp. NPDC046915. The sequence goes on along the minus strand of NZ_JBEYXB010000007.1, from coordinate 444,206 downwards.
TGAACAGCCAGTTGACGGCGAGCTGTTCCAGGACGGGCGTTCCCAGGTCGGCGTAGGCGCGCGCGGCGACCAGGCTGCGGATCACGTCCGGGGCCGCCCGCACCCAGCCGATGCGCATCCCGGCCCAGAAGGCCTTGCTCGCCGAACCGACCGTGATCACCGTGGAGCCGGCCGGGTCGAAGCCGCACACCGGGCGTGGCATCACCGAGCTGTCGAGGTCCTCGTCGAGCCACAGGTCGGTCATCGTCTCGTCGGCGACGAGCACCGTGCCCGCCGAGCGGGCCGCGTCCACCAGCCGGCGCCGCTGGTCCTCGCCGGCGAGGGCGCCGGTGGGGTTGTGGAAGTCGGCGACGACGTACGCGAGCCGGGGCGCGGCGTCCCGCAGGACCTGGCGCCAGCGGTCCATGTCCCATCCGCTGAGCCCCTCGCCCATCGCGACCGGTACGAGCCGGGCGCCCGCCTCGCGCATCAGCTGGAGGATGTTGGCGTACGACGGCGACTCCACGGCGATGCGCTCGCCGCGGCCCGCGAAGAGGTGGCAGATCGCGTCGATGGCGCCCATCGCGCCGGTCGTCACCATGATCTGCTCGGGCATGGTCGGGATCCCGCGCGCGGTGTACCGCTCGGCGATCACCGAGCGCAGCGCGGGCAGGCCGGCCGGATAGTCGCCGTGCGTGTGGGCGTACGGCGGCAGTTCCTCCAGGGCGCCCTGTACGGCACGGGTGAGCCATGGCTCGGGGGCGGGCAGGGCCGCGCAGCCCAGGTCGATGATCGAGCCGAGCGCCTCGGGCGGCAGGGGTTCCAGACCGCGGGCGGGCAGCGGGTTGCCCGCCGGGACCGCCGTCCAGCTGCCCGCGCCGCGCCGGGACTCCAGGAAGCCCTCGGTGCGCAGTGCCTCGTAGGCGGCCGCGACCGTGGTGCGGCTGACGGAGAGGGCGAGCGCCAGTTCGCGCTCGGCGGGCAGGCGGGCGGCCACCGGCACCCTGCCCTCCAGGACCAGCAGCCGGATGCCGTCGGCGAGTGCCCGGTAGGCGGGCGGACGGCGGGTACCGGGGCCGGCCGGGCGGTCCTGCTGGGAGTTGAGCAGCCGGGCGAGCTGCGCGGCACCCACTGCCGAGGTCCACTGAGCCATGACGATCAGTCCACCTTCTCCGGATTGGCCATGGATGGCTTGTCTTTCCAAGCCACAGAGTGGCACGCGTCAGGCCACTACCACCACCCGGGGGGATCCTTTGTCCGCGAAGCACCACATGGCGAGGCGGTTGATCCAGCTGTACGGGGGACTCGCGCTGTACGGCGCGAGCAGCGCGCTCCTGGTGAAGGCCGGTCTCGGTCTCGAGCCGTGGAACGTCCTGCACCAGGGCCTCGCGAAGCTCACGGGACTGAGCATGGGCGTCGTGCTCACGATCGTGGGCGCGGCGGTGCTGCTGCTGTGGGTGCCGCTGCGCCAGCGCCCCGGTCTCGGCACCGTCTCCAACGTCCTGGTGATCGGCGCCGCGATGGACGCCACGCTCTCCGCGCTGCCCGAGGTGCACGCCGTGGCCGTACGGATCCCGCTCCTGGTGGCCGGCATCGTGCTCAACGGCGCGGCGACCGGCCTCTACATCGCCGCGGACTTCGGCCCCGGTCCGCGTGACGGTCTGATGACCGGGCTGCACCGGCGCACGGGCCGCTCGATCCGGCTGATCCGCACCGCCGTGGAGCTCACGGTCGTGGCCACCGGGTTCGTCCTGGGCGGCACCGTCGGGCTGGGCACCGTGCTGTACGCGCTGTCGATCGGTCCGCTGGCCCAGTTGTTCCTGCGGCTGTTCGCCGTCCCGTCGGCATCCGGTGGCAGCACGGTGGTTGCCACCGGGTCACCCGAGAGGGTGATACTGCGCAGGTGACGACGCTCATCCGCCACCCGTACCTGGACCACCCCGGCCCCATCGCCTTCGCGCACCGGGGCGGGGCCGCCGACGGCCTGGAGAACACCGTGGCGCAGTTCCGCCGCGCGGTGGATCTCGGCTACCGGTACATGGAGACCGACGTGCACGCCACGGCGGACGGGGAGCTGGTGGCCTTCCACGACGCGACCCTGGACCGGGTCACGGACGGTGCGGGGCGGATAGCCGACCTGCCCTGGGAGGACGTCCGGCACGCGCGCGTGGCGGGCCGCGAGCCGGTGCCGCTCTTCGAGGAGCTGCTGGAGACCTTCCCGGGCGTCCGCTGGAACGTCGACTGCAAGGCGGAGCCCGCCCTGCGGCCGCTGCTGGCGCTGATCGAGCGGAGAGACGCCTGGGACCGCGTCTGCGTCGGCTCCTTCTCGGAGGCGCGGGTGCTGCGCGCCCAGCGGCTGGCCGGGCCGCGCCTGGCCACGTCGTTCGGTACGCGCGGGGTGCTCAACCTCCGGCTGCGCTCGTGGGGGCTGCCCGCGGCGGTGCGCCGGTCCGCGGTCGCCGCACAGGTGCCGGAGTCCCAGTCGGGTGTCCCGGTGGTCGACCACCGCTTCGTGCGCGTCGCCCACGCGCACGGGCTCCAGGTGCACGTGTGGACGATCAACGAACCGGAGCGGATGCACCGGCTCCTCGACCTCGGGGTCGATGGCATCATGACCGATCACATCGACACGTTGCGCAAGGTCATGGAGGACCGGGGCGTCTGGGTCTGAGCGGTCCGGCCCCCCGGCGCCGGGACCCCCGGAACAGGGCCCTTCGCACGGCACTTCAGCGGGGAAGCGAGGGCACGGGTGGGCACCGACACCGTGCAGGCCCAGGCGGCCGACGAGGCCGCCGGGCGGCGCCGCGAGCAGCGCGGCTGGTACTTCTACGACTGGGCGTGCTCGGTCTACTCGACGAGCGTGCTGACCGTGTTCCTGGGCCCCTACCTGACGTCGGTCGCCGAGTCGGCGGCGGACGCCGACGGCTTCGTCCACCCGCTGGGCGTGCCGGTCCGGGCCGGGTCCTTCTTCGCGTACTCGGTGTCCCTGTCGGTGATCGTGGCGGTCGTGGTGATGCCCCTCGTGGGCAGCGCGGCCGACCGCACCGGCCGCAAGAAGCCGCTCCTGGGGGCCGCCGCGTACGTGGGCGCGACGGCGACGACCGGGATGTTCTTCCTCGACGGCGACCGTTATCTGCTGGGCGGCGTCCTGCTGATCGTCGCGAACGCGGCGCAGTCCGTCGCGATGATGCTCTACAACTCCTACCTCCCGCAGATCGCCCCGCCCGAGGAACGCGACGCGGTCTCCTCCCGGGGCTGGGCCTTCGGTTACGCGGCCGGCTCCCTGGTGCTGATCGGCGACCTGGTGCTGTACTCCGCGCACGACTCCTTCGGGCTCTCCGAGACGGCGGCGGTCCGTGTCTGTCTGGCGTCGGCCGGTCTGTGGTGGGGCGCCTTCACGCTCGTACCGCTGCGGCGGCTGCGCGACCGCGGCGCCGGGGCGGTGCGGGAGGCCACCGCCCCCGGGCTGCGGCAGCTGAGGGCCACCGTCCGGGACATGCGCCGCCACCCGCTGACGCTGGCCTTCCTGCTGGCCTTCCTCGTCTACAACGACGGCATCCAGACGGTGATCTCCCAGGCCTCGGTCTACGGCTCCGAGGAGCTGGGGCTCGGACAGTCGACGCTCATCGGGGCCGTGCTCCTGGTGCAGGTGCTGGCCGTCGCCGGCGCCCTGGCGATGGGGCGGCTGGCCCGGACGTACGGGGCGAAGCGGACGATCCTCGGATCACTCGTCGCCTGGACGTTCACGCTGGGCGCCGGATACTTCCTGCCCGCCGGGGCGCCGGTGTGGTTCTTCGTGCTCGCGGCGGGCATCGGGCTGGTCCTCGGCGGCAGCCAGGCGCTCTCCCGGTCACTGTTCTCACATCTGGTCCCGCCCGGCAAGGAGGCCGAGTACTTCGCGGCGTACGAGATGAGCGACCGCGGGATGAGCTGGCTCGGGCCGCTGCTGTTCGGTGTCACCTACCAGCTGACCGGCAGCTACCGCTCGGCGATCATCTCGCTCGTGGCCTTCTTCGTCATCGGGTTCGCGCTGCTCGCACGGGTCCCGGTACGGCAGGCGATCGGAGAGGCGGGCAATCCTGTTCCGGAGAAGATTTAGCGCTCAACACGAAAGGGAGGTAGTGTACGCGTTTGGCCTGCCAGGCGTACCGTTACTGCGCGTCAAAGAAGCCGAAACGCTAGGTGACATCTGCTTTCAGATGTGACAAACCGGGCGCTGGTGGGTACAACAAGGGGCGGCTACGACGGCGATGCATGACCCGGAACGGGACACCGAACGGGAATCTTTACCGCCGACCGGACGTTGACCGGATGACGACGACAGCGACACCTGTCCTGTGGGCGACAAGCCCGGGAGGCACGATTCATGAGTGAGCGAGCTCTTCGCGGTACGCGCCTCGTGGTGACCAGCTACGAGACGGACCGCGGCATCGACCTGGCGCCCCGCCAGGCCGTGGAGTACGCATGCGAGAAGGGGCACCGGTTCGAGATGCCCTTCTCGGTGGAGGCGGAGATCCCGCCGGAGTGGGAGTGCAAGGTCTGCGGAGCCCCTGCGCTCCTGGTGGACGGCGACGGCCCTGAGGAGAAGAAGGCCAAGCCCGCGCGTACGCACTGGGACATGCTGATGGAGCGACGCACCCGCGAGGAACTCGAAGAGGTCCTCGAGGAGCGTCTGGCGGTACTGCGCTCCGGGGCGATGAACATCGCGGTTCACCCCCGGGACAGCCGCAAGTCGGCGTAGTCCCGAACAGGGACGCGACGGATTTTCAGCGCACGTGAGTCAACCGCGGGCGCCGTACGAGAAGTGTGCGTACGGCGCCCGCGGTTTTCGTGCTGCACCCCTCCCGGGGAGGGGCCGGCGAGTCACGTTCAGCGGGTCAGCGGAGGTCGCTGCTCACGGGAGGTGTCCGCGGGCTCGTCCCTGATCACCTCGCCCTGCACCACCTTCCCGTCGGACCGGTGGATCCGCGCCTGCTGGAAGGCGTCGCCCAGGCTGCCGGGCACGGCCGCGCGGAGTTTACGGTCGAACGTGCGCTCGGCGTAGCTGCTCAGGGCCTTCTGGACCGGCGGGATCAGCAGCAGCAGGCCCACCGCGTCCGAGATCAGGCCGGGGATGATCAGCAGCAGGCCGCCGAGCATCATCAGGCCGTTGCCGGAGCCCTTCGAGGGCGAGCCGCCCCGTTGCAAGGCCTCGTTGAGGTTCCGGAAGGCGCGGCGGCCGGCCCGCTTGATGACCACGGAACCGGCGACGAGGCCCGCCACCAGCAACAGGAACACCGTGAGGCCGCCGGCCGCGCCCGCGACCACCGTCAGCAGCCAGATCTCCAGCACCACCCAGGCGGCGATCCCCAGCGGCAGGAAGGTGCGCAGCCGGGAACGCCGGGGCCGCGTGCTGGGCTGCTGAGAGGTCGGAACGCCAGTCGTCATGCCACCAGTGTGCCCGGACCCGGCTCAGTGCGGGATAAGGGGTCGGTGAACCCTGGTGAACCGCGTGATCAGCGAGCCTGCCCGCCCTTGCCCGTGATCTTGCCCAGCCTGTCCCCCACGCCCCACGCCGTGACCCGCCACAGCGCCTCCACCACGATGTCGCGGCTCATCTTGGAGTCGCCGAGCTCCCGCTCCACGAACGTGATGGGCACCTCGACCACGTGGTAGCCGGCCTTGACCGCGCGCCGGGCCAGGTCGACCTGGAAGCAGTAGCCCTGCGAGGCCACCTCTTCGAGTCCGAGGCCCTCCAGGGTCTCGCGGCGGAAGGCACGGAAACCGCCGGTCACGTCGCGGATCGGCACGTCGAGCATGAGCCGTGAGTAGGTGGAGCCGCCACGGGAGAGGAACTCGCGGGACTTCGGCCAGTTCACCACCCGGCCGCCGGGCACCCAGCGGGAGCCGAGCACGAGGTCGGCGCCCTTGAGGGCGGTCAGCAGACGGGGCAGTTCCTCGGGCTGGTGGGAGCCGTCGGCGTCCATCTCGATCAGTACGCCGTAGCCGTTGTCCATGCCCCAGCGGAAGCCGGCGAGGTAGGCGGCGCCGAGGCCCTCCTTGCCCTTGCGGTGCAGCACCTGGACGTGGTCGTCCTCGACGGCGAGCTCATCGGCGAGCTTGCCCGTGCCGTCGGGGCTGTTGTCGTCCGCCACCAGCACATGCGCCTCGGGGACGGCCTTGCGCACCCGGCCGACGATGGACTTGACGTTCTCCGCCTCGTTGTAGGTCGGGATGATCACCAAGGCCGTGCCGAGCGGGCCGAACTGCCTCGCCCGGTCCTGTGCCGCGAGGGTCCCGTCGCCGTCGTTCACTGCTGCCCCTTCACATGTCGTACGCAGGGTCCACCATAGTGGCCGCTGCCTGCGCCGAAGCGACGGCTCGTGCGGAAGGCGGTGTCGATTCCCCAAGAACGGGGTAAGAATGTGCTTTTCGTTCCGCCTCCGGCTGCGGATGGGGGCCCGGCGCCCTTCGGGCCGACCTGGGACCCGCTGGCTGCGGATCGACCGAAAGCCGTTGTCTACTGAGCGACCGGGCCCCACCCGGGTCACACCTTCCCGACCCGGTCGGAAGCGTTCCCGCGTCGGCGCGGGCGCTGAGCCTGGCTCCCAGCGACGGTGCCCCGGTGCGGCACACCGTCCCTGACCCAGCGGCGCTGCGACGCGTACGCGAAATGCTTCCCGGTCGGGCGTCCGGTGGTGGACTCGGCCGAACCTACCGGCCCGCCGCCGCTGACTGTCAACACTCTCCTGACCTGCGGGAACAGGATCAATCGCCTGGTCAGAGGCGAGGATGCGCAGGTCGCGCGACGGGGCCGCGGCGGCCGATCGCCGCCTCGCCACCCCGGTAGATCACTCGCCCGGCCGTACGAACACCGTCCGTCCGCCCACGACGGTCCGAAGACAGACGGGCAGGTCGTGGCCGGGGGTCAGGTCGGGCAGCCCCGGGGTGCCGGAGCGGGGGTCGGTCGACCAGCGCGCCACCCGGTCGTCGGGGGCCTGGACGACGAGCGCGTCGGTACGCCAGACGGCGTAGTCGGCGGGCGCCCCGGGCACCAGGATCCCGGCGTCGTCCCGGCCGACGGCCCGCCAGCCGCCGCGCGTGTGCGCGGTGAACGCGGCTCGCACGGAGATCCGGTGTTCGGGCGTGCGGTGGAAGGCGGCCGCGCGGACGGTGCCCCAGGGGTCGAGGGGGGTGACCGGGCTGTCGGAACCGAACGCGAGGGGAACGCCCGCACGGAGCAGGGCGGCGAACGGATTCAGGGTCCGGGCCCGCTCCGCTCCCAGGCGCCGGGCGTACATGCCGTCCTCGCCGCCCCACAGCGCGTCGAAGGCGGGCTGGACGGACGCGGTCAGGCCCAGTTCGGCGAAGGCCGCGATGGTCTCCGGGGTGAGCATCTCGGCGTGCTCGACACGGTGCCGGGCGGCCCGGACCCGGGCGAGGCCGAGCTTCTCGGCGGCGGCCCGGACACCCTCGACCACGGTGCTGACGGCGGCGTCCCCGATGGCGTGGAAGCCCGCCTGGAGGCCGGCGTCCGTGCAGGCGGCGACGTGCTCGGCGACGGCGACCGCGTCGAAGTAGGCGGTGCCGGTGTGGTCCGCGTCGGTGTACGGCTGGTGCAGGCAGGCGGTGTGCGAGCCGAGCGCGCCGTCGACGAACAGGTCGCCCGCGGCGCCGAGCGCGCCCAGCTCCCGCGCCCTGGTGACGCCCTCCGCGTCGCGCTCCGCCCAGTAGCCGGTGACCCGCGGGCCCGGCTGCTCGGCGGCGAGCCTCAGCAGGCCGGAGAAGTCGTCCTCGGAGGAGATCTGCGGCCCGCCGCACTCGTGCACGGACCCGATGCCGAGGGAGGCGGCGTGCGCGAGGGCGGCCCGCTGCGCCTCGACGCGCTGCGCGGGGGTGACGGCGGCGAACGCGGCGGAGCGGACGGCGTGGTGGTCGTCGCGGGTGAGCGGGGCGTCGGCGCGGGACACCTCGCCCGGAACCAGGTCGAGCAGTGCACTGGTGACGACCGCCGAGTGGACGTCGATACGGGAGAGGTACAGCGGGCGGCCGCCGGTGGCCGCGTCGAGCTCCGCGCGTGCCGGGGGGCGGCCGCCGGGCCAGCGGGCGGCGTCCCAGCCGTGGCCGAGCAGCACGCGGTCGTCCGGGCGGGCGGCGGCGAAGTCCCGCACCCGGGCGAGGGCGGCCTCCAGCGAGGGCACGTCGGACAGGTCCAGGCCGGTCAGCGCGAGCCCGGTGGCGGTGGTGTGCACATGCGCGTCGGTGAACGCCGGGGTGACCAGCGCGCCGTCGAGGTCGATCACTTCGTCGACCCCGTCCGCGAAGGCGTCGGCGGCACCCTCCGAGCCGACCCAGGCGACCTGGCCGCGTTCCACGACCATCGCGGTGGCGAAGGGGTCGGCGGGGCTGTGCACCTCTCCGCGGCGCAGGAGGACGGTCTTGGGGTCGGCGGCGGGTCGTTCACTCATGCCCGACAGTCTCTCGCGCGGCACCCGGTACGTCGCAGGCGGGGCCGCCGCACCCCCGCCGCCTCAGATCTTCGGCGGCCGGGCCTCGTACGGTGTCGACAGCACCACCGTCGTACGGGTGGACACCCCGGCCAGGGACCGCAGCCGGGCGAGCAGTTCCTCCAGCTCGTGCGGGGTGGCCACGCGGACCTTGAGGATGTAGTTCTCGTCGCCCGCGACGCTGTGGCAGGCCTCGATCTCCGGGACGTCGGCGAGCCGGTCCGCGATGTCGTCGGGAGCGCTGGGGTCGAACGGTTTGACCGAGATGAAGGCGGTCATGGGCAGCCCGACGGCCTCGGGGTCGACGACCGCGGCGTAGCCGCGGATGACGCCACGCTGTTCCAGCCGGCGCACCCGCTGGTGCACGGCCGACGTGGACAGGCCCGTGGCCTTGCCCAGGTCTGTGTAGCTCATCCGCCCGTCTTTGACGAGCAGCTGCACGATCTGACGGTCCAGCTCCTCCATGGCGCCAAAACCTACAGTGCGCCCGATCTCCTCGGATACCTGAGCAGCCCAGGTCATGCCCGGTTCGTGATGTCCCCGAGAGCCCGCTGTGAGCCGGCTGAGGGACAAACACACCGCACCGGGCACCTGCGGGCGGCATGTGACGAACGCCACAGCCGGTGGACGGGCTCCGTGATGCTCTCGTGATTACCGCCGAGAGCGGACGGGAAGTGCTTGCTGTGGTCGAGGCCGCAGTGCCTTCACGGCCCAGCCTTAGGGGGAGAATCCCATGCAGAGTCTTAAGCGCCCTGGTCGCAGCATGCCCAAGCGGCAGCAGCCGGCCGTCGAGCCCGCGCCGGAGGGCGTCGAACCCGACGTCTTCGACGACACGCTCGATGCGGACGTCGAGGAACTCGACGCCTATGACACCTTCGAGATGTACCGGGTGATCTGCCCGGACTGCGCGCAGCCCATCGCCCTGCTGGCGGACGAGGAGATCCTGCCGGAGCACGCGCTGTGCGCCTCGCCGTGGAACCCGTTCGGCCTCACGGTGTGTGCCGGTACGGGCCGCCTCGCGGCCGACGCCCGCCCCGCGGACGAGTCCTTCCGTCCCCAGGAGCAGGACACCGCGCTCCTGCTGACCCTGCCGCAGGGCCTGAACTGGCGGACGCAGCCCTTCTCGCACGTCGGCGGCCCGGGCTCACGCCCGATGCGTGTGCCGGCGATGCGCCGGGCCGCCTGAGCCGGTCACCCCGCCGCATCCCCGTAGCTGCCCTGCACCATGGCCCGCAGGCTGCCGTGGTGCAGGATCAGTGTGTCCGGGTCCGCGGGCAGGGGCACCTCGCCGAAGTACACCTGTCGGCGGGCGACGCGCAGCATCACGATCGCGTGCCGCAGGGCCGCGTACAGGATGTGGAACTCCATGTCCCGGGGGGTGTGGCCGGTGAGTTCGGCGTAGCGGGCCTCGACCCGGTCGCGGCGCAGGAAGCCGGGCAGCCCGCGCTGTCCGGAGGCGGCCGTGAGGTCCTGGAAGAAGCGGTGCAGATAGATCATCCAGCCGAGGTCGGTCTCGCGCGGGGCCAGGGCCGCCATCTCCCAGTCGAGGACGGCCACGGGCGTGAAACCGTCGTCGTACAGGATGTTCCCGATGCGTGCGTCGCCCCAGCTGAGCACGGGTGTGCCGGGATCGCGCGGCCAGAGCTGCGCGAGCCGGTCGAAGGCGTCCTCGATCAGCGGCGAGCGGGCGACGCCGTCGACGACCCACTCGTAGTACGCGCGCTGGGCGTCGACGTGCCGCCGCAGCGGGTCCCCCGCACCCGGGAGCACCAGGAACTCCGCTTCCTGGGGCGGTACTTGGTCGTGCAGCCGGGCCAGGAGCCGCACGGTGGCCGCCTCCAGGCGCGCACGCTCCTCGTCGCTCGCCGCGTGCAGCCAGTTCCCCGCGTAGGTGTACGGCATGACGTCGGGCGGCACCCGTCCCTCGACCCGCGTCATGACGAAGAAGGGCGCGCCGAGCGGCTCCGGGTCCTCCTCGAGCCACAGCACGCGCGGTACCGGGACGTCCGTGCGCTCGGCGACCAGGCGCAGGGTGCGGTACTGGCGGACCATGTCGTACTCGGGGAAGACCGTGTACGCCGCCGGGTCCGCGGCGAGCCGCAACGCGCAGGCGCGCACGGGCGGTTCGGGATGCTCGATGTCGAAGAGCAGGGTCTCGCTGGACATGCCGTTGGACGCCGGGACGGCGATCCCGACCGCCTTGGCGCCGGGCAGGCGGGTGCCGAGCCAGGCGGTGAGGCGGCGGGCGAGGTCCTCGGGGTCGCGGGTGGTGGTGCGCGGGCGGGGTGCCGTGGCCATCTTCCCTCCTTCGGCGGGCGACTTCAGGGGGCCACTTCAACGGCCGACCTCAACGGCCGACTTCAACGGCCGACTTCAACTGGCGACTTCAACTGGCGACTTCAGGGTGCGACCGAGTCGAAGCCGGTGAAGCCGCTCGGGTCGTGCCGGCCGAACGAGCCGTGCTCGAAGATCCCGTGGCCGGTCTGCCCGTCGAGCCGGAAGCGGGCCGCGTGGTCGGTGACTCCGTAGGCGGCCAGGGGGTGGGCCGAGGGGGCCGAGAGGTCGTACGTACACCGGTCGGTCCAGCCGCGTCCGCGCCAGGTGCCGTGCTGCCAGTCGTCGGCGGGTGGGTAGCCGGCGCCGACGGCGAGCGGGGAGGAGGTAAGGATCTCCACTTCCAGCTCCCGGGGCTTCCGCGCGTCGCCGAGGAGGATCAGGGCCCGTTCGGGGTCGCGCGTGCCGGGGCGGTAGGTGATCTCGGCCTGGGGCCAGCCGAGTTGGCGATCGCGCCGGCCGGGGTGGACGAGGGTGGCGTCGTTCAGGGTGCGGTAGCCGTCGGCGTCCTCCTGGGTGACGACCATCAGGAAGCGGCCGGCGAAGCGGACCGGGCACCAGATCCAGTGGAAGCCCTCGGTCGGGTGGTCCTCGGCGAGCCGGCCGCCCTCCTCCCCCGGGACGGGGCGCACCCCCCAGCTGCGGTCGCGGGTGCCGGTCCACTCGGTGGCGGAGACCCGGAACTCCTCGCCCCCGGCGCGGATCACCCCGGCCGCACCGCCCGCCTGGACGAAGCGGCGGCCCTCGAGGGTGAGCCGGTCGCCGCGCCGCTGGAGGTGGTGGGGCTCCCACAGGGCCGGGAACTCGGCGGTCCAGGTCAGGTCGTACGAGAGCGTGTCGTCGTCGCAGACCAGGCGCAGCCGTCGCAGCGGCTCCTCGACCTCGATCCGGAGCGGGCCGACGGCGAGGCGCGTCCGGTCCTCGCCGAGCGCGTCCGAGGCCCGGACGGCGTGCAGGGTGTCGCCCCTGCGCAGGGTGGCGTAGGCGTCGATCACGCCCAGGTTCGGGTACACCCCGAGGCCCGCGATCAGCAGTGCGCGTCCCTCGTGGTCGAGGACGTGGAAGATGCAGCGGTCGTAGGCGTTGCGGTCCCCCGTCGCGACGTGCTTCATCGACAGGGGCACCTGGTGCACGGGGTACTCGTCGAGCGGTACGGGACGGTCGTCGGGCACGGCACCTCCCTGGCGGCGGCTGGGCTGACGGTACGTCAGACGGTCGCCGGAGACCAGACCCGGAGTGGGACGGCCGCGAACGCACTCCCGATTCCGCCGGGCGGTGACCTGCCCGCCGGTGCGGGCGTTGCCCTGGTATGACCCCCACACAATCGGCGACCGGGCGTCAGTACCGCGTGTTCGTCCCCCCGCCCACGGGATCGGTCCCGCCGCCCCCGCCGCAGGACCCGCCCATCTACCGCGATCTGATGCGCGCCTGGGCGGACCGGGGCCGCACCCTGCCGGGCCGCCACGACCCGGAGTGGGTCAGGCTGGCGGCCCCGCCGGTCGCCCTCGGGCAGTTCAGCGGCCTTCCGGCCCCGCGACGTGACGGGCGATGACCATCCGCTGGATCTGGTTGGTGCCCTCGACTATCTGCAGGACCTTGGCCTCGCGCATGTAGCGCTCCGTCGGGAAGTCCGCGGTGTAGCCGTATCCGCCGAGGATCTGCACGGCGTCGGTGGTCACGCGCATGGCGGTGTCGGTGCAGTGCAGCTTGGCCATGGCCGCCTGCTTGGCGAACGGCCGGCCGGCGTCCCGCAGCCGCGCCGCCGCCAGATACAGGGCGCGGCCCGCCTCGACCTGGGTGGCCATGTCGGCGAGCATGAAGCGCAGGCCCTGGAAGTCGGCGATCGGGCGGCCGAACTGCCGGCGGTCGGTGGCGTAGGCGACCGCCTCGTCCAGCGCCGCCTGCGCCAGACCGATCGCGCAGGCCGCGATGCCCAGCCGGCCGGAGTCGAGCGCGGACAGGGCGATGGCGAAGCCCTGGCCCTCCTCGCCGATGCGGCGCTCGTCCAGGACGCGTACGCCGTCGAAGTGGACCTGGGCGGTGGGCGAGCCCTTCATGCCCATCTTCTTCTCCGGCGCCGCGGCGCTCAGGCCCTCCGCGTCACCGGGCACCAGGAACGCGGTGATCCCTCGCGGGCCCTCCTCGCCGGTGCGGGCCATGACCGTGTAGAAGTCGGCGATGCCGCCGTGCGTGATCCACGCCTTGGTGCCGGTGATCACCCAGTCGTCGCCGTCCCGGACCGCCTTCGTCCGCAGCGAGGCGGCGTCCGAGCCCGAGGACGGCTCGGAGAGGCAGTACGCGCCGAGCAGCCCACCGCCGAGCATCGCGGGCAGATGCTCGACCTGCTGCTGCTTGGTGCCGTGGGCGGCGAGGGCGTAGGAGGCCAGGGTGTGCACGCTGATGCCGAGGCCGACGGTGAGGCGGACCGCCGCGAGCTCCTCCAGGACCTGGAGGTAGACCTCGTACGGCTGGTCGCCACCGCCGTACTCGGAGTCGTACGGCAGACCCAGCAGGCCCGATTGCGACAACAGGGTGAATGCCTCGCGCGGGAAGCGTCCGGCGTCCTCCTCCTCGGCCGCCTTGGGCGCGATCTCGCGCTGCGCGATGTCGCGGACGAGCGAGATCAGATCCCGGGCCTCGTCCGTGGGCAGTTGCCGGTCCACCGGCTGCGGGGCGCGGTCGGGCATGGCGACGCTCTCCTCCCTGTCGGGCGCATCGGCGGACGTGCGCCTTGGGTGGGGCGGCGCCGCCTGGTGTGTCTGGTCCGGCCGATGCGCGCGCTCCCGGATCTCGGAAGCCGCTGACCAGCGGCTGTGCGCTGTGAGTATGCCCGATCAGCGACCTCTCGTCACCAGTTAACGACCGCTCACTTCAAGAAGCCACCCCAGAATTCCCGACCCCGGAAAATTGGCTCAAACCAGGGGGCGGTGGTCTAGTCCCCGTGGTCCGCCCTCACGGGCGTCAGGCGTCCCGGCGGGCCGGTGCGGGGGCCGGGTAGGCGGGGTCCAGTTCCTCGATGGCGCGCAGGGCGCCGCCCAGGGTCTTCACCAGGAGCGTGCGCATGGTCTCGCGGGACAGGTCGGGGTGGTCGATCCAGTCCAGGGTGGCGCCCTCGACGCTGCACACCCAGGCGAGCAGGCCCATGCGGGCCAGCGGCGCGACCTCGCTGCGGCCGTACGCCCCCTCGGCGATGGTGGTCACGATCGCCTCGCGCACGCCGTCCCGGATGGCGTGCACCTCGGTGTCGAAGCCGACTCCGCCGCTGACGATGGTGCGGTAGGCGGCCTGGTGGTGCTCGGCGTAGCGCAGATAGCTGTCGATGGTGCGGTGGACGCGGTCCACGGCCGGGATGTCGAGACCGCTCGCGGCGTGGGTGACCAGGCCGGCGACGGAGTCATGGATGATCGCCAGGTAGTAGCCGCGCTTGGACCGGAAGTAGTAGTAGATCAGGCCCTTGGCGACATGCGCCTGCCGGGCGATGTCATCCATGGACAGCGCGTCGTAGGACGTGTCGGCGAACAACTTCCGCCCGATGGCGATGAGTTCGGCACGACGAGCCGCGGAACGCTCGGTACCGCGCGCCCGGGGACGGACGGCGGCACCCTGTTGCCTCATATTCAATTCGGACCCTGGTCTCGGGCGGGCTGCGGGACATCGGCAGTATGTCAGAACAACATCTCGCGCCCGCTGAACAACCCTTGTCCGACCGGGCCTTCAGGCCACGGTGGTCACCGGGCCCTCAGGTCAGAGCAGGCCGAGCCGGGTCACGAGCATGGCGATCACCGCGACCAGGACCCAGCCCATGACGTGCTCGAGGATCTTGGGCCCGTCGTCCTGCGGGCCGCCCGTGCGGGTCCGGGGACGGGCGGCGGTGGCTGAATGTGCGGTCATGGCGTCTCGCTGAGGTCTGTCGTGCCGGGTGGACTCCCCCCACCGTTCTGTCCACCTTGCCACCGATGGTGGCTTTCGCGACGGAGACGTTGGTCACAGGCAGCCGGTCAGCACACCCCCACCCGCGCGAGCGCCCTGCGCCGGCGGGGGGTCGGACGGTCCGGGAAGTACAGGTAGCAGACGCCGCCCGTGCCGGAGACGACCTTGCCGCTCGCGTTGTACCGCTTGGTCCTGAGCCAGATGTTCTCGAACTCCCGCCGCAGGTACACGCGCCGTACCGCCGCGTCGCCGGGCGAGGCCGGGTCGTTGGCGATCACATCCCCCTCGGCGGTGAAGCCGATCACGGTCATCAGGTGGCCCGAGGTGCCGTAACCCGCGCCGGTCAGCTCGGTCTTGAGGAAGGACTGGGACGTTATGGCCGGGATGCCGGCCGCGATCAGCGTCTCGAGGTCGGTGAGCGAACCGAGCCGGGTGACCACACCTTGGAGGCCCCGGAAGGTGGCCGCGTAGGCGGCGTTGAACGGCCAGTTGCCGCAGCCGGCGTACTGGTAGTCGTAGGTGGAACGGGCCGCGTGACACACCTGCGGATCGGCGTAGGACGGGTCCACCCAGGACAGTTGCTCGGGGGTGAGCCGGCCGCCCCAGTACTCGATGATCATCTGCGAGGAGGTGGGGCTGCACCAGGCCTCGCCGCCGTTGTCGTACTCGGGGTACTGGCCCGTGTGGATCTCCTGCGAGTAGCGCGGGACGATCAGTTCCCGGGCCAGGCCGGGCGTGGAGGCCGGGACGGTGAAGCGGTCGGGGATGTCGGAGCCCATGGCACCGATGCGCCGGACGACGGGGGTGAGCTCGGTGCCGGGCTTGCGGTAGAGGGTCAGCCGCAGCCGGTAGGACACCAGGCGCAGACCGGTGGTGGCGTCGTCGATGGCGAAGGTGTCGGTCCAGATCGTGCTCTTGCCGTCGGTCTGGTCGTCCACCGAGGTCCGCTTGATGTCCTGGTCGCCGGCCGCCCAGCGGCCCATCACGTACCAGGGGGTGTCGGTGCCGTCGGAGTACGTGCCCTGGAGCTCGACCTGGAGCCAGGTGCCCGCCGGGGTGTGGGCGTTCCAGGAGGCGATCGTCTCGGTGGCGGGGACGGAGAGCCGGTGCACTGGCGAGGTCCAGGTGGCGTACTCCCAGGCGGCCGTCGTGCCGGTGTGCGGGTCCGTGTAGTCGGTGCTGCCGGCCGGGGTACCGATCACGAGCCCCGGGCGAGGGCCCGGTACGGCACGGGTGCCGTTCGCCGTACCGCCGCGCCAGTCGGAGTACGAGGTCCAGGCGTGGTAGTCGACGGGGCGGTCCGGGGTGTGGCCGCCCGGGGTGTGGCCGGAGTCCTCGGCGTCATCCCCGGCCGCGGCGGCCGCGGGGCCGGCTCCGGAGATCACCGCGGCGGCGACGGCCGCGGCCAGGACGGTTCTGCGGGATGGCTGTTCGGCTGTGCTCATGGGCGGAAGACCCCCAGGTGTCTGGTTTCGGGCGGTCCGATGCACGGCTGTGCGGCAACTATGAAGCAGGCGGCATGCCCCTGCCAGCACTTCGGCCCGCGCCACGCCCATGAATATTGGTCTCCGCCACTGGCGGTCCCGCGGCACGGCACGGCCCCGGCGTGCGCCTGTGAGGTGCGCGCGCCGGGGCCGTGGTGCGAGGGTCAGACGAGGTCCATCGCCGCGACCTCGTCGGGGCGGCCGTAGCTGACCGGGCCCTGGAAGCGGCGGCGGGCGGTGGCGAACCACCACACCGTGGCCACCAGCAGGACGACGGCCAGTGCGATCGGCGCGTAGTTGAAGGAGTCGACGGTGATCGGGGAGGCCTGCGGCAGCATGAACAGCACGCTGCTGAGCAGGATCCAGACCACGGCCAGCCAGCCGATCGGGCGGCCCCAGCGGCCCAGGTGCCAGGGCCCGGGCTGGAACTCGTCGCCGAGCCGCAGCCGCAGGAAGATGGGCACGGCGTAGGCGAGGAACAGCCCGACGACGTTGACGCTGACGATCGCCGTGAACGCCGTGTGCGACCACCAGCCCGGCAGCACCAGCACGAGCGAGCAGCCCACCGCCAGCCACACCGCCTTGACCGGGGTACGGGTGCGCGGCGAGACCGAGTGCCACCAGCGGGAGCCCGGCATGGCACCGTCCCGGGAGAAGGCGAAGATCTGCCGGGTGTTGCTGGTGAGGTTGGCCAGGCCGCAGAACAGCATCGAGCCGATCACGATCAGCAGCAGAGCCTTGGCCCATCCCATGCCGAGACCGTCGATGAGGATCTGGACGGGCGGCGCGGACGAACCCGCCACCTTGGCGTAGTCACCGATGCTGTAGACCAATGCCAGCATCAGGATCAGCCCGGTGATCGCCGAATACCCGATCGAACGGGTGATCCCCTTGGGTGCGTTCACCGTCGCCTGGACGGTTTCCTCGGACATGTGGAAGCTGCCGTCGAAGCCGGTGAAGGTCCAACTGGTCACCAGCAGCCCGAGCATCCCGCCGTAAAGTCCGTTGGTGAAGCCGGTGTTGTTCACGAAATGGGTCACGAAGGACGCCGACTGGTGGTGGTCCGGCATCACGATCAGTGTGGTCACGATCACCACGAGTCCGACCAGCAGCCACCACACGGAAATCCGGTTGAGGACGGCGACCAGTTGGACGGTGTAGGTGTTGGCCAGCCCCTGAAGCACGATGATCACGGCCGTGATCAGGACCGTCTGGTGGACGGTGGGCTCGTAGGAGTCCCACTGAAGGGCGACGAAGGCCTGGATGAAGGTAGCCGCCGCGTAGCCCGTGGCGGCGGTGCCGCCGATCTGGCCCACGAAGTTCAGCCAGCCCGTGAACCAGGACCAGGCGCCCTTGTGGCGTTTGGCGAGTTTACCGGCGGAGAAATACAGCGCCCCGCTCGTCGGATAGGCCGAGGCCACCTCGGCCATGGCCGCGCCGATGAAGAGCACCATGATCGAGACGCCGATCCAGCCGAACACCAGAATGCGGGGGCCACCCGCATTCATTCCGTAGCCGAAGGACGAGAAAATTCCCGAGATGATATTGATGATGGTGAAGGAGATCGCGAAATTGTCGAACGCCTGGAAACGGCGGGTGAGTTTCCGCGGATAACCCATCGCGTGCAGGGTCGCGTCGTCGTCGAGCGCGGCCGGGTCCTCTCCCCCGCGGGCTCTCGCCCGTGGAGTCGATATCCGTTCTGACACAGATCGACCTTTCTCTGGGTAGGGAGACGAGCAGAAGTCGGGCGGTCATGCGGGCCCCGGCACCGGCAGGCCGCAGGCGCGCCGGGCACGGGAGAGCTGCTCCGCGGGGTCGCCGAAGGCGCTCCAGGGCATGCGGGACGCATAGGGGCCCATCGCCGTCAGGACCGCCCGGGCCTCGAACTCGCGCTGGGCCATGACCAGCGCGTGTGCGAGGTAGGCCAGGTCGAGCACCGGGGTGTGGCGGTAGCCGGCCACCGTGGGCAGCCAGTTGTGGTAGATCGCGAGTGCCGTGGAGCGCCACTGGGGCTGCTCCCACACGCGGTCGGCGAGCAGTTGGGTCGGGTTGTAGCTCTCCACCAGGGCGACCAGGGGCAGCAGCCGCAGTGGGGAGTCGGCGGGCGCCCGCTGGCTGAGGAAGGCGGCCACGTCCCAGGCGGCGTTGACCGAGCCGCCGTGGCGCGTGAAGAAGAAGGACAGGAAGCGGTGGTGGGCCTCGCGGTGCCACGGGTCGAGGGACAGCACGTGCGCGAACAGCCGCCAGGGGCCGGGCGGGGCGGTGAGCAGGCCGTGCGGCGCGGGGTCGCGCAGCCGGTGCAGCCGGGTCATGGCCAGCTTGGCGACCCAGGGTGTGGGGTCGGCCGGAGCCAGGGCGGCGGCCCGGTCGCAGGCGGCCAGCGCGATCCGCTCCAGCGCCTCGGCCCGCTCGTCCCGGGCGTCGGCGGCCCTCAGTGCCCGCTGCACGGCCACCCGCGCCCACATCAGCGCGGCTTCGGGCGTCGGCTCCTCGGCCAGCCAGCGCTCCACCAGGTCGGTGCCGGCGGCCTCGGAGGCCAGGACGAGGGAGCGGTGGGCCCGCAGACCGAAGTCCGTGCCCGTCTCGGTCAGGGCTTCGTGGGCGCTTCGATAACGTCCGGCGCGCACGTCGACGCATACGCTCGCCAGCACACGGTCGTCGGCCGCCGGATGCCACACATACTGCCCCTCGAATAACTCCGCGGCCATCTACCCCTGTCCGTCCCCGTACGACGCGTCGCAGTTGCGCAGGAGGCACCTTACTCAGCGGCGGGCACAGCGGGAACGCCGAATTCGACATATCGGTCAGCAGATTCGGGTATTAATCGGCGAGTTTGACTGGCTGCCAGCCGGTGGTTCAAGGTGTGACGTTTTCGGACCCACCGGTACGGCCGCTATGGGCCGCTACTAGAATGTTTCCGGAAAACCCCCCACACCGCACCACACCTCAGGAATCGCCATTCACGACCTCGCCTCCCGGCTGCGCGCGCTGCCCCCCTCCTGCGGGCCGGTCCGCATCGTCGGCGTCGACGGGCACGCCGGTTCCGGCAAGTCCACGTTCGCCGGACGGCTGGCCACCGCGCTGGGCGGGGCGCCCGTGCTGCACCTCGACGACATCGCCACCCACGAGGAACTCTTCGACTGGACCGGGCGCCTGCTCGCCCAGGTGATCGAGCCGCTCGGCCGCGGCGAGACCGCGCGCTACACGCCGTACGACTGGCGCGCCCGGCGCTTCGGTCCGTCCCGCGCGCTGCCGCCCGCGCCCGTGCTCCTCGTCGAAGGGGTCGGCGCCGGCCGCCGCGCCCTGCGCCCGCACCTCGCGCGGCTGCTGTGGATGGAACTGCCCCGCGAGGACTCCTGGACGAGGGGGCGGCTGCGGGACGGGGCGGAGCAGCGGGACTTCTGGGCCGGATGGGTCCGAGCGGAACACGCGCACTTCGCCGCCGACCCCTCGCGGCCGTACGCCGATCTGCTGGTACGACAGTCACAGGAGGGGTACGAGGTGCTGCCGGGGCCTGGTGTGTCTCCTGGACCGGACCAAGATGTCACCCAGGGTGATGGACCGTCCGCGGTGTGCTGAAGTTGTGAAGGCCCCTGTCTGAGAACTTGTTCGAGTGCCTCAACTCGGCTTGACCGGGGGGCCGTACAGGTCTTACGTTCTCAATGTGCGGCCTTTCGAAGCCGCCCGCCTACGCGAAGCCCCCGGTTGTTCCCCCGTGATCGGGGGCTTCGTTCTGCCCGCGGCCCGATTTTCGGGTGCCATGCGCCGCCATTCGCTCACCCAGGGTCACCATTGCGTGTGCGCCCCGTCTGCTCCCACCTCGCCGAACGGCTCGTGCCGCACCCTTCGGCGGGGGGATGCCACGCGGGTACGATGCCTTCGGTGCGACCATCGAACTGCTGCTTCGCGCACCTGCAACTCCGGTCCGCGGTACAGCGGTTCGACCAAGGCTGCCATCGGGCGAGGGTCCGGTCGGTGAACCTACGGGGGCACGGTTTGTGGGGGACGTGATGGACTTCGGCACGCGGGGCCCCGAGGCCCCGGCCGACCTCGCCTGGCTGCGAGGTGTGGACGCCTACACGATGGGTGCCTACCCGTCGGCGGAGGAGGAGTTCCGCGCCGCGGTGCGGATGGATCCCGGGATGGCCGACGGCTGGCTCGGGCTGCACGCGCTGCGCGTCGACACGACGACCGCCCTGCTCAGGATGTTCCGGCACCGGGACCGCTTCGGGGAGCAGCGCACCCGCCACCGCCGGACCCTCAACTCCTGGTACTGGCTGGGCTGGTGGGTGCAGCCGGTGCTCGAAAGCCCCCGCGACCTGCTGCTCGCGCACGCCTCGCACTGGCTGGACGGCCGCCACGTCCCGGAGCTGGACCGGGCCCTCGCCGGGCTGCCGCCGGTGGACACCGACCCACAGGTCCGCTTCCTGCACGCCTGCCGCGCCTACCTGGTCAAGGACTGGGAACAGCTGGTCCGGCACACCGACCCGCTGCTCGACGACCCCCTGCTCGGCATCGAGGCGGGCCTGTTCGGCGGCATGGCCCGGGTCCGCCTGGAGATGTACGGACAGGCCGAGCCGCTGCTGTCGGCGGCCCTCATGCGCTGCCGCAGCGAGCAGCCGCAGCGCAAGGAGCTCAGGTACTGGCTGGCCCGGGCGCACGAGGGCACCGGCCGCAGCGCCGCCGCACTCCCCCTGTACCGGGCGGTGCACCGCGTGGATCCGGCCTTCATGGACACCGCCGCCCGGCTCGCCGCCATCGCCGAGGGCGACGGATACGAGGACGCGGTCGACCTCGCGGCGATCACACTCACCGGAATCGGCCAGGACACCGTCGACGGCCCCGACGTGCTCGACCCGCTCTTCGGGACCGAGGGCCGCGACCTGCGGCTGACGGACGCCGACCTGCCGCCGGCCGGTGCGATGCCCTCGGTGACCGATCCGGCGGTGCGCGCCAAGACGGTCATGCCGTCCTCGCCGCTGCCCGCCGGGCCCACCGACCCCGCGTTGCTGGAGGAGGCGCTCACCGAACTGGAGCGCATGGTGGGACTGGAGCCCGTGAAGCGCCAAGTCAAGGCGTTGTCCGCGCAGTTGAACATGGCCCGGCTGCGGGCCGGGCAGGGGCTGCCGGTCCAGCCGCCGAAACGGCACTTCGTCTTCTCCGGCCCCTCGGGCACCGGCAAGACCACCGTCGCCCGCATCCTCGGCCGCGTCTTCTACGCCCTCGGCCTGCTCGGCGGCGACCACCTCGTGGAGGCGCAGCGGGCCGACCTGGTCGGGGAGTACCTGGGCCAGACGGCTGTGAAGGCCAACGAGCTGATCGACTCCGCGATCGGCGGGGTGCTGTTCGTCGACGAGGCGTACTCGCTGTCCAACTCGGGATACGGCAAGGGCGACGCGTACGGCGACGAGGCCCTCCAGGTGCTGCTCAAGCGGGCCGAGGACAACCGCGACCACCTGGTGGTGATCCTCGCCGGTTATCCGGAGGGCATGGACCGGCTGCTGGCCGCCAACCCGGGGCTGTCCTCCCGCTTCACCACCCGCGTCGACTTCCCCTCCTACCGTCCCCTCGAACTCACCTCGATCGGCGAGGTGCTCGCCACGGAGAACGGCGACGTCTGGGACGAGGAGGCGCTGGACGAGCTGCGGTCGATCGCCGGGCATGTCGTCGAGCAGGGGTGGATCGACGAGCTGGGGAACGGGCGGTTCCTGCGCACGCTGTACGAGAAGAGCTGCGCGTACCGGGATCTGCGGTTGTCCACGTATCCGGGGATGCTGACCCGGGACGACCTGGCCACCCTGCGGCTTCCCGACTTGATGCAGGCGTACGGCGAGGTGCTGTCGGGGCGGGGGCCGCAGGATCCGTCGGCCATGTGACCGACCGGCGGACCACCCGCCCGCGCCAGCACCGGGCACCGTCAGCTCGCCAGAGCCTCTTCCGGCTCGTCGCTCGCCCGTGGCTCGCTCACCCGGGGATGCGGGGCTTCCCGGTGGGCCGGGTCGCGTACCTCACCGACCAGCAGCTCCAGCACGTCCTCCAGCGTGACCAGGCCGAGCACCTTGCCGGAGGCGTCCGCCACCTGGGCCAGGTGGGTGGCCGCGCGCCGCATCACCGTGAGCGCGTCGTCGAGCGGCAGCTCGGCCCGCAGGGTCGTCATCGGGTGCCAGATGTGCTGCGGCACGGCCCGGTCCGACTCCTCCAGGTCGAGTACGTCCTTCACGTGCAGGTAGCCCATGAAGGCGCCGGTCTCCGCCGCGACCGGGAAACGGGAGTACCCGGTGCGCGCGGTCAGCTCGACGATCTGTCCAGGAGTGACCGAAGGATTCACCGTCACCAGCGACTCGCGCCCCAGCAGCACATCGGTGACCGGGCGCGAGCCCAGTTCCAGCGCGTCCTCCAGGCGCTCCCGCTCCTCGGGGTCGAGAAGGCCCGCCTGGCCGGAGTCCTCCAGCAGCCGGTTGAGCTGCTCGCTGGTGACGACGGCCTCGACCTCGTCCTTGGGCTCGACCCGGAAGAGCCGCAGGATGCCCTGGGCGCAGGCGCCGAGGGCCACCGTGATGGGCCGGCACAGACGGGCGAAGGCGACCAGACCGGGGCTGAGCCACAGCGCGACCTTCTCCGGGGCGGCCATCGCGAGGTTCTTCGGGACCATCTCGCCGATGACGAGGTGGAAGAAGACCACGGCGGCGAGGGCGATGACGTACCCGAGCGGGTGGATCATCCCCTCCGGCAGCTGGATCCACTCGAACACCGGCTCGAGCAGGTGTGCCACCGTCGGTTCGGCGACCGCGCCCAGGGTCAGCGAGCAGACGGTGATGCCGAACTGGGCGGCGGCCATCATCTGCGGCAGCCGCTCCAGGCCGTACAGCACCTGCCGGGCCCGGGCGGTGCCGAGCGGCTCGATCTGGCTGCGGCGGACGGAGACCAGGGCGAACTCGGCGCCGACGAAGAAGCCGTTGGCGAGCACGAGCAGCCCGGCGAAGACCAGTTGCAGGACGCTCATCGGACGGCCTCCATGACGTTCACCGCGGGGGCCGTGCGCACCAGGCGGACCCGCTCGGCACGGTAGTGGCCGACCCGGCGCACGGAGAGCCGCCAGCCGGGCAGTTCCGCCTTGTCGCCGGGGGCCGGAATGCGGCCGAGCAGGTCGGCGACCAGGCCGGCGACGGTCTCGTACGGGCCCTCGGGCACGTCGAGGCCTATGCGCTGGAGGATGTCCACGCGACAGCTGCCGTCGACGTCCCAGGCGGGTTTGCCGTCCTCGGGCGGGGCGGCGGCGAGCTGCGGCACCAGCTGGCCGTCGTGCTCGTCGCGGACCTCACCGACGAGTTCCTCGACGATGTCCTCCAGCGTCACCACGCCCGCGGTGCCGCCGTACTCGTCGACGACGACCGCGATGGGCTGTTCGCTGCGCAGCCGGGCCAGCAGGGGCTGGACGGGCAGCGTCTCGGGGACGAGCAGCGCCGGGCGGGCGATGCTGCCGACGGGCGTGCGCAGCCGGTCGTGCACGGGGACGGCCAGCGCGTCCTTGAGGTGGGCCATGCCGACGATCTCGTCGATCTTCTCCCGGTAGACGGGGAAGCGGGACAGGCCGGTGGCGCGGGTGAGGTTGACCACGTCCTCGGCGGTGGCCGAGGACTGCAGGGAGCTGACCTTCACGCGCGGGGTCATGACGTGCTGCGCGGTCAGCTCGCCCAGCGACAGCGTGCGCACGAACAGATCGGCGGTGTCCTGCTCCAGGGCGCCGGCCTGGGCGGAGTGGCGGGCGAGGGAGACGAGTTCGCCGGGGGTGCGGGCGGAGGCCAGCTCCGCGGCGGGCTCGACGCCCAGGGCCCGTACCAGCCGGTTGGCGACCGTGTTGAGCGCGGCGATCACCGGGCGGAACAGGCGGGCGAAGCGGTGCTGCGGGCCCGCCACGAACCGCGCGACCTGCAACGGCTTGGACACCGCCCAGTTCTTGGGCACCAGTTCGCCGATCACCATCTGGATCGCCGAGGCGAGCAGCATGCCGACGACCACGGCGACACCGGAGACGGCGCCCCCGGGGATGCCGACCGCCGCGAACGGGCCGTGCAGCAGCGACGCCAGGGCCGGTTCGGCGAGCATGCCGACGACGAGGGAGGTGATGGTGATGCCGAGCTGGGTGCCGGAGAGCTGGAAGGACAGCTCCTTGAGCGACTCCACGACCGTACGGGCGCGTCTGTCGCCGTCGGCGGCGGCCTTCTCCGCGTCGGGGCGTTCGACCGTCACCAGACCGAACTCGGCCGCGACGAAGAACCCGTTCGCGAGAATCAGCAGGAACGCCGCTCCGAGGAGCAGCAGGGGGGTGGTCATGATGCCGCCGCCTCCCCGGTATGTCGGGAGGGGGCGGCGCAGGTACTACAGGACGATCCGTCCATCGCCGGAGGGAGTCACTCCTCGGGTAGCAGGAACCCCTGTGCACCAGGCGGCACGCAGGGGTGGAGGCGCAGCGAAAAACGCCTCCGTCACCAGATTAATCAAGACACGGGCCGATACGGCAGGGTCGAGCTCCCCCAGTCAGCCCTGATCTTCCGTGGCGCGGGCCGTCGAGCGGGCCTCGGCGAGTGCCCGGAGGGTGCGCGCGTCGGCGATGGCGCGCTGCTTGGCGATGCCCGGCTGGATGCCGAGGGCGGGCAGGCTGGTGCCGTCGCTGAGGTCGAGGAACACCCAGGGATCGCCCGGACGGAGGTTCACCTGGAGGATTTCCGCCCAGTCCAGGCGCCGTTTACTGGCGATGTTGACCACGGTGACGCCGGTGTCGTCGGCGACGACCTTCACCCGGGCGAGCTGGGCCAGCGCGCCGAAGATGAGCGCGCCGGTGAGGACGAAGCTGAGCCGCTCCCCCGGACCGAGGTGCTCCAGCAGCATCGCGATCCCCGAGATCACCACGAAGATCGCCAGTCCCGCGGTGAGCAGGATCACGCGGGTGTGCCCCGGCCGGAAGGTGACGGGAAGATCGGGAAGGTCGGACATCTCTGCTCTACCCCTGCTTGCCTCTCCTGCCGTTCAGAGGCGGCAGGCGTGGATCGCGGTGGTCAGGATGGCCCGGGCACCGATCTCGTACAGGTCGTCCATGATCCGCTGGGCCTCCTTGGCCGGGACCATGGCGCGGACGGCGACCCAGCCCTCGTTGTGCAGCGGGGAGACGGTCGGGGACTCCAGGCCCGGCGTGAGCGCGACGGCCTTCTCGAGCTGCTCGACGCGGCAGTCGTAGTCCATCATCACGTACGTCCGCGCCACCAGGACGCCCTGGAGGCGGCGCAGGAACTGCTGCACCTTGGGCTCTTCGGTGTCGGCGCCGGCCCGGCGGATGACGATCGCCTCGGACTTCATGATCGGCTCGCCGAAGACCCCGAGGCCCGCGTTGCGCAGGCTGGTGCCCGTCTCGACGACGTCCGCGATGACCTCGGCCACGCCCAGCTCGATCGCGGTCTCCACGGCACCGTCGAGGTGGACGACGGAGGCGTCGACGCCGCTGTCGGCGAGGTGCTTGGCGACGATGCCCTCGTAGGAGGTGGCGACCGTCCTGCCCGTCAGGTCCTCGATGCCGTTCGCGGTGCCCGGCTTGGCGGCGAAGCGGAAGGTGGAGCGGGCGAAGCCGAGCGGGAGGATCTCCTCGGCGTTGGCGCCGGAGTCGATCAGCAGGTCGCGGCCGGTGATGCCGATGTCGAGGCGGCCGGAGGAGACGTAGATCGCGATGTCGCGGGGGCGGAGGTAGAAGAACTCGACCTCGTTCTCCGGGTCGACGATCCGCAGCTCCTTGGACTCGCGGCGCTGCTGGTAGCCGGCCTCATGCAGCATCTCCGCCGCAGGGCCGGACAGTGAACCCTTGTTGGGGACGGCGATGCGCAGCATGAGGTCGGCTTCCTTTGCTCGTTCTGCTCGGGCAGATGTTCGGACGGGCGTGCGGTACGGCTCAGAGGTGGGCGTAGACGTCGTCCAGGGAGATCCCGCGGGCGACCATCATCACCTGGACGTGGTAGAGCAGCTGCGAGATCTCCTCGGCGGCCGCCTCCTTGCCCTCGTACTCGGCGGCCATCCAGACCTCGGCGGCCTCCTCGACGACCTTCTTGCCGATGGCATGGACCCCCTTGCCGACCAGCTCTGCGGTGCGGGAGGTGGCGGGGTCGCCGTGGGCGGCCTTGTGCTGGAGCTCGGTGAAGAGCTCCTCGAACGTCTTCTTGGACATGGTGGCGCCCACTCTACGCGGTGTGCCGCACGACCTAGTGCCACGGTTCAGATACTGAGCGAAGCGTGACCGCGGTCGCCACCGCGGCGGTCACGGCCTCGTGCCCCTTGTCCTCGTTCGAGCCCGCGAGTCCGGCCCGGTCCAGCGCCTGCTCCTCGGTGTCGCAGGTCAGCACGCCGAAGCCGACGGGGACGCCGGTCTCGATGGAGACCTGGGTGAGGCCCTGGGTGACGCCCTGGCACACATAGTCGAAGTGGGGGGTGCCGCCGCGGATGACGACACCGAGGGCGACGACCGCGTCGTAGCCGCGTCCGGCCAGGACCTTCGCGGCCACCGGGAGCTCGAAGCTGCCGGGGACCCGGATCAGCGTGGGCTCGTCGATCCCCAGCTCACCGAGGGCGCGCAGGGCGCCGTCGACCAGACCGTCCATCACCTTGTCGTGCCACTGCGCCGCGATGACCGCGACCCTGAGGTCGCTCGCGTTGCGTACGGACAGTTCCGGTGCACCCTTGCCGCTCACGTCTCTCCTAAGTGCTTTCTCTTACTGGTTGCCGCAGGTGGCCGCGGCCACGGATGCTGTCGCTGCCGCGGAGGCCGGCACGGCGGGCGTGTCCAGCCAGGGCAGGTCGTGTCCCATCCGGTCCCGCTTGGTGCGCAGGTACCGGAGGTTGTGTTCGCCCGCCTGTACGGGCATCGGCTCGCGGCCGGTGACCTTGAGGCCGTGGCGCAGCAGCGCCTCGGTCTTCTCGGGGTTGTTGGTCATCAGGCGCAGGCTGCGGACGCCGAGGTCCGTCAGGATCTGCGCGCCGGCGCCGTAGTCGCGGGCGTCGGCGGGCAGGCCGAGTTCGAGGTTGGCGTCGAGGGTGTCGTGCCCCTGCTCCTGGAGCTCGTACGCGCGCAGCTTGGACAGCAGACCGATACCGCGGCCCTCGTGTCCGCGCAGGTAGACCACGACTCCGCGGCCCTCGGCCTGGATCCGCTCGAGCGAGGCGTCCAGCTGGGGACCGCAGTCGCAGCGCAGGGAGCCGAACACGTCGCCGGTGAGGCATTCGGAGTGGATCCGGACCAGGACGTCCTCGCCGTCGCCGATGTCGCCGTGGACCAGGGCGACGTGCTCGACGCCGTCGACGGCGGAGCGGTAGCCGTACGCGGTGAAGGTGCCGTGGGCGGTGGGCAGCCGGGTCTCGGCCTCGCGCCGGACGGTGGGCTCGGAGGCACGGCGGTAGGTGATCAGGTCCTCGATGGAGATGATCGTCAGGCCGTGCTTGCGGGCGAACGGGATCAGCTCGGGCAGCCGGAGCATACGGCCGTCCTCGCCGGCGATCTCGACGATGGCGCCGGCCGGGCGGAGCCCCGCGAGCCGGGCGAGGTCGACGGCGGCCTCGGTGTGGCCGTCGCGGACCAGGACGCCGCCGGGCCTGGCGCGCAGCGGGAAGACGTGGCCGGGGCGGACGAAGTCGGTGGGTCCGGCGTCGCCGCTCGCCAGCAGCTGGAGCGTGGTCGCCCGGTCGGAGGCGGAGATGCCGGTGGTCACGCCGTGCGCGGCGGAGGCGTCCACGGAGACGGTGAACGCCGTCTTCATCGACTCGGTGTTGTCCTCGACCATCTGGGGGAGCTTCAGCCGGTCCAGCTCCTCGCCCTCCATGGGGGCGCAGATCAGTCCGCGGCACTCGCTCATCATGAAGGCGACGATCTCGGGCGTCGCCTTCTCGGCGGCGATGACGAGGTCGCCCTCGTTCTCCCGGTCCTCGTCGTCGACGACCACGACCGGACGCCCGGCCGCGATGTCGGCGATGGCCTGTTCGACGGGGTCGAGCGCGAAGTCCTCGAAGCCGTCCGTGCTGTACAGGATCGGTGGGATCGAAGGGGCGGCGCGAAGCGCCTCGGTCAGGGTGGTGGCGGGCGACGGGTGGGCGGTCATGCGGGTGCTCCTTCCAGAGCGGGCCGCGAGCCCTGGCGGGAGCGCAGCCACCAGTCGCGCATGCCCCACAGGACGAGCGCGCCGTAGATGACGTAGACGAAGCCGGAGAAGGCGTAGCCGTTGGCGAAGTTCAGGGGGACGCCGACGAGGTCCACGAGGAGCCAGGCGAACCAGAACTCGACCATGCCGCGCGCCTGGGCGTACATGGCGACGATGGTGCCGACGAAGATGTAGGCGTCCGGCCAGGGGTCCCAGGACAGGGACGGGTAGGCCTTGAAGAGCAGGGCGACGGCGACCGTGCCGACGGCGGCGGCGCCGAGCATGGTGGCGCGCTCGGGCCAGGTGGCGAAGCGCGGGACGATGTGGCCGTCGCCGCCGTCCTCGGCCCGGCCCTTGTTGCGGTTCCACTGCCACCAGCCGTACAGGGCGACCGCCATGACCACGGCCTGCTTGCCGGCGCTGCCGGTCAGGTGGCCGTAGAAGGCTCCGAAGAGGACGAGACCGGACAGGAACTGGACCGGCCAGGTCCACAGCGAGCGTCGCCAGCCGAGTGCCAGGGTGATCAGGCCGAGGATGTTGCCGATCATGTCCGACCAGAGGATGTGCTGGTCGAGGAGGGTGAACGCCTCGGAGTTCAGCCCGTTCACCGTCCGGCCCCCTGACCCGCCGCCAGCAGCCGCTCTACGTACTTGGCGACGATGTCGACCTCGAGGTTGACCGGGTCGCCGGGCTGCTTGAGGCCGAGCGTGGTCAGGGCGAGTGTGGTGGGGATGAGGCTGACGGTGAAGTAGTCCGGGCCGGCGTCCACGACGGTGAGGCTGATGCCGTCGACGGTGATGGAGCCCTTCTCCACGACGTAGCGCGAAAGGTCCGCGGGGAGCGAGATCTTGATGATCTCCCAGTTGTCGGAGGGCTTGCGCTCCAGGACCTGCCCGGTGCCGTCGACGTGCCCCTGCACGATGTGGCCGCCGAGGCGGGCACCCACCGCGGTGGGGCGTTCGAGGTTCACCCGGGAGCCGGCGGAGAGGGCGCCCAGGCTGGACCGGTCGAGGGTCTCGGCCATCACGTCGGCGGTGAACTCGTCGCCCTCGTGGTCGACGACGGTGAGACAGACTCCGTTGACGGCGATGGAGTCGCCGTGCTTCGCACCCTCGGTGACGACGGGGCCGCGCAGCCGGAAACGGGAGGCGTCGCCGAGGTTCTCGACGGCGGTGACCTCACCCAGCTCTTCGACGATTCCGGTGAACACTTCCCGGGTCCTCCTGCCTCATTCGGGCACGGACTCCGGGGCTGTCGATGACGACAGAATGAACGGTCGAGCACACCGGGAACGCCTACGCCGGACGGGACCCGCCCGTGACGGACGAGCCCAGACGGCGGCGCGCACACGTGCATGCCCGCCCGCCGCGCACTGCCTCCCATCCGGACTTTAACCGTCGGTCCAGGAATTTCACCTGGTCAACCGGCCGCTGGAAGCGACCGGGTCGCGGACTGTAACCGCCGGTTCGGACTTTCACCGACCCCGGAGTGCGCTGCTTCTGGTACAGGGCCAGTGTGCCACGCCCGACCGTCACCCATGCGGGTGATCGATGTGGAGTGGCTCACAGGCCCTCGGATCGCCTGATTGGTCCATACTATTGACGCTCTGGTCTAGTCCTTTTAGGGTGCGGTCGGGCCCGGCGGTGGTGACGACGGCCCTTGCCCGCCGCCGGGTCGCGCTCTGGCAGGGTGACCGTATGACCGCATCGTTCACCGACGTGTTCGAAGCCCACCGCCCGCGACTGTTCGGCCTGGCCTACCGGATGCTCGGCTCGGCCGAGGAGGCCGAGGACACGGTCCAGGACGCCTATCTGCGCTACAGCCGTGCCGACCGCGCGGACATCGGGCATCCGGCGGCCTGGCTGGCCAAGGTCGTCACCAATCTCTGCCTCACCAGGCTCACCTCGGCCCGGGCCCGTCGCGAGCAGTACGTCGGCCCCTGGCTGCCGGAGCCGGTGGCCACCTCCGACGGCACGCTGGGACCGATGGAGTCCGCGGAGCGGCGGGACGATCTGTCGATGGCGCTGATGGTCCTGCTGGAACGGCTGACACCGACCGAGCGGGCGGTGTACGTGCTGCGGGAGGCGTTCGGGTACGGGCACCGGGAGATCGCCGGCGTGCTGGATCTGACCGAGGCCAACTGCCGCCAGCTCTACCGGCGGGCGGCGCACCGGGTGGCGGTGCCGGAGGGCCGCTTCCAGCCCTCGCCCGAGCGGCGGGACGAACTGGTCACCTCGTTCGTCGCCGCGGCCCGCGACGGCGATCTGGCCGGGCTGGAGAAGCTGCTGGCGACCGATGTGACCTGGTGGAGCGACGGGGGCGGCAAGGTCACGGCCGCCCTGCGGCCGATCGAGGGGCGGGAGAAGGTCCTCCGCTTCCTGGCCGGCATCAGCCGGCGGTTCCCGGCGGGCACGGACTTCACGGTGGCCGAGGTCAACGGCGACAGCGCGCTGGCCGCGTGGGCGGGTGGCCTGCTGATCGGCACCGTCTCCTTCGAGTTCCGCGACGGGCTGATCACTCAGGTGCGGGCCGTGGTGAACCCGGACAAGCTGGACTTCGTGGGGCGTCAGCTGACGCGCTCGTGAAGAGAGCCGCCGCGGGCTGTCACATCGCACGGGGGTCGCGTGGTCTCAGCTGGTGAGGGGCGCCCCGTCCGGGGGCGTCCGGTGTCCGGAGGGACGGAAGACAGCATGACCACGATCCTGGTGACCGGCGGTACCGGAACCCTTGGCCGGCTCCTCACGGAGCGGCTGCGGGCGGACGGGCACGAGGTGCGGGTACTCAGCCGCCGCGCCCAGCCGTACGCCGTCGATCTGCGTGCGGGCGGCCCGGGACTGGACGCGGCCGTGGCGGGCGTCGACACCGTCGTGCACTGCGCGAGCACGCCGCGCGGGGGTGACGAGCGGGCGGCGGAGAACCTGATCGCGGCGGCCCGGCGGGCGGGGGTGGGCCATCTGGTCTACATCTCCATCGTGGGTGTCGACCGGGTGCCGCTCGGCTACTACAAGGCGAAGCTCGCCGTCGAGCGGCTGGTCGAGGAGTCGGGTCTGGGCTGGACCGTGCTGCGGACGACGCAGTTCCACGACCTGCTCCTGCAAGTGTTCGGGGCGCTGGCCAAGTCGCCCGTCCTGCTCCTCCCCTCCGGGGTGTCCGACCAGCCGATCGAGGTGGCGGAAGTCGCCGCGCGCCTGGCCGAGTTGGCGGCCGGGGCACCGGCGGGGCGGGTGTCCGACATGGGTGGCCCCGAAGTGCGCTCGTTCCATTCGCTGGCCCGCGCCTACCTGAGGGCGACGGGCCGGCGACGCCCCACCGTGCACCTCCCGCTCCCCGGCAAGACCTTCCACGCCTTCCGCGAGGGCGGCCACCTCACACCGCAGCGGGCGGTGGGCAAGGGCACGTTCGAGGAGTACCTGGGGCGGCGGTTCGGGGGCGGCTCGGCGGGCTAGGGCCGGCCTCCCGCGGCCGCGCCCGGGCGGGCTCGGCCCTGCCCGCCGGGCGGCGCCCGCCGGGCTACCGGCCCGGCGGTGCGAACAGTTCGTCCTGGGCGCGTTCACGGGCCGTCAGCAGGGCGCCGCGGAGCACCGCCGTGCCGCCCAGGCCGCTCGCCCGTACCTCGGTGGGCATGGGGGACATCCGGCCGATGTGTTCCGCCACGCGTGCGGCCAGCGCCTCGCCGCCGGCCTGGCCGACCTCGCCGCCGAGGACCACGCACCCCGGGTCCAGGACGGCCACGACGGAGGCGACGCCGAGGGCGATGCGGCCGGCAAGGGCGTCGAGGAACGGGCCCGCCGCCGAAGGCCCGTCCCGGCCCACGGCCTCCGCCGCCTCCCGTACCGCGAGAGCCGCGCCCGCCACCTCCTTGCCGGCCCCCGGCAGCCCGTGCTCCCCCGCCAGTTCGGCGACGGCCGCCGCCCCGACCAGGGAGTGGAAGCCGCCCGAGCAGTCGGTCGCCGAGGGCAGCACGGCCGTGCCCGGGACCGGCAGGAAGCCGATCTCGCCCGTGCCGCCGGAGGCGCCCCGGCGGAGGGTGCCGTCGAGGACGACGGCCGCGCCGGGGCTGTGGCCGAGCCAGAGCAGGACGAAGGTGTCCCGGTCCCGGGCGGCGCCCTCCCGCTGCTCGGCCAGCGCGGCGAGATTGGTCTCGTTCTCGACGCTGACGCGGGCGTCCGGGAAGCGCTCCTGGAGCGCGGCGACCAGGCTGCGGTGCCAGCCGGGCAGGCCCGCCGAGTCCCGCAGTTCACCCGTACCGGGGTCGATCAGACCGGGCGCGCCGATGCCGACGGTGTGCAGCCGGTCGGCCCCAGCCTCCTTCACCGCCCGCTCCACCAGCCCCACCGCCTGCTCCACGGCCTGCTCGTCCGCGGGTCCGGCCTGGGCGTCCCCGCCGATCGGCACGGAGGCCTCGGCGAGCACCCGGCCGAGCAGGTCGGACACCAGCACGGAGACGCTCTCGGTGCGGACGTCGAGCGCCGCCAGGTGGGCCCGGTCGGCGACGATGCCGTACAGCCGGGCGTTCGGGCCCCGGCGCTGTTCACCCGACTCCCCGACCACCGTGATCAGGCCGGAGGCCGTGAGGCGTTCGACGAGGTCGGCGACCGTCGGCCGGGACAGTCCGGTCAGCTGCTTCAACTGCCCCGCCGTCAGCGGGCCTTCCTGCTGAAGCAGCCGCAGGGCGAGCCGGTCGTTGATGGCCCGTGCGGTGCTCGGTGATGCGGGCATGACCGGAATCCTCCCAGATCCGCGGGACCGGACGGCGTGGAAGGCCGCTATCTATCAGGCAGGGACCCTGATAGTTTACGGCGGTGCAATGGAGGGGTGTGCGCCCGACCGGGGAGGGACCGGAACATGAGTGACGTGACCAGCGCTGTCACCGAGCAGGAGGACCGGCGAACGGTCAGGCGCGCCCGGTACGCCGTGGCGGCCGTCTTCGCCGTGCACGGCGCCGTCACCGGCACCTTCGCGACCCGCGTGCCATGGATCCAGGACCACACCTCGCTGGGCACGGGACAGCTCGGGTTCGCACTCGCCTTCACGGCGTTCGGTGCCTCCTGCTCGATGCCGCTGGCCGGCCGGATCAGCCACCGCTTCGGCAGCCGTACGGCCCTGCGCGGCCTGATCGCGCTGTGGACGCTGGCCCTGGTCCTGCCGTCCCTCGCGCCGAACCTGTACACGCTGTGCCTGGCGATGTTCGTCTACGGCGCGACCGCCGGCATGGCCGACGTCGCGATGAACGCCCTCGGCGTCGAGGTGGAGCGCCTGCTGGGCAGGTCGATCATGTCCGGGCTGCACGGCATGTGGAGTGCGGGCGCCCTGATCGGTTCGGCCGCCGGCACGCTCGCCGCACACCTCGGCTCGGACGCCCGTCTGCACTTCGCGCTCGCGGCGGCCACGCTCACCCTGCTCGGCGTGCTGTCGTGCGGCTGGGTGCTGGACGTACAGCCCGCCGAGGACGAGGAGCCCCCGCCGAGGTTCGCGCTGCCGCCCAGGTCGGCACTGCTGATCGGCGCGGTGGGCTTCTGCGCGGTGTTCGCGGAGGGCGCGAGCCTCGACTGGTCGGCGGTCTTCCTGCGCGACCGGCTGGACAGCTCGGCCGGTCTGGCGGCGGCCTCGACGACCGGGTTCATGCTGACCATGGCGGTGGCCCGGATCGCCGGGGACGCGGTGGTGAACCGCTTCGGGGCGGTCCGCACGGTCCGCGCCGGTGGCGTCCTCGCCGTCCTCGGCGGCCTGCTGATCGTCGTCGCGGGGCATCCGGCGGTGGCGATGACCGGGTTCGCGCTGATGGGGCTCGGGATAGCGGTCGTCGTCCCGCTGTGCTTCGCCGCGGCCGGCCACAGCGGCCCGAACCCCAGCCAGGCGATCGCGGGCGTGGCGACCATCACGTACACATCGGGCCTGATCGCGCCCAGCCTGATCGGCGGGGTGGCGCAGGCGACCAGCCTGGTGGTGTCGTTCTGCCTGGTGACGGCGCTGGCCTGCGGCCTCACCGTCTTCGCGGGGGTGCTGGGCGGCGGCCGGCGCACCCCGCTGGAGGTCAGTGCGCGGGTCGCAGCAGTTCCCGACCGACAGCCCTGAAACCCTCGCTCCACGCGGTGGGGCGCAGCGTGGCCGCGTCCAGCCGGACCAGGACACGGGTGCCGTGCGCGTAGGTGACCGTCCCGTCGGCCGAGCAGAAGCGGAAGCCGTAGGTCAGTCCGGTGGTGCCGAGCCGCTCCAGCCAGAGGTGGACGGCGTAGGTGCCCGGGCTGGTCACCGGCGCCTCGTAGGTGATCCGCAGCTCCTTGACGGCGTTGCAGGCGTCCCCGGCGGCCGCCCAGTCCCCGTCGAAGCGGACGCCGTGGGCCTGCCACAGCTCGGTCCAGGCGCGCTCGGCCAGCAGCGGGTACCGGGCGTTGTGCAGCAGCCCGAGCGCGTCCAGGTCGTCGAGGTGGACGGTGACGGGGATCAGCCGGCCGTACGACAGGGCGGGGACGGGTGGGGCTTCGGCGGTCACGGGTGGGGCTCCTGAGTGTGGCTGGACGGGGTGACCCCATCCTAAGCGAGCGCTCAGCAGCCCCGTCCGGGGCGGTCAGCCCGCTATCGAGTCCAGCTGCTCGGCGGCGGGCCGCAGCGCCCAGAGGTCGCCGCCGGGCGGTGCCTGGAGCTCGGGCACGGCCTTCTGGGCCGCCTTGTCCCCGGCGTCGGCGGCTGCGTGCACGACGTCGCTCGCCGCGTACCGGTAAAACTCCAGTTCGGGGTGTGTCCAGGCGGCGGCCCCGGTGGCGGCGGGGAGGAGGTAGTCGACCGCCTTGACCAGGCCCTGCCCCTCGGGTCCCCGGTAGGTCCACAGATTCACGCCGACGTGGCGTCCGATGGCGGCGAGCCGGGTGTAGGCGACCAGGTCGAAGGTCGAGTAGTGCCAGCTCCGGGTGCGCGCGAGCTCCTGCGGCTGGCTGCCGTCGGCGGCGATCTGCGGGTCGATCCGCTTGGCGCGCGCGTCGAGGACGGTCCGGCGCGCCAGGGCCTTGTCGCCGGTCGCGTACGCGAGGGCGGCGAGCTGCATGTCGTAGAAGGTGCCGTGGTTGTTGGCGGCGGCCCCCTCCTGCGCGCCGAAGTCGCTGTTCTTCAGCCAGTCACGGAAGTCGACGTTCCACTTCCCCATGGCGGTCCGGTCCTTCGCACTCCAGCCGGGGGCGCCCGTGGCGAGGATCGCCTGCGCGTCGAGGACGCTGGTGTAGGACTGCGAGAAGTCGATGATGCCGATGGCCCGGCCGTCGTACTTGCACGGGATGAACTGGGCGTGGTTCAGGTTCGGGTTCATCCGGGTGGCCGGGTCGAGGAACCAGGTGCGCAGGATCTGCCCGGCCTTCTCGGCGTAGCTCCGCCTGCCGGTGTAGTACCAGGCGAGGGAGAGGTCGTACGTGGAGTCGAAGACCTTCTCGACGTCCTGCCGGTCCGTGCCGCTGTCGACCTCCGGGTTCCGCTGTCCGTCGCGCTGGACGTAGGGGCAGCCCCAGGGGTTGTCGGCGGTGGGGGCCGTGGTGGGCCACCAGTACGGGGCCTGGCTCAGATAGTCGTGGACGTCGCCGCCGGGCGCCGGCTTCGGCTTGTCGACGACCGTCCACGGCCCCTGGCCGAGCCAGGCGTCGGCGCGGGCGGTCAGGGCCTTGAGCGCCCGCCCGAGTCGTGGATCGCCATGGTCCAGGCGGGCGCGGGTCTGCTGGAGGCGCGCGCCGTCGAGGACCGCCGTTCGGGGTGTCCCGGGTGCCGCGTGGGCGACGGGTACGAGCACGGCGGTGAAGGT
Source organism: Streptomyces sp. NPDC046915 (assembly GCF_040644935.1). Lineage (NCBI taxonomy): Bacteria > Bacillati > Actinomycetota > Actinomycetes > Kitasatosporales > Streptomycetaceae > Streptomyces > Streptomyces sp. NPDC046915. Next base: position 408,040 of record NZ_JBEYXB010000007.1, on the reverse strand, counting down.
CGCCGCGGCCGCCAGCAGCACGGCCGCACGGGATCCGGATCTTCCACTCATCAAGGCACTCCGATCAGAAATATGAACGCAGTTCATGAGTAGGACCGTGCGAGCGTAGAACCGCCAGCTACCCGTGACAATGGTCCGGACCGACTTCACGTACTAGGAAAGCGAAGCCTCACCATGGACCTCGGCGTCCGCTGGAAGCTGCACGGAGACGGGCGCACACCCGTACCCGGAGCGGTCGTACGCCCCGACGAGCGGCTGTCCTGGCCGCGCACGGTGGGCCTCGGCGCCCAGCACGTGGTCGCGATGTTCGGGGCGTCCTTCGTCGCCCCCGTGCTGATGGGCCTCGACCCCAACCTGGCGATCATGATGTCCGGCGTCGCTACCGTGATCTTCCTGCTCGCCACGCGCGGCCGGGTGCCGAGCTATCTCGGCTGCTCGCTGTCCTTCGTGGGCGTGGCCGCGGTGATCCGGGCCCAGGGGGGCACGAGCGCGACCGTGACCGGCGCGGTCTTCGTCGTCGGCGTGGTGCTGTTCCTGGCGGGGCTTGCGGTGCAGCGCTTCGGGGCGCGGATCATCCACGTCACGATGCCGCCGATCGTCACCGGCGCGGTCGTCATGCTGATCGGCTTCAACCTCGCCCCGGTGACCGCCTCCACCTACTGGCCGCAGGACCAGTGGACCGCCCTGCTGGTGATGCTCTTCACCGGTCTGGCCGTCGTCGGTCTGCGCGGCTTCTGGTCCCGAGTCGCGATCTTCCTGGGCCTGGTCTTCGGCTACGGCTTCTCCTGGGCCTGCGACCGGCTCTTCGGCAAGATCCACTCGGTGGACGCGAGCGGCAAGGTCACCGACCACTGGCGCCTCGACCTCTCCGGGGTCGGCAGGGCCGACTGGGTCGGGCTGCCGTCGTTCCACGGCCCGTCCTTCCAGTGGTCGGCGATCCTCGTCGCCCTGCCGGTCGTCATCGCCCTGGTCGCGGAGAACGCCGGGCACGTCAAGGCGGTCGGCGAGATGACCGGCCATCGGCTGGACGACAAGCTGGGCACGGCGATCTCGGCCGACGGCGTCGCGTCGATGCTGTCCACCGCCGTGGGCGGCCCGCCGAACACCACGTACTCCGAGAACATCGGCGTGATGGCCGCGACCCGGGTCTACTCGACGGCCGCGTACTGGGCCGCCGCGGGCTTCGCGGTGCTCTTCGGTGTCTGCCCGAAGTTCGGCGCGGTCGTGGCCGCGATCCCGGGCGGTGTGCTCGGCGGCATCACCGTCATCCTGTACGGCATGATCGGCCTGCTCGGTGCCCAGATCTGGACCAATGCCGGGGTCGACCTGCGCAATCCGCTCAACCTCGTCCCGGCCGCCGCGGGCATCATCATCGGCGTCGGCAACGTGACCATGAAGTTCACCGACACCTTCTCGCTCAGCGGCATCGCCCTCGGCACGCTGGTCACCATCACCGGCTACCACGCCCTGCGCGTCTTCGCCCCCGCCCACCTCAAGCCGCAGGAGCCGCTGCTGGACGAGGGCACGTCGTCCTACGACGAGGAAACGGCGGCCCGCACCGAGCCGGAGTCCTGAGGAGCCCTGGCCGGACGCCGGGCGCGCAAGCCTGACAGGGGGATCCCTCCCGTCTCCCCCGGACGGGCCCGGGTTCCCCCGTTCCGGGGAAGCACCGGGCCCGTCGGCTCCGCCGCCGGCCGGGGGCTGGGACGCTTCCCCCATGGCGCAGTCGAAACACCTCACCCCCTCCGTCGAGGCCGTCGTCTCCCGTATGCGCGCTCTGGACGGCACCCTGCCCGCGGGCGACGGGATCGCGGTGTTCAACCGCGTCTATCTGGCCGTCACCGAGGAGGTCGAACGACGCCTGCACGCCGGGGCGTTCGCGGACGCGCGGGCGGCGACCGCGCTGGACGTGCGGTTCGCCGAGCGGTATCTGGCCGCGGTCGACGCGGTGGCGGACGACCACCGTCCGCCGGCCTGCTGGCGGCCACTGTTCCAGCTCCGCCGCCACCCCGGCGTACGACCGCTTCAGTTCGCCCTCGCGGGCATCAACGCGCACATCGGGCACGACCTGGCGCTGGCCGTCGTGGACACCTGCCGTGCCCTCGGCTGCGAACCGGCCGACCTGGAGGACGAGTTCGACCGCGTCGGAGACCTCCTCGTGGCGCTGGAGGAGCGCATCCGCGAGGATCTGATGCCGGGCCCCGACCTGCTCCAGATCGCCGACCCGCTCACCCATCTGCTGGGCGCCTGGAGCCTGGAGCGCGCCCGGGAGGCCACCTGGTCGACCGCGCGGGCACTGTGGGCGCTACGCCGGTTCGAGGACCTGGCCGAGGAGTTCACCGACCGCCTGGACGCGGCCGTCGGCTTCGCCGGCCGCATGCTGCTCACGCCGCTCGCGGACTGACACCGGCCGGAAGGAACACACGGCACATGGCGACCCGGCTCGGCCTCGGCCTTCCGCAGAACCGGCAGTACGACCTCGGCAGGGACGTGCCCGATGTGGCACGCACCGCCGAGCGCATCGGGTACGACAGCCTGTGGGTGTACGAACGGGCGCTGTTCGCGGAACCCGCCACCCAGGGCCTGTACGACATCCCCGGCCTCGCCTGGCCCGACGACTACCGGGGCGTGGCCGAACCACTGGTCACCCTCACCCTCGCGGCGGCGGCCACCGAACGGGTCCGGCTGGGCACCAGCGTGCTGGTCGCGCCGCTGCGCATGCCCTTCCAGCTGGCCAGGACCCTCGCCTCCCTGGACGCGGCCAGCGGCGGCAGGGTCGTCGCGGGCCTCGGCACCGGCTGGTCCCTGGACGAGTACGCGGCCTGTGCCGTCCGGCCCTTCGAGCAGCGCGGCCGGGTCCTGGACGAGGTGATCGACGTGTGCCGGGCGGTCTGGGGCCCGGACCCGGTCCACTACGAGGGCGACATCACGAAGATCGCCTCGGCCGTGATCGGCCCCAAGCCCGCCCGGCCGATCCCGATCCTGCTGCCCGCGAGCAGCCGGAAGGCACGACGCCGCCTGGTCGACCGCGCCGACGGCTGGATGCCGGTGGGGACGGGCGTCCGGCGTACCGCCGCGCAGTGGGACGAACTGCGGGATCTGGCGGCCGAGCGCGGCCGGAAGGAGCCGATCCAGACGGTCCTCAGGGTCAACGCGGTGTACACGCCCGAGCCGTACGACGGTGACGACCGCCGCCCCTTCCGGGGCAGCACCGACCAGATCGTCGAGGATCTCCGCGCGCACGCCGCGATCGGACTGGACGAGATCCTGATCGACCTCCAGATCACCCCGCGGGACGCCCAGGAGCTCAAGGACGTCGCCGCGGAGGTCTACGCGAAGGCGCGCGCGGCCGGGGTGTGAACGCCGGTCAGTCCTCGGGGAGTTCGACCGGGGCGATCTCGTCGTAGACGTCGCCGGGACCGGGGTTGCCGGGGTCGGTGGCACCGCCGAGGTGGTGCATGACGCCCCACACCGCGTTCAGCGCGGTCTGGATGGCGCCCTCGGCCCAGCCGGCCGTCCAGGAGATGTCGTCGCCGGCGAGGAAGACGCCCCGCTTGTCCTCGGGCAGCTCGTCCTGCATGAAGTGGGTGAACAGACGGCGCTGGTAACGGTAGTGGCCGGGCAGGTTGGCCTTGAACGCGCCCATGAAGTAGGGCTCGTTCTCCCAGGAGACGGTCACCGGGTTGCCGATGATGTGCTTCCGGATGTCGACCTTCGGGTAGATCTCGCCGAGCGACTTCAGCATGACCTCCATCCGCTCGTTCGCGGACAGCGGCAGCCACTTCAGGCTGTCGTCGCACCAGGTGTAGGAGAGACAGATGACGGCGGGCTTGTCCGGGCCGTCGTCGAGGAGGTAGGTGCCGCGGGTCATGCGGTCGGTGAGCGTCATCGACATGACGTCCCGGCCGGTCGGATTTCCCCTGTCGTCGACGGCCTTGTCCAGCCAGAACGGCCGGTCCACCGGCACGAACAGCTTCGAGGACTCCATGTAGTGGGTGCGCTCGATCGCGGTCCAGTGGTCGATCGGGAACAGCGAGTCGTCGCAGGCGATCTTCGACAGCAGCATCCAGGACTGCGCGGTGAAGACCGCCGCCCTGTACGTGCGGATGTCACCGTTCGCGTCCGTCACGGTGATCTGGTTGCCCGCGGTGCGGTGCAGCCGGGTCACGGCCGGGCGGGGCTCGCCGTCCACGTGCAGGGACGCCAGCGAGGTGCCGTACGGCCAGTGGACGATCTTCTCCGGCTCGCGCCGCCACAGCCGCAGCGGCAGCTGCTGGGAGCCGCCGACGATGCCGCGGTGGTGGTCGTCCGCCTCGGTGTAGACGACCCGCAGGATCTCCAGGATGGAGTTGGGGAAGTCGGTGTCCCAGCCGCCGGTGCCGAAGCCCACCTGGCCGAAGATCTCGCGGTGGCGGAAGGACTTGAAGGCCTCGGAGTCGCAGAGGAAGCCGTAGAAGGTCTGGTTGTCGAGCTTCTCGACGAGCTTCGCCCAGATCTCGCGGATGCGCGGGACGTCCCGCTCGCGCAGGGCGCGGTTCATGTCGGAGAAGTCGGCGCCCTCTTCGAGGCACTTGCTCCAGGCGGCGGCGACATCGCGGTAGACCTGCGGCAGGTCGTCGATCGTCTCGGCGTAGTGCGACTCGCCCTTGAGGTCGACGACGGTCGAAGGCGTCGTCTCGGCGAGGGGGTTGGGGAAGGGCCGGGTCTCCAGGCCCACCAGGTCGATGTAGTGCTGGAGGGCGGTGGAGGACGGCGGGAAGCGCATCGCGCCCATCTCGGCGGTCAGCGAAGGGTCACAGCCCTCGAAGCCCACCGTCCGCAGCCGGCCGCCGAGCTGGTCGGCCTCGTAGACGACCGGCTTGAGGCCCATCTTCATCAGCTCGTAGGCGGCCACGATGCCGGACAGCCCGCCGCCGATGACCGCCACCTCGGCGCCGTGCTCGGTCGCCGGGATCTGGCCGAGGCCCGCCGGGTGGGCGAGGAAGTCGTCATAGGCGTAGGGGAAGTCCGGACCGAACATGGTGATCGGCGGCTGCTGCGCGTCTGTGTGCTCGACGGCGTTGGGCACCGTGGACGTCATGGGGTACGGACTCCTTGCGCGAGAGGTGAAACAGGGGGAGGGCTCAGGGCTTTTCGGCGGCTCAGACGAGGGACCCGTACAGACCGGGGCGCCGGTCCTTCAGATACGGGTTCGCCTCACGGGAGGCGGCCAGGAAGGCGGGGTCGACATCGGCGACCACCAGCTCCTCGCCGCGGCCGGCACGGGTGCGGGCGATGCCGTCGGGGCCCGCGAGGGCGGAGAGGCCGAAGAACTCGAACTCGCCCTCCGCGCCGACCCGGTTGACGTACGCCACGTACATCTGGTTCTCCCAGGCACGCACCGGCACCATGGCCTCGGCGACGAACTGGAACGGGTGCATGTTCGCCGTCGGCACCACGAGCAGGTCGGTGCCGGCCAGGGCGTGGGCGCGCGCGTTCTCCGGGAACTCGACGTCGTAGCAGATCATGATGCCGACGGTCAGGCCGCCCAGCCGGGCCTGGACGAGCGACTGCTCGCCCGGGGTGAAGTGGTCGCGCTCGGAGCAGCCGAAGAGGTGCGTCTTGCGGTAGTTCGCGAGGCGGGTGCCGTCGGCGGAGATCAACTGCGCGGAGTTGTAGACCGTGTCGCCGTCCCGCTCGGGGTAGCCGTAGGTGATCGCCAGGCCGTGCCGGGTGGCCAGCCCCGCGATCGCGTCCGCCGCCGCGCCGTCGGCGGGCTCGGCGAGGCCGCCGATGGCGTCGCCGATCGCGTACCCGGTGAGGAACATCTCCGGCGCGACCAGCAGCTCGGCACCCGCGGCGGCGGCACGGCCCGCGGCCGCGTCGAGGACCTCGAGGTTCTCGGCGGGGAAGCCGGGGCGGCCGGAGCTCTGGAGCAGGGCGGTGCGCATGCGTGGTCCTCACCGGGGCGGAGGGGGTCCTGGGGTCACTTAGACGGTACGGTCGCCGGACTCGGCCGGACAAGAAGAAGCCGTTGCGCGCCGGTGAGCGGTTCGTTGCGCGCAGCACGGGCCGGGCGGCGATTCGTTGCGCGCGGCGACGGTCCCCGGGGCGGCTACAGCTCGCGCAGCCGCTCGACGATCTCCCGGAGCAGTCCGGGGTCGGCGGCCGGGCCCGTCGCGGAGAGGCGGCGCGGCTCGTCGATGCGCACCAGTCCCGCCTCGGCCAGGTCGCCGAGGAGCACCCGGACGACGGTCAGGGGCAGGTCGGCGTCCGCGGCCAGTTCGACGACCGGGCGCGGGCCGCGGCGCACCAGGTCGAGCAGGGCGGTGCGGGCGTGGTCGACGCCTGGCTGCGCGACGTCCGCGGGCACGGCGGTGACCTGGGACATCAGGTCGATGGCATGCCGGTCCGAGGGGCGGGTGCGGCCCCGGGTCACGGTGTAGGGGCGCACCATCGGCCCGGTCTCGTCCTCGTACCAGTGCTCGTCGGCCACCGTGGATCAGGGGGCCGGCCGTGCTGCCGCGTCCAGGTGGCGGCCGAGGCGGCGGACCAGCAGCGCCATCTCGTGGGCGAGCTGTCCGACGTCGCTCTGTGCCTCGCTGAGCACGGCGAGGCGGCTGCCGTGCCCTGCCGGGGTGATGAAGAGGTAGGCGTCGTCGAGCATCACCATGGTCTGCCGCACCTCACCCGCAGCGAACCGCTCCCCCGCCGAACGGGCCAGGCCGTGGAAGCCGGAGCAGACGGCGGCCAGGTGTTCGATGTCCCGTCTGCGCATCCCCTCCGAGCAGCTCAGCGGCAGCCCGTCGGCGGTGAGCAGCACGGCCTGCCGTACGTGCTCGGTCCGGGCCACGAGGTCGTCGAGCAGCCAGCCGAGGTCCGTGCCGGGCGCTTCGCCGGGGACCGGGCCGGGAGGCTCGGGGTTGTGCTGGTCACTGTGCTGGTCACCGTGCATCGTCGGCATGCGTCCCTTCATCGGGGTCGGTGGCCGCGGGCAGTCCCCTGCGGCCTCGGTCCAGGCCTCGCTGGAAGGCGCCGAAGACGGCCCGCATCTCTTCGGCGTCGGCCTCCCGCGGCGGGGGAGCGTCCCGGGGCGGGGCGGCCTCGCGCAGGGGGGCGGCCAGGGAAGCCTGGCGGACGCGGGTGGGGAGGGCGGGAGTGTGCGGGGTGGGAGTGTGCGGGGTGGCGCCGCCGGGGTCCGGTCCGTCCGGGCTCGCGGCCGGCCTCCGCGCCTCCGCCCCCGCCTCGGCCTCCGGTTCCGTTCCCGGTTCCGCCTCGGCCAGCACCCCCGGCGGCAACCGGACCACGGCCGTCGTCCCGCCGTACGGCGAGTCCCGCAGCGTGACCTCGATGCCGTGCCGGGCCGCGAGGCGTCCCACGACGTACAGGCCGAGCCGGTCGTGCCGGGTCGGGTCGAAGGCGTCGGGGTCGGTGAGGGTGCGGTGGGCCGCGTCACGCCGGTCCGGGTCGAGGCCGAGGCCCCGGTCGTCGATCTCCAGGACGAAGCCGCCCCGCGCCCGGCCGGTGCGCATCGTCACCAGGGTGTGCGGCGGGGAGAACACCGTGGCGTTCTCCAGCAGCTCGGCCAGCAGATGGACGACGTCGGCCACGGCGTCCGCCGCCACGCCGGTCCCGGGCATCGGCGGGACCACGACCCGGGCGTAGTCCTCGATCTCGCCCACCGCCGACGACACGACGTCCGCGACGGGCACGGGCCGCCGCCAGCGGCGGCCGGGTGCCGCTCCGGAGAGGATGATCAGGCTCTCCGCGTGCCGGCGCATACGGGTGGTGAGGTGGTCGATGCGGAACAGCTCGCGCAGGATGTCGGGGTCCTCGGTGCGCCGCTCCAGCGTGTCGACGAGCTTCAGCTGCCGGTGCACGAGCGCCTGGCTGCGGCGCGCGATGTTGAGCAGCACCGCGGACAGCCCGCGCCGCAGGGCGGCCTGCTCGACGGCGGCCTCGACGGCCGCCAGGCGCGCGGTGTTGAACGACCGGCCGACCTGGCCGATCTCGTCGCCGCGTATCTCGCCGGCGGCCAGCGGCGGCGCTTCCGTCACCGCGTCGACCTCCTCGCCCGCACTCAACCGCCGTATGACGTCGGGCAGTTGCCGGGTGGTCAGCAGATCGGCGGCGTCACGCAGTGTCTCCAGCCGGCGTGAGACGCGCCGGGCCCCGCGCACCGCGAACCACAGCGACAGTCCCACTGCGGCCAGGCCGGCCAGTCCGACCACCGCCGCCCTGGCCAGCTCCCGGTAGGCGAAGGCCCGCCCGCGCGCGGCGGAGTTCTCGGCCGAGCGGGTGCACAGGAGCATGTACCGCTTGACCGCCCGGTCGGTGGTGGTGCGCCAGGTGCCGGCGGCGACCGCCTTTCCGGCGTGCGCGGCGTCCGCCCGCAGCAGCGCGTCCTCGCCGTGCACCAGCTCCCGGTACAGATCGCCGCGCTGGAACTCCTCGAACAGCGCCCGGGAGTCGGACGGCAGGTCCGGCACGTACGTCCGCTCGAAGACGCGCCGGTCCTCGATGGTCGCCGTGAGCGTGTCGTACTGCCGGTCGGTCAGGGTTCCGGCCGCGCGGGCCCCGGCGACCAGGGCGTCCTCGCGCGAGACGAACTCCCGCACCCGCACCAGCTCGATGACGACCTGCGCCTCCCGGGCCGGCCGGCCGGCCTGGAGCGCGGTGAGCGTGGACTGGACGTCGAAGCCGGGTTCCACGAGGGCGTCGTACCCGGCGACCGCCCGGTCCCAGGAGACCGAGCGGGACAGCACCCGCTCGCGCAGCTTCTCCAGCCCGTCGGTGGCGTGCGCCATCGCGTCGAGGACCTGCCGCTGCCGGTCGGTGAGCCGGTCCCGGTCACCGCCGCGGATCGCCTCGCGCATGGCGTCCACCGCGCGGTCGGTGCGGCGCTGCTGGGCCAGCAGATCCGCGGCGGCGGCCGTGTCGCCGCCCCCGCCCAGGTACGCGGCCGACAGCCGCCGCTCGATCTGGATCTGGCCGACGGCCGTGTCCACGGGGGTGCCGAAATCCTCGTACACCCCCTGGAGCCGGATCAGGGCGCGCAGGTCGCCGGTGACCGACACCATGGCGAAGCTCCACAGGGTCATCAACGCGAGGACCGGCGCGAGCGCGAGCGACACGATCCGGGCGCGGACGGTGGAGGGACGGCCCAGGGGCCAGCGCATGGTTACCTGCCGGTGTTACCAGTCGGTAGAAAGTCCGGCACAACCTAGGGGATCTCCCTGGCGCCCGCAAGGGTGACCTGCGGTAACCCCGGGTCAGTGGCCGGGTACGGCGAAGGTGGTGACCACCGCCGCGTGATCGGAGGGCCAGTCGTTCCCGGCGACGTCGGGCCAGGGCCGCGGGGCACCGGTGACGAGGGTCCGCGAATCCAGCACGGTCAGGCCGCGGTGCAGCACATAGTCGATCCGGTCCTGCGGCTCGGGCCGCCCGCTGCCGTCCTCGTGGACCGGATGGATCGGCGACCAGGTGTGACCGGGCTCGGCGGCCGGGTCGGGGTGGGCCTCCCGGAAGGAGTCCCTCAGCCCCGCCTCCTCGGCGGCCTTCGTCACCGGCCACTCGACATCGGGCCGGTCCAGGTGCGAGGGGCAGTTGAAGTCGCCGACGAGGACCACGGGCACGGCCGGCAGGCTCGTCTCGGCGATCCTTCTCAGCGTGTCCCGCATCTGGCCGAGCCGCACCTCCTCGTGGGCGACCAGCTCGGACGCCGGGAGCCGGTCGAAGACCGCCTCGTAGGGCCCGTACGGCGTGTAGTACAGGTGTGCGGTCCACACGTCGACCTCGCGGCCCGGCGCGACCTCGATCCGGACCCCGGCGGCTCCGTAGAAACCGACGTCCGGGTCGCCGAGGCGGGCGGTGACGGGGTACCGGCTGATGACTCCGAGGTTCTCCCCCGCGCGGTGGTGGTGCCAGCCGAGGGCCTCGGCCAGCTCCTGAGCGGCCCTGCCGCCCGTCTCCTGGAGCCCGACGACGTCCGCACCCGACTCCAGGACGGCCTTGAGCTGCTTGGCCCGGTGGTCGTCGATCCGGCCGCCGTCGAGCCACAGGTTCCAGCTCATGACCCGCAGTTCGGACACGATCATGCGTCCCAGCTCCTCGGGTGTGACGCCGACGAGGCTGTCCCGCACGGTCCGTCCCGGGGCCGCGCCGATCGGCGCGAGCGAGGGCACGGCCAGTACGGCGCACCCGGCGGCCTCGGCCGAGGCGACTCCGGTCTCGGTGTCCTCGACGGCCACGCAGGCCGCCGGGTCGACGCCGAGGGCACGGCAGGCGGCGAGGTAGGGGTCGGGGGCGGGCTTGGTGCGGCCGGTGTCGTCGGCGGTGACGGAGACCGCGAAGCGGCCGGCGCCCAGGGAGTCGAGCACAGTGTCGGCGACGGCCCGCGGGGACGCGGTGACCAGGGCGGTCGGCACCCCCGCACGGGCCAGGGCGTCCAGCAGGTCGAGGGCACCGGGGCGGGGCACCACGCCGGTGCGGACGCGGTGCGTGAACTCCTCGTGCAGCACGGCGGCCAGATCGGCCACCGGGGTACCGGTGGCCACGGCCAGCCAGGCGGCGGTGTGCTCGACCGGGCGGCCGAGCACGTCCGGCTGGTCCGCCTCGGTCAGGGGCCGGGCGGCGACGTGTTCCACCGCCTCCCACCACAGCCGCTCGGTGTCGACGAGCGTGCCGTCCATGTCGAACAGGACGGCCTGGAGGGGGAGCCGGGGGTGGGGGGTCACGTTTCTCTCTTCCATGGAAGGCGGGGGTGGCGGTGGGATTCAGCGAGTGCGTTCGGCCACCAGCACGGGCCGCCGCGGCAGCGACACCCGCACGGCGGCTCCGGCGCCGAGCCCGGCGGCCTCGTGCGCGGGCAGGTCGGCCTTCGCCTCGGTGCCGTCGGAGAGCCGTACGGTGACCCGCACGACCGCGCCCAGGAAGGCCGTGGCGAGCACCCGGGCGTCGCCCTCCTCGTCGGCCCGCACCTCGACGGCCTCGGGCCGCACCAGCACATCGACGTCGGATCCGGCCGGTGCCTCGCCGTCGACCGGCAGCCGCTGCCCGAGCACCTCGACCTGCCCCTGCCCGAGCCGCCCCGGGATCCGGCTCATCGTGCCGACGAACTCGGCGACGAAGGCGGTGGCCGGACGGCCGTACAACTCGGCGGGAGCGGCGCACTGTTCGAGCCGGCCGGCCCGCATGACGGCGACCCGGTCGGCGACGGACAGCGCTTCCTCCTGGTCGTGGGTGACGAACAGGGTGGTGATGCCGAGTTCCTGCTGGAGCCTGCGGATCTCCTCGCGCAGGGCCAGGCGCACCTTCGCGTCCAGCGCCGACAGCGGCTCGTCGAGCAGCAGCACGCGCGGGCGCAGGGCGAGGGCGCGGGCCAGCGCGACGCGCTGCTGCTGGCCGCCGGAGAGCTGGTGCGGGAACCGCGTCCCCTTGTCGCCCAGTCCGACCAGCTCCAGCAACTCCGCGGCCCGGGACCGCCGTTCGGCCGTGCGCACCTTGCGCATGCGCAGCCCGAAGGCGACGTTGTCGAGGGCGCTCAGGTGGGGGAAGAGGCTGTACGACTGGAAGACCATCCCGGCGTCGCGACGGTGGGCCGGGACGTGTGTGACGTCCTCGCCGTCCACCAGCACGGCGCCGGAGTCCGGGTGCTCGAATCCCGCGAGCATGCGCAGCGCCGTGGTCTTGCCGCAGCCGGACGGGCCGAGCAGCGCCAGGAACTCGCCCGGCCGCACCGCGAGGTCGAGTCCGTCGAGGGCGACGGTCGCCCCGAACTCCCGGCGCAGACCCCGGAATTCGACGGTGGCGGCCTGGTCCGTGGTGGCCTTCTCAAGGGTGGTGGCGGTCATCGGTTCATCCTCGGGACGCAGCGGTTCGGGTACGCCCGCCGGCACCGGCGAGCGCGAGGAGCAGGGCCCAGGTGACGAGCAGGCTCAGCACGGACACGGCGACGGACATCTGGGCCTGCGAGCCGCCGACGTTGTAGATCCACACGGCGAAGGGCTGGAAGCCGAGCAGCCGGGCCACGGTGAACTCGCCGAGCACCAGCGCCAGCGTGAGGAACGACGCGTTCAGCAGCGCCCCGCGCAGATTCGGCAGCACGGCCCGCACCAGGGCCTGCGGCCAGGAGGCGCCGCAGCTGCGGGCGGCCTCGACGAGGGTGCCGACGTCGATGGCGCGCAGCCCGGTGTCCAGCGCCCGGTACACGAACGGCAGCGCCATCACGACGTACGCGAGGACGAGCACGATCGGGAAGTCCGGGTTCTGGACCGCCACGAACGTCTGGAACAGCGGGGTGCGGGACAGGTGGTCCGGCCCCCACTTCAGGACGGTCGCGATCCCGGCGACGAAGGCGATGGGCGGCACGACCAGCGGCAGCGAGCACACGACCTCGACGAGGGGCCGCAGCCGGGGCGCGCCGAGCCGCAGCGCGACCACGGCGGGCACCATCAGCAGCAGGACGACGACGATGGTGGCCGCGGCCAGCTCCAGCGAGAGCAGCAGGCTGGAGACGAAGCCGTCGGCGGAGACGATCTGGGTGTAGGCGTCGAAGGTGACGCCCTGACCGGGCACGTCGACCGTGAAGATCACGGAGGCGCCCAGCGGTACGAGGAAGTACAGCGCGGCCAGGCCGAGCACGGCCCAGCGCCAGGGGGTCAGGCGTCGAGCCATCGGGCGCTCCGTCGTTGCAGGGGCAGGTACACGGCCATGACCAGGCCCGCGACCAGGACCATGTCGAGGCTGAGGGCGAGTGCCACGTTCTCCTGGCCGACCAGCACGTTGCCGGAGATGGCGTCGGCGATCTGAAGGGTGACCAGCGGGACCGCGCTGCCCACCATCGCGGCGGCGGTGGCGTACGCGGCGAAGGCGCTGCCGAAGAGCAGCACGAGGCCGCCGAGCAGCGAGGGCGCGAGCACCGGCAGGGCCACGTGCCGCCAGTACTGCACGGCGGTGGCGCCGTTGTTCCGGGCCGCTTCGCGCCACTGGGAGCGCAGGCCGTCCAGCGCCGGGCTGATGGTGAGGACCATCAGCGGGATCAGGAAGTACAGGTAGACCAGCACCAGGCCCCAGAAGCTGTAGAGGTCCCAGCCCTTGTCCGTCAGGCCCAGGTGCACGGTCAGCACACCGGCGTTGCCGAGTGTGGCGACGAAGGCGAAGGCCAGCGGCACGCCGCCGAAGTTGGCGAGCACCCCGGAGGCGGTGAGCACGGCCTCGCGCAGCGCCCGGGAGCGCGAGGACACGACGGCCTGCGCGAGCGGCAGCCCGAGCAGGGTCCCGAGGGCGGCGGAGACGGCGGACAGTTCGACGCTGCCGGTCAGGGCGGTGAGGTAGGGGCCCTGAAGGGAGGTGGTCAGGTTCTCGGCGGTGTACGAAGTGGCGCCCGTGGCCTGGTCCTTGACGGTGAAGGCACCGTTCAGCATGGCGAGGGCGGGGATCCCGAAGGCGATCGCGGTGAACACCAGCAGCGGGACGACGGCGAGCCAGCCGGGGGCACGGCGCCGTCGCTTCGGGGAAGCGACGGGCGCCGTGGCCGGCCTGGTGAGAGCGGTGGTCATCCGGAGACGGCCTTCGACCAGCCCTGGGCGATGACCGTCTTGGCCTTGCTCTGCTGGGCCTCGGTGGGGAAGGAGGGCGTGCCGGACACCTTCGGGAGCTTGGCGGCGGCCGTCTTGTCGAGCGTGCCGGCCTTCTCCATGGCGGTCATCAGGGCCGGACGGGCGTACCCCTTGAGCCACAGGTTCTGGCCCTCGGCGCTGTAGAGGTACTCCTGCCACAGGCGGGCGGCCGCCGGGTGCGGGGCGTCCTTGTTGACGGCCTGGGAGTAGTACTGGGAGAACTGGCCGTCGGCCGGGACCGCGACCTTCCAGTCGACGCCCTTGGACTTGAACTCGTCGGCGTAACCGGCGTTCAGGTAGTCCCAGTCGATGCTGATCGGCGTCTCGCCCTTCTCGACGGTGGCCGGGGTCGACTCGACGGGGGTGTAGTTGCCGTTCTTCTTCAGCTTGGCGAAGAAGTCGAGGCCGGGCTGGATGTCGTTGAAGGAGCCGCCGCTCGCGAGGGCGGCCGCGTACACGCCGCCGAAGGCCGAACCGGACTTGGTGGGGTTGCCGTTGAGCGCGACCTGGCCCTTGTACTGCGGCTTGAGCAGGTCCTTGAAGGTGGTCGGGCAGGTCTTGACGCGCTTGGCGTCGCAGCCGATGGAGATGTAGCCGCCGTAGTCGTTGTACCAGCGGGCCTGCGCGTCCTTCTGCGCGGCCGGGATGTCGCCGTACGCGGCCACCTTGTACGGCGCGAGCAGGCCCTGCTGGGCGGCGCTGAGCGCGAAGGAGCTGCCGAGGTCGAGCACGTCGGGGGCCCGGTCCTGGCCCTTGCGGGAGGTCACGGCGTTGATCTCGTCCTGGCTGGAGCCGTCGGGGCTCTCATCCTCGATCTTGATGCCGTACTTCTTCTGGAAGCCGTCGATGAGGGCGCCGTAGTTCGCCCAGTCGCGGGGCACCGCGATGATGTGCAGCTTGCCCTCCTTCTTGGCCGCCTTGACCAGCGCGTCCATGCCGCCGAAGTCGGCGGCGGAGGTGGTGGTCGCGGCGTTCTTGCCGTCGGCGGTGGTCGACGCGTCGTCGGGGGCGGCGCCGCAGGCACTGAGGGCGAGCACGGCGGCGAGGGAGCCGCCAAGGACAGCAGTTCTCGGCAGGGACACGATCACGGTCTCTCCAGGAGTACGCACGAGGGTGGGTGGCGCGAAGAACTTGTCTGAACAAGTTGGGTCACAGTACGCCCGGCGCCAGTGTCCTGTCCGTAAACCGTGAGGAAACTTTGACCCCCTCCTGGCTGCACAATCCAGACTGCTTCAGATCACGCTCAGGTCTCGATTAGGCTGGTCACGCTGTGCACACCGGCCCACTCAGAGGGGAAGCATGACGGCGCGACACGAGGAGATCGCCGATGAACTGCGGCAGGCGATCGACCGCGAGGAGTACACAGTCGGCAGCCGGCTCCCCTCGGAGACCGAGCTCGCCGCGCACTACGGCGTGTCGCGCGGCACCGTCCGGCAGGCCGTCGCGGCCCTCACCACCGAGGGACTCATCGGCTCCCGCCAGGGGGCCCGCAGGACGGTCCTCGCCAGCCGCCGCAGCCAGAGCTTCGAGGAACTGCGCAGCTTCGCGCAGTGGGCGCGGGCGATGGGCCGGGAGGCCACGGGACACGTCGTGGCACAGGAGCACCGCCCCGCGACGAAGGAGGACGCCGTCCGCCTCCAAGTGCCCGGCGGGGCGCCGGTGTTGCACGTACTGCGGGTGCGCGGCCTGGACGGCGAGCCGGTGCTCCTGGAACGGACGGTGTACGCGGACTGGATCGCCCCGGCGGTCGAGGCGATCGAGCCCGACTGCCCCTCGGTCACCCAGCGCCTGTACGACGACACGGGACTGGTCTTCGCCTACGGGGAGCACGTCATCGACGCGGTCGCGGCGGGTGCGCAGGACGCCGAGCTGCTGGGCATCCGCCGCACCAGCCCGCTGCTGCGGGTCCGCCGGGTGACCACGACCCGCGAGGGCCGCCCGGTGGAGTGGTCGGACGACCGCTACCGCTCGGACGCCGTGAGCTTCAGCGTGCACAACTCGATCGGCAACAACGCCCTGGCGCGCAAGACGGCCGACTGAGGAGGTACTCGGTGGACGACGCCCGGATCGCCGGCCTGCCGTACGCCGACGAGCACACGGCACTCGTCGACGCGGAGCCCGAGGCCCTCTGGCGCGGCATCGGTGAGACCCTGGACCGCTCCTTCGGCCGCGCCGGCCCGGCCCGCTACGCCCGCCTGGTCGGATGCGCCGAACGCACGGCGTCCGGCCCCCGGCCGTGGGGTCCGTCTTCCCCGGCTTCCGGGTGACCTCCGCGGATCCCGGGCGGCGGCTGGTGCTCGTCGGCCGGCACCACTTCTCGACGTACGCCCTGATCCTCCGCCTCACCCCGGCAGGCCCAGGGCGCTCCCGGCTGCGCGCGGAGACCAGGGCGCGCTTCCCCGGCCCCCTAGGGCCGGTCGTCACATTCCCGTCTGCCCCGCGACGCCTGGCACGCCCTCTCGCCGCACCGGGCGAAAGCCCAAGTACGTCCAGTACGAGGACTTCCGCCCGGCACGGCGAGAGAACGCACCAGACGCCGCGGGGCCGCCCTTCGGGCGACGACGGGAATGTGACGACCAGCCCTAGGCGCGCTCTACCGGCGGCTGGTGATCGGCACGGGCGGCCACGCGGTCGGCATGCGGCGCCTGCCGGCGGCGATCGAGCGGCGGGCGGTGTGAAGCGCCCGGCCCGGTCAGGTCGGTGACCCCGACGAGAAGCGTCTGAGCAGCGGCGAGAGCACCAGCACCGACTTGGTCCGCTCCACGAACGGCTCGCCCGCGATCCGCTCCAGCACCCGCTCGAAGTGGCGCATGTCGGAGGCGAAGACCTGGACGACCGCGTCCGCGTCCCCGGTGACGGTGGACGCGGCCACGACCTCCTGGTAGCGCTCGAGGCCCCGCTGGATCGTCTCCGGCGAGGTGTTGCGCCGGCAGTAGATCTCGATGAACCCCTCGGTCTCCCAGCCGAGCGCCGCCGGGTCCACCCGTACGGTGAACCCGGTGATGGCTCCGGTGGCGCGCAGCCGGTCCACGCGCCGCTTCACGGCGGGCGCGGACAGGCCGACCAGTTGCCCGATGTCCGCGTAGGAGCGGCGGGCGTCCTCGGCGAGGGCGTGCACGATGCGTTCGTCGAGCTGATTCAGCACAGTGGGTCGATCACTTCTCGGATGATGCGGGTGTGGCGAGTCGGGACCGGCGATAGCCGTACCCGAAGTAGAACACGAGGCCCACCGCCATCCAGACACCGAAGACCACCCAGGTGACGGCGGACAGGCTGCCCATCATCCACACGCAGAGGGCGAGACCCACCGCCGGCAGCACCGGCGACAGCGGCACCCGGAAGGTGCGGGGCATCTGCGGACGCGTCCGGCGCAGCACCACGACGGCGATGTTGACCAGCGCGAAGGCGAACAGCGTCCCGATGCTGGTGGCGTCGGCGAGCTGGCCCAGCGGGATGGCGGCGGCCAGGACACCGCAGAACAGGGAGACGATCACCGTGTTGGCGCGGGGCGCGCCGGTCTTCGGGTGGACCCTGGCGAACACCTTGGGCACGAGGCCGTCCCGGGACATCGCGAAGAGGATGCGGGTCTGGCCGTACAGCACGGTCAGCACGACGCTCGCGATGGCGATGACCGCGCAGGCGGCGAGCAGGGTGCCCCAGAAGGTCTGTCCGGTCACCTCGCGCATGATCTGGGCGAGCGCGGCCTCGGAGTCGTTGAACCGCCGCCAGGGCTTGGCGCCGACGGCGACGGCCGCCACGAGGACGTACAGCGCGGTGACGATGACCAGCGACAGCATGATGGCGCGCGGCAGGTCGCGCTGCGCGTCCTTCGCCTCCTCACCGGCGGTGGAGGCGGCGTCGAAGCCGATGTACGAGAAGAACAGCGTCGCTCCGGCCGCGCTGACGCCGGTCATGCCCAGCGGCATGAAGTTCTCGTAGTTGCCCGAGCGGAAGCCCTGGACGCCGATGGCGCAGAACAGCACCAGCGCGGCGATCTTCACGCACACCATGACGGTGTTGGCCCGTGCGGACTCCTTGGCGCCGCCGAGCAGGAACGCCATGGCGAGGAGTACGACGATCAGCGCGGGCAGGTTGAAGACGCCGCCGTCGCCGGGCGGGGCCGACAGGGCGTCCGGGATGGTGACGCCGATGGTGCCGTCGAGCAGCTCGTTGAGGTACTCGCCCCAGCCGACGGCCACGGCGGCGACCGACACGCCGTACTCCAGGACCAGGCACCAGCCGCAGACCCAGGCGATCAGCTCGCCCATCGTTGCGTATGCGTACGAGTACGAGGAGCCGGAGACCGGGATGGTGCCGGCCAGCTCGGCATAGGACAGGGCCGAGAAGAGTGCCGTGAGACCGGCGATCACGAAGGACAGCGTGACGGCCGGACCGGCCTTGGGGACGGCCTCGCCGAGGACGACGAAGATGCCGGTGCCGAGTGTGGCACCGATGCTGATCATGGTCAGCTGCCACAGTCCCAGGGAGCGCCTGAGGGTGCCTCCCTCGCCCTGTCCACCCTCCGCGACCAGGCGTTCCACGGGCTTGCGACGCATCAGGCGCGCGGCGAGGCCCGGGGACGCGGGGGCGGTGGCTCTGCTGTCGTGCGGGGGTGCGCCTTGGTCGAGCACGCGTGGGCTCCTTCATCGCTGCCGGTCAGGGCGGCGGGGACCGGCGGCATCCCTGCGAGGGCGGGGATCCGACGAGCGGGGTCCCCGCCACACCACGTACAGGTGAGCACCTTATGAGCCGACCCTTCGCGGGCGTAATGCAGCGACCTTGCGCATCCCCGCAAGATCATTGCGTTCATCGCGACGCGGTGCCCATTCGTTGCGCACCGGCTGCCGGCCATTGCGCCCGGTCAGCTCCAGCTGTTGTGCAGCGGCTTGCCCTCGGCGTAGCCCGCGGCGCTCTGGAGGCCCACGACGGCCTTCTCGGCGAACTCCTCCAGGGAGGCGGCGCCGGCGTAGGTGCAGGAGGAGCGGACGCCCGCGATGATCGAGTCGATCAGGTCCTCGACGCCCGGGCGGGCCGGGTCGAGGAACATGCGGGAGGTCGAGATGCCCTCCTCGAACAGCGCCTTGCGGGCGCGGTCGTACGCCGACTCCTCGGAGGTGCGGTTGCGCACCGCGCGCGCGGAGGCCATGCCGAACGACTCCTTGTACGGGCGGCCGTTCGCGTCGTGCTGGAGGTCGCCCGGCGACTCGTAGGTGCCCGCGAACCACGAGCCGACCATCACGTTCGACGCACCGGCCGCGAGGGCCATCGCCACGTCGCGCGGGTGCCGGACACCGCCGTCGGCCCAGACGTGCTTGCCGTACTTCTTCGCCTCCGCCGCGCACTCCAGGACGGCGGAGAACTGCGGCCGGCCCACACCGGTCATCATGCGGGTGGTGCACATGGCGCCGGGACCGACGCCGACCTTGACGATGTCGGCGCCCGCCTCGACGAGGTCACGCACACCCTCGGCGGCCACGATGTTGCCGGCCACGATCGGCACCCGCGGGTCGAGGCCGCGGACCAGCTTGATCGCGCTGATCATCGACTCCTGGTGG
Organism: Streptomyces sp. NPDC046915; assembly: GCF_040644935.1. Lineage (NCBI taxonomy): Bacteria > Bacillati > Actinomycetota > Actinomycetes > Kitasatosporales > Streptomycetaceae > Streptomyces > Streptomyces sp. NPDC046915. The sequence continues at coordinate 388,887 of NZ_JBEYXB010000007.1, read as the reverse complement.
CCGTGCGCGGTGTCGATGACGAGCGTGTCCACGCCCGCGTCCAGCAACTGCTTGGCCTTGCCCGCCACGTCGCCGTTGATGCCCACGGCGGCGGCGACGCGCAGCTTGCCCCGCGCGTCGGTCGCGGGGGTGTACAGGGTCGCGCGCAGGGCGCCCTTGCGGGTGAGGATGCCGGCCAGCCTGCCGTCCTTGTCGACGGCCGGGGCATAGCGGCGGTTGGCCCCGTCGAGCCGGTTGAAGGCCTCGGTGGGGTCGATGTCGGCGTCGAGCAGCAGCAGGTCCTTGGACATGACCACTTCGAGCTGGGTGAAGCGGTCGACGCCGGTCAGGTCCCGGTCGGTGACGACACCGATGGGCCGGTGCTCGTCGTCGACGACTACACCCGCGTTGTGCGCCCGCTTGGGCAGCAGGGACAGCGCGTCGGCGACGGTCTGGTGCGGGGCCAGCACGATCGGGGTGTCGAGGACCAGGTGGCGGCTCTTCACCCAGGAGATGACGTCGGTGACGACGTCGATGGGGATGTCCTGCGGGACGACCACCAGTCCGCCGCGCCGGGCCACCGTCTCGGCCATGCGACGGCCGGCGATGGCCGTCATGTTGGCGACGACGAGCGGGATCGTGGTGCCCGTGCCGTCCGGGGCGCTGAGGTCCACGGCCTGACGCGAGCCCACCGCGGAGCGGCTAGGCACCATGAACACGTCGTCGTACGTCAGATCGTAAGCGGGCCGGATGTCATTGAGGAAACGCACGTGCTGCACATCCCAGTCGATCAGAGGCGGCCCCCGGACAGGTCAGCCAGGGGGAAAGAGCACGTACTTCATTCTCCCACGAGGTCCGCCGTGACATCCCCCGACAGAACATCCAGGCTGGTCAGAGGGGTTCTAGGAGGAACCTCCAAGGGTCAGCGCCACGGAGAGCGCCGGGGTCCGGTCCGCCGCCTCAGTGAACACCTCGCGTGCGGTCTTCCACTCCTCGGGGCGGGTCCGCGCGTACCCCTGCCAGTGGCGTACGACGATCAGCAGGCCGCGCTCGACGGCTCCCTCGGGCCAGACCATGTGGTCGGAGAGGCTGTCGGCGAGCGCGTCCCAGTTGCGGCCGAACCAGTCGGGCAGGGCCAGGGCACGGACGCAGCGGTCCATCAGGCCCGCCTTGTCCGTGACCCCGGCGAGGTCGAGTGTGACCACGCGTTCCGTCATTCCGGCACCCCCCAGTCGTGGTGACCGCAGCCGTCAGGCACCGTCGGGGTCCGACCGGTTGAGGGCGGACTTCGGCGTCGGGCCCGCGGTCATCAGGTAGTCCGCCGCGGAGGTGTCCGTCACCAGGCTGGTGACGAGCCCCGAGCGCAGCACCGCGTCGATCGCCGCCGCCTTGCGCTGCCCGCCCGCGATCGCCACGACCTCGGGGATGCGGCGGAGCTGGTCGGCCTTGACCGTGATGCACCGCTCCCCCAGGTCCCGGCCGACCCGGCGGCCATCGGAGTCGAAGAGGTGCGCGGACATCTCGGCGGCGACACCGAGCGAGGCGTAGTGCGCCCGCTCCTCGTCGCTGAGCATGTCGTGGACCGTCGAGATGCCCGGCTCCCAGGAACCGATGGAGACGCAGGCGACCGTGACCTTGTCGAAGTACTCGAAGGCGCGGGCGATCCCCGTCTGATGGCGCAGCGCCCCCGCCGTGGCCGCGTCCGGCAGCAGCATCGGCGCGTAGATGGGGTGCGCGTCGCCGCCGGACACCTGGGCGGCGCGGCGGACCGCCTCGACCGAGCCGCGCTCGGCGGTCCCGGCGTCGTACACGCCCGTCAGCTGCACCACCGTGCAGGGTGGCAGCCGGTCGAGCGCCGCCGCCATGTGGATGGTGGAACGGCCCCAGGCCAGTCCCAGCACATCCCCCTCGTTGACGAGCTCGCCGAGCAGGTCGGCGGCGACCTCCCCCAGGTTCTCGGGGTCGGGTGTCTCCTCGGCCTCGGCCGGGGACTCGACCACTACGGCGTGCCTGAGGCCGTAGCGGGCGCGGAGCGCGTCGGAGCGCTCGGCGTCCAGTTCGGCCGGGACTCGGATCTCGATGCGTACGAGGTCCCTCTCGAGGGCAGTCTCAAGTACCCGGGCCACTTTGAAGCGGCTGACGCCGAACTCCTCCGCGATCTGGATCTTGGACTTGCCTTCGAGGTAGAAGCGGCGGGCCATGGCCGCCGCCTGCACCAGCTCAGCGGGTCCCATCCGCATGGCTGACCGGCCCGCCGACATACCCGACACGGCGATCTCCTCACTGCTGTTCACATTCTGGATTCGCCGTTCATCCTTGCAGATTCGGCGCGCTTGATCTGCCCTGATGGGCGCCGTTCACGTAGCTGTGGCCCAAGGGCCGTCTAGTGGCCGCAGGCCCAGGACGCCTTGGCGGTGGCCGCCTCCGCCTGGGTGCGTAGTGCACGTACTGCTTCTGCCGGGTCCTTCGCCCCGTAGACGGCCGACCCGGCGACGAAGACATCCGCTCCGGCGTCCGCGCACCGCTCGATCGTCGTGGCCGAGACGCCCCCGTCGACCTGCAACCACAGCTCGAGGCCGTGCTTGTCGATCAGCTCGCGGGTGCGGCGGATCTTGGGAAGCATGATGTCCAGGAACGCCTGCCCGCCGAAGCCCGGCTCAACCGTCATGATCAGCAGCATGTCGAGCTCGGGCAGCAGGTCCTCGTACGGCTCGATGGGGGTCGCGGGCTTGAGCGCCATGGCGGCGCGGGCGCCCTTGGCCCGGATCTCACGGGCGAGCCGGACGGGCGCGGCGGCCGCCTCTACGTGGAAGGTGACGGACGAGGCGCCGGCTTCCACGTACTGCGGCGCCCAGCGATCCGCGTCCGCGATCATCAGATGGCAGTCCAGCGGCGTGTCCGTCGCACGGGCCAGGGACTCCACGACCGGCACGCCGAGCGTGAGGTTCGGGACGAAATGGTTGTCCATGACGTCGACGTGGAGCCAGTCGGCTCCCTGGACCGCCTTCGCCTCGTCCGCGAGGCGGGCGAAGTCGGCGGACAGGATGCTGGGGTTGATCTGCGCGGCCATGCCCCAAGCCTGCCATGTTCTTGCACGGTTGTTCGCGCCGGTACGGACCTGGAACACGCACCGGACGCCCGGCCCGGCCCCCAGGCGCCCCACAGGACTCCCGGCCCACCACGGCCGGCGCTCGAAGCGCCTGGTCACGGCCTTGAGGCCGGTCGCACCGACGGTCGCCGCGGCACGGGGGCTCCGACCCGGGTCCGGCACGAGCGGATCGCGACGCCCGTCGCCGCCGCGCGAGCCTGCCGGCCCGACGGAGCAGCGCGTCAGCCGATCCGGCGGACGAAGGGCAACCGGGCCGGCGGAAGACCGCACCGGCCGATCCAGCGGCCCAGCACACCGACCGGCTCGCACACCCCGCACCGGCCGATCCAGCGGACCACCACACCGACCGGCCCCGCACACCCCCGCACCGGCCCGCCCGGCGGTCCCACGGCCGCGGAGGTCTGCCGGTCCGGCGAAGCAGCGCGTCAGCCGGGCCGGCGGACGAAAGGCAGCCGGGCCGGCGGAAGACCGCACCGGCCGATCCAGCGGCCCAGCACGCCGACCGGCTCGCACACCCCCGCACCGGCCCGCCCGGCAGTCCCACGGCCGC
>NZ_JBEYXB010000007.1:177016-385150 GCF_040644935.1 Streptomyces sp. NPDC046915 | reverse complement strand
CGCGAGCCTGCTGGCCCGCCGAAGCAGCGCGTCAGCCGGGCCGGCGGACGAAAGGCAACCGGGCCGGCGGAAGACCGCACCGGCCGATCCAGCGGCCCAGCACACCGACCGGCCCGCACACCGACCCACCGGCCCGCCCGGCAGTCCCACGGCCGCGCGAGCCTGCTGGCCCGCCGAAGCAGCGCGTCAGCCGGGCCGGCGGACGAAAGGCAACCGGGCCGGCGGAAGACCGCACCGGCCGATCCAGCGGACCAGCACGCCGACCGGCCCGCACACCGACCCACCGGCCCGCCCGGCGGTCCCACGGCCGTGCCGGGCTGCCGGTCCGGCGGAGCAGCGTGTCAGCCGGTTCGGCGGATGAGGGCCAGGTACATCGCGTCGGTGCCGTGCACATGTGGCCACAGTTGTACGTCGGGGCCCTCGCCCAGTGACGGGACGCCCGGCAGGAGGGGGCGGGCGTCGAGGAGCTCGGTGTCCGGGTGCTGCTTGAGCACGTCCTCGACGACGGCCCGGGTCTCGGCGAGGTGCGGCGAGCAGGTGGCGTAGCCGACGACGCCGCCGACCCGCACCGAGTCCAGCGCGCCGCGCAGCAGGGCGCGCTGGAGCGGCGCGAAGGTCTCCAGGTCCTCCGGGCGCCGCCGCCAGCGGGCTTCGGGCCGTCGGCGCAGGGCTCCCAGGCCGGTGCACGGCACGTCCACCAGCGCCCGGTCGAAGCTGCCGGGCCGCCACGGCGGCCGGGTCCCGTCGGCCGCGATCACCTGGTACGGCCCGGGGTTGCCGGCCAGCGCCTTGGCCACCAGCCCGGCTCGGTGCGGCTGCTTCTCGGAGGCGAGCAGCGTCGCCCCGCGTCCGGCGGCGAGCGCGCCGAGCAGCGCGGCCTTGCCGCCGGGTCCGGCGCATCCGTCGAGCCACTTCTCGTCCGGCCCCTCCAGCGGCGCGTTCGCCAGCGCGAGGGCGACGAGCTGGCTGCCCTCGTCCTGCACCCCGGCCCTGCCCTCCCGCACCGCCTCGACGGCACCCGGCTCCCCGCCCTCGGTGAGCCGCACGGCGTACGGCGACCAGCGGCCGGGCACGGCGGCCTCCTCGCGGAGCAGTTCCTCGGTCGTGGCGCGCCCGGGGCGGGCGACCAGGGTCACCTCGGGCCGCTCGTTGTCGGCCGCCAGCAGGTCCTCTATCCCGGCGCGGCCACCGCCGAGCGAGTCCCACAGCGCGGAGACGACCCAGCGGGGGTGGGAGTGCACGACGGCGAGGTGGTCCTCGGGATCCTCGTCGTAGGGCGGCGCGATCTTCGCCAGCCAGCCGTCGAGGTCGTCCTGCGCCACCTTGCGCAGCACGGCGTTGACGAACTTCGCCCGGCCGTCGCCGAGCACGACCCGGGCCAGCTCGACGGAGGCGGACACGGCGGCGTGCGTCGGGATCCGCGTCCCGAGCAGCTGGTGCGCGCCGAGGCTGAGCACGTCGAGGACGGGCGGGTCGACCTCCCTGAGCGGCCGGTCGACGCAGGCGGCGATGACGGCGTCGTACGTGCCCTGCCGGCGCAGCGTCCCGTACACCAGCTCCGTGGCCAGCGCCGCGTCCCGGGCGTCGAAGTCGCCCTTCTCCCGCGCCTTCCTCAGCAGCGGCGGCAGTACGAGGTTGGCGTACGCGTCCCGCTCGTCCACGGCACGCAGCGCCTCGAAGGCGAGGAAGCGGACGGGGTCCTTCTGGGGACGGCGGTAGGGCTTGGCGGGCTTACTGGGCCGACGGGGCTGCTCGCTCACGAAAAAGGTGCTCCGGGTGTGGGATGGGGTGCGGGGTCCAGCGTACGTCCGGCCGGCACCCGCGCAGGCGGGCCGGGTGCCTCAGCCCAGCGTCTCCGCGTCCGCGATGCGCACACCCCGGGCCCAGTCCGCCGCGCGCATCGGCTTCTTGCCCTGGGCCTGCACCCACAGCAGCTCGACGGCGTACGAACCGGTGCCGGCGTGCACGCTGTTCTTGCCGACCGCCAGCCGCCCCGGGGCGAGGTCCGTCCGCTCGGGCACGGGCGTGACATGGATGAGCTTGAGCCGCTCGCCGCGGAACGTGGTCCAGGCGCCGGGCGCCGGGGTGCAGCCGCGCACGACCCGGTCCACGCGGAGCGCGGGGGCCGACCAGTCGACCTGGGCGTCCTCGACGGTGATCTTGGGGGCGAGGGTGATCCCCTCGGCGGGCTGCGGTACGGCCTTCAGCGTGCCGTCCTCGATGCCGTCCATGGTGGCGGCGAGCAGCCCGGCGCCCGCGAACGCCAGCCGGGTGAGCAGGTCACCGCTGGTGTCGGTGGGCCGGACCTCCTCGGTGACCGTCCCGTAGACCGGGCCCGAGTCCAGCCCCTCCTCGATGAGGAAGGTGGAGGCCCCGGTGATCTCGTCCCCCGCCATGACGGCGTGCTGCACGGGAGCCGCCCCGCGCCAGGCCGGCAGCAGCGAGAAGTGCAGGTTGACCCAGCCGTGCGCGGGCACGTCGAGGGCCACCCTGGGCAGCAGGGCGCCGTAGGCGACGACGGGGCAGCAGTCGGGCGCGATCTCCCTGAGCCGCTCCAGGAACTCCGGGTCCCGCGGCTTGACGGGCTTCAGCGCCTCGATCCCGGCCTCCGCCGCGCGTTCGGCCACGGGGGACGCGACCAGCCTGCGGCCCCGCCCGGCCGGCGCGTCGGGGCGCGTGACGACGGCGGCCACCTCGTGCCGCCCGGAGGCGAGAAGAGCGTCGAGAGCGGGAACGGCGACCTCGGGGGTACCGGCGAAGACGAGCTTCATGGGTGGCAACGGGCCTCTCGGGCGGCGATCGACGGGCAACGCACAAGTCTATGCCGTGATCACCAGCCGCGAGCGGGCGGCCGCCGACGGCGAGCGGCCCACACCGACCCGAGCCTCCGGCCAACTGGAAACGGGTGGTACGCGCGTGGGAGAACGGCGTACGCGCAAGAGCACACGCCCCCACCCCGTTACCAGCGGAGCGCCGACGCGTTGGTCAAGACAGAGTTGACCACATCGGGGCGCGTTCGCGGCCCAGTTCCTTTCAACGCCGGTTCGAGAGGCTTGTTCATGGCCGACCACGCAACCCACGACGCCCAGGCCCGGGCCAGCCTGCACTTGCTGGTGCGGGACATCGAGCGGGTCCGCCGGCAGGTGGAAGCGCTGCGCACGCTCACCGCCCAGCTGGGCAACGTCTACCGCCCGCGCCGCTCCGGCCCCTCCACGGGCTTCGTCGTCTACGGACGCGCCCCCGCCCCGACGGTCCGTCTCGCCCAGGAACTCCGGGACAGTGTCGAGACCCTGGTCACGGCCGCCGTGGACTTCGACCGCTCACTCGGCTTCTCGTGGGACGCGGTGGGCTCCGCGCTCGGGGTCACCAAGCAGGCCGTCCACCGCCGGTACGGCGCCCGCCGCGCCGCGGCCCAGGCGGCCGCCGACGCCGAACGCTCGACGGAGCCGTCGGGCACCCGCACGCTCGATGTGAACACCGCTCTGCCCACGCTGCCGACGGTCCCGGCGGCCCGTTCGATGCCGACCCAGCCGACCGCGGGCAGCCCCACGCTCCGCGAAGAGGCCAGGACCACGGCCTTCCCCGGACCGCGCAACGGCTGACGCAGGGCGCTCCGGTCCCTGCGCACCCGGCCCTCCCGGCACCCGCGTCCGGGAGGGCGGCCGTATGTGCCGGGCCCACCTCGCCCCCGGCCGCGGACTCACCCGATGTCCGGCGGGTCGATCCGCACCCGTACCGGAGCCTCGCCGCTCCCCCGCGCCATCCGCGCGGCCTGCGCCGCCTTCAGCGCGGACGCGAGAGCGGCCCCGCTGCCCGGCGGCACCCGGACCAGCGCCCGCTCCCAGTGCTCCCCGGGAGGCGGTGCTCCCGGCCGCCGGGGCCGCCCGGGAAGGGTGACGGGCACCGGCACGGGCCCCAGCACCTCGGCGTCCGACGGCATTTCGACCGTACCGAGGAATTCCGCGACGGCCTGCGCCGTGCCCGTCACGGCCGCCATCCGCGACACCGGCGGGAATCCCAGCTCGGCCCGCTCGGCCAGCTCCCGCACCGCGTGCCCGACGGGGTCCCAGCGCACCAGCGCCTGCACGGGCCGCAGCGTGGGCTCGGCGACGACGACCACGGTGCCGCCCTCGCCCTGCGGGCGCACCAGCGCCGAGGCCGCGATCCAGCGCCGCAGCGCGTCCTCACCGGCGCGCAGGTCGGGCCGGCCGAGCATGGCCCAGCCGTCCAGCAGCAGGGCCGCCGCATAGCCGCCCTCGGCGACCGGCTCGGCCCCCGGTGTGCTCACCACCAGCGCGGGCGCGGCCGGCACCGTGTCCAGCACATGCTCACGGCCGGAGGTCCGCACGGGTACGGCGGGAAAGGCCCGGCCCAGTTCCTCGGCGGTCCGCCGCGCCCCGACGATCTGGGCGCGCAACCGGAAGCCTCCGCACTCCGGGCAGTGCCAGGCGCCCTCCTCGTGTCCGCACCAGCCGCAGCGCAGAGCCCCGGCGTCCTGCGCCTGAAGCGGCCCGGAGCAGTGCCGGCAGCGCGCGGGGGCCCGGCACTGCGCACAGGCCATGCGGGGCACGTACCCCCGCCGGGGCACCTGCACCAGGACCGGCCCGTGCCGCAGTCCCTCCCGGGCGGCCTGCCAGGCGAGCGTCGGCAGCCGGGCGGCGCGGGCGGCCTCGTCGCGCCCCAGCTCGCCGTCCCCGACGGTACGCACCAGGGGCGCCGTCCGCCGCACCTGCTCACGCCCCGCGATCAGGGGCCGGGCCCAGCCGCTCTCCACGAGCTGCGCCGCCTCCACGGTGCAGCTCCAACCGCCCAGCAGGAAACCGCACTTGTCCAGCGCGGCACGCAGCAGCAGCACGTCTCGGGCATGCGGCTGCGGGGCGTGCTGCTCGCTGTGGCTGTCGTCCCCGTCGTCCCAGACGGCGACCAGCCCGAGATCCCGCACCGGCGCGAACATGGCGGCCCGAGTGCCGACCACGGCCCGCACCGACCCGCGTCGCACGGCAAGCCACTGCGCGTACCGCTTCGCGGGCCCGGCGTCGGCGGTGAGCAGCGCATGCCGCCCCTCGCCGAGCAGTGCGGTCAGCGCGGCGTCGACCCGGGCGGCGGCCCGCCCGTCCGGTACGACGACGAGCGCGCCCCGCCCCGAGGCGAGCGTCGCGGCCACGGCCCGTGCCAGCGCCTCGCTCCACCCGGGCCCGGGCAGCGCGTTCCACACGGCGCGCGGGGCGCCCCCGGAGGCCAGTGACTCGACGAAGGCGGCCCCGTGCTCGTACCCGGCCCACGACCCCGCGTCGGGCACCGTGGGCGGCGGCAGCGGTGCCGGCGAGGGGCGCTGTTCGGCCCGTGCACTGCGCGGCGGCACGGCCAGCTGGAGTACGTCGGCGAGGCTGCCCGCGTACCGGTCGGCGACGGCCCGCGCGAGCCCCAGCAGTTCCTCGCTCAGCACGGGTTCGGGCGAGACGACCTGCGCCAGGGCCGCCAGCGGCCCGGAGTAGTCCGACTCGGCCAGCCGCTCGACGAGAAACCCGTCGATGAGCCCCCCGCCCTCACGGCGCCCTTCCCGCACCCGGCCCCGCCCGGCCCCGAACCGCACCCGGACCCGCACCCCGGGCCGCGCCTGCTCGTCGAGTTCCTCGGGCACGGCGTAGTCGAAGTACCGGTCGAGATGGAGCACGCCCTTGTCGACCAGCACCCGCGCCACCGGCAGTTCCTTGGCCAGCGCGGCCCCCCGCCAGGTCCTCGGCTTGGCCCGCGGCGCCTTCGCCTTCCCCTGCCGGACACCCTCCCGGACGAGCGCGAGCTGCTCCGCCGCCGGGGCCCCTTCGGTCCCGCCGTCCCCCTGCCCGTTCTCGCTGCTCACGCTTGCATTCTTACCAAACTCCACTGACAACCGGCACGGGCCATGATCACGACGGTGAAATGCCGAGGCCCGGCTCCCCAGGGGGAAGCCGGGCCTCGGTGGGAAGCCGTGCCGGACCTACAGGCCCACGGCCTTGCGCAGCGCGTCCACGCGGTCCGTGCGCTCCCAGGTGAACTCGGGCAGCTCGCGGCCGAAGTGGCCGTACGCCGCGGTCTGGGCGTAGATCGGGCGGAGCAGGTCGAGGTCGCGGATGATGGCGGCCGGACGGAGGTCGAAGACCTCGTCGATCGCCTTCTCGATCTTCTCGGTCTCGACCTTGTGGGTGCCGAAGGTCTCGACGAACAGACCGACCGGCTCGGCCTTGCCGATGGCGTAGGCCACCTGGACCTCGCAGCGGGAGGCCAGGCCCGCGGCGACGACGTTCTTCGCGACCCAGCGCATCGCGTACGCCGCCGAGCGGTCCACCTTGGACGGGTCCTTGCCCGAGAAGGCGCCGCCGCCGTGGCGGGCCATGCCGCCGTAGGTGTCGATGATGATCTTGCGGCCGGTCAGGCCGGCGTCGCCCATCGGACCGCCGATCTCGAAGCGGCCGGTGGGGTTGACCAGCAGGCGGTAGCCCTCGGTCTCGATCTTGATGCCCTCGTCCAGGAGAGCCTTCAGCTCGGGCTCGACGACGAACTCACGGATGTCGGGCGCGAGCAGCGACTCCAGGTCGATGTCGCTCGCGTGCTGCGAGGAGACGACGACCGTGTCGAGGCGGACGGCCTTGTCACCGTCGTACTCGATGGTGACCTGCGTCTTGCCGTCGGGGCGCAGGTAGGGGATGGTGCCGTTCTTGCGGACGTCCGACAGGCGCTTCGACAGACGGTGCGCCAGGAAGATCGGCAGCGGCATCAGGGTGGGCGTCTCGTCGGACGCGTAGCCGAACATCAGGCCCTGGTCGCCGGCGCCCTGCTTGTCGAGCTCGTCCTCGTCGCCCTCGACCCTGGACTCGTAGGCCGTGTCCACGCCCTGCGCGATGTCCGGGGACTGCGCGCCGATCGAGACGGACACGCCGCAGGAGGCGCCGTCGAAGCCCTTCTTCGAGGAGTCGTAACCGATCTCGAGGATCTTGTTGCGGACCAGGGTCGCGATGTCCGCGTAGGTCTTGGTGGTGACCTCGCCGGCCACGTGCACCAGACCGGTCGTGATCAGCGTCTCCACGGCGACCCGGGAGGTCGGGTCCTCTCGCAGAAGCGCGTCGAGAATGGTGTCGCTGATCTGGTCAGCGATCTTGTCGGGGTGACCTTCGGTCACGGACTCCGAGGTGAACAGGCGACGGGACACAACGCTCCCTGGGGTTGCAGCGGCTGCTGTCTGATCATTGGCGGACGACGCGGGGGGCTGCGCCCGGCATCGTCCGAGAAACAGCTTATCGGTCGCACTCCGCCGACGGGTCACCTGTCTCGCCTCTCGGGAGCCCTGTGACCTGCGGCACGGGCATTCTGCCCAATGCGCGGCGGCCTTGGCCAGGGCCGCCACGCGACAATGTCATCTTTGACGGTGCCGCCGAACGGCGGAAGCAGAGCCCCTGACGATCAGCCCAGCCGCCCGCTCACGAGGTCCCAGACGATCTCGGCGAGGGCCTCCTTGGGACCGTGCGAGACGGGTGTCTCGCTGCCGTCGGCACCCAGTACGACCGCCTCGTTCTCCTCGGAACCGAAGGTCTTCCGCTCCCCCACCTCGTTCACCACGAGGAAGTCGCAGCCCTTGCGCACCAGCTTCTTCCGGCCGTTGGCGAGGACGTCGTCCGTCTCGGCGGCGAAGCCGACGACCACCTGGCCGGGCCGGGGACGTTCGGCCGAAATCTCCGCCAGGATGTCCGGATTCCGCAGGAGGGTGATCGGCTCGGGGTCCTGGTCGTCCTTCTTCTTGATCTTCCCGGCCGCGTAGGTCGCGGGACGGAAGTCGGCCACTGCGGCGGCCATGACCACGGCGTCGGCGTCGGCGGCCGCCTTCAGCACCGCCTCACGCAGCTGGACGGCCGTGCCCACGGGGACGACGTCCACGCCGGCCGGGTCCGGCAGGCCGGTGTTCGCCGCGACCAGCGTCACCCGGGCGCCCCGCGCGGCGGCCGTACGGGCGAGGGCGTAGCCCTGCTTGCCGGAGGAGCGGTTGCCGAGGAAGCGGACCGGATCGAGGGGCTCACGGGTGCCGCCGGCGCTGACGACGACGTGCCGGCCGGCGAGATCCGGCTCCCTCACCCCGCGGGCGAGGACCCGGCGGCAGACCTCGAATATCTCGGCGGGGTCGGGCAGCCGTCCCTTGCCCGTGTCGACGCCGGTCAGGCGGCCCACCGCCGGTTCGACGACGACGGCGCCCCGGCGACGCAGCGTCGCCACGTTCTCCCGCGTCGCCGGGTGCTCCCACATCTCGGTGTGCATGGCGGGGGCGAAGACGACCGGACAGCGGGCGGTGAGCAGCGTGTTCGTCAGCAGGTCGTCGGCGAGGCCGTGGGCGGCCTTGGCGAGCATGTCGGCGGTGGCGGGGGCGACGACCACCAGGTCGGCCCGCTGGCCGATGCGGACGTGCGGCACCTCGTGGACGTCGTCCCAGACCTCGGTCGAGACGGGGTTGCCGGAGAGCGCGGACCAGGTGGCGGCGCCGACGAAGTGCAGTGCGGAGGCGGTGGGGACCACGCGGACGTCATGCCCGGACTCGGTCAGCCTGCGCAGCAGCTCGCACGCCTTGTAGGCGGCGATGCCGCCGCTGACCCCCAGAACGACCTTCGGCTTGTCCACCGTCTCTCCCCGGCTCGGCAACGTACGGGACCATCACACACCACAGGCCCGGCAGTCGACCTGCCGGGCCTGTGGAAAAACCACCTGCAATGTGAAAGTACTACTGGGCCGGGCCCTCAATGGCCTCGGAGGTCAGCAGACCCGCGTTGATCTCGCGCAGGGCGATGGAGAGCGGCTTCTCGTGGACGTGGGTGTCCACGAGCGGACCGACGTACTCGAGGAGGCCCTCGCCGAGCTGCGAGTAGTACGCGTTGATCTGACGGGCCCGCTTGGCCGCGTAGATCACGAGGCTGTACTTCGAGTCGGTGGCCTCGAGGAGCTCGTCGATCGGCGGGTTGATGATGCCCTCGGGCGCGGTGATGGAAGAGGACACGCTCTACCTTCCGATGGATGGGAAAAGAATCAGTTGATGGTGATCTTCACGATCACACAACGTCCATCAAGGCTAGCAGCTCGCGCGCCACATCCTTGACGGAGGTGTTGACCAGGGTCTCGTCGAACTCCGGCTCGGCCGCCAGCTCGATCTTGGCCGCCTCCAGGCGACGCTCGATCACCTCGGGCGGCTCGGTGCCCCGGCCGGTGAGTCTGCGCACGAGCTCCTCCCAGGAGGGGGGAGCCAGGAACACCAGCTGCGCCTCGGACATAGACTCGCGGACCTGCCGGGCACCCTGGAGGTCGATCTCCAGGAGGACCGGCACGCCGTCCTCCAGGTGCTCCAGCACGGCCTGGCGGGGCGTGCCGTAGCGGTTGCCGGCGAATTCGGCCCACTCCAGCAGCTCGCCGTTGGCGATCAGCTTGTCCATCTCGTCGTCCGTGACGAAGAAGTAGTGGACACCGTGCTTCTCGCCTGGGCGCGGCTTACGGGTGGTCGCCGACACCGAGAGCCAGACCTCGGGGTGTTCCTTGCGCATATGGGCGACGACCGTGCTCTTACCGACCCCGGAGGGGCCGGAGAGCACGGTCAGCCGCGGACGTTCACTCATGCAGCGATTATTCCAGCAATCCCGGTATGCCCGGGACTCAGGAGCCGGTGCTCCCGAACTCGCGCTCCAGAGAGGCGATCTGGTTGGAACCGAGGCCACGCACGCGGCGGCTCTCGGAGATCCCGAGTCGCTCCATGATCTGCTTGGCGCGGACCTTGCCCACGCCCGGGAGGGACTCGAGCAGGGCGGAGACCTTCATCTTGCCGATGACGTCGTTCTCCTGGCCCTGCTTGATGACCTCGTGAAGAGAGGCGCCGGAGTGCTTGAGTCGATTCTTGACCTCGGCCCGCTCCCGGCGAGCCGCGGCGGCCTTTTCGAGCGCGGCTGCGCGCTGTTCAGGGGTAAGGGGCGGAAGAGCCACGCCTACGTCACCTCGGATGTCGAACTGTCGGATACGGACCGGTGAGGAACCTAGTCGCCCCACACCTGGGGAGCTACGAGCAACACGCTTGCCCGTTCACTCTGCTCGGAGACTAGCGGGCAAGTCCGCCAGAGTCAGCGAGAACAGCGGAAAAGTCCTGGTCAGCCTCCGCCAGGCCGGACATTTCAGACATAATGCCCTCGATTTGAGGATGTATTCACACTCAAGTCGTCCCCGAAGCCCCCGCCGGAGCACTCATCGGAGGACTCCGCAAGGGCTCCGCACGGACCCCGCACGGTCTCAGGCGCCCGTCACGGCGGCCCGGATCTCCTGCGCGAACCGCCCCGCGGCCGCGCGCAGCGCGCCGACCTCGGGACCGTGACGCAGAACACCCCGGCTGACGTTCGGAACGACGTTGCGCACCGCCGGCCCGAACACCCGGGGAAGATCGGCGGGCGTCGCCCCCTGGGCCCCGACGCCGGGGGCGAGCAGCGGGCCGTTGACGTCGAGGTCGTACGACGACAGGTCGCCCAGCGTGGCGCCCACGACCGCGCCGAAGGACCCCAGCGGCTCCTCCCCCGCGTTCTCCGCCGCCAGGTGGGCCAGCATCGTCGCGCCGACGTTGCGCCCGTCCGCGCGGACCGCGTGCTGCACCTCGTGCCCCTCGGGGTTGGAGGTGAGCGCCAGCACGAACAGGCCCGTGCCGCTCTCCCGGGCCAGCGCCACGGCCGGGCTCAGGGAGCCGTAGCCGAGGTAGGGCGAGACGGTCAGGGCGTCCGAGAACAGCGGGGCGTCCTTGTGCAGGAACGCCTCGGCGTACCCGGCCATGGTCGAGCCGATGTCGCCGCGCTTGGCGTCCATCACCACCAGGGCGCCGGCCTCGCGCGCCTCCCGCACCGACGCTTCCAGGACGGCGATGCCGCGCGAGCCGAAGCGCTCGAAGAAGGCGCTCTGCGGCTTCAGGACGGCGACCCGGTCGGCCACCGCCTCGACGACGGTGCGGCTGAACCGCTCGAGCCCGGCGACGTCGTCGTTCAGGCCCCACTCGGCGAGCAGGGAGGCGTGCGGGTCGATCCCGACGCACAGCGGGCCGCGCTCGTCCATCGCGCGGCGCAGACGGGCGCCGAAGGGCTCGTGGGACGTCATGCGGGCTTCCTCACGTCGGCGCCGACCGCGTCGGCGAGGGTGGCGTACGGGCTGGTGCGCAGGCGGGCCGCCAGTCCCTTGTGGATCGCTCGGCCCCAGAAGGGCCCCTCGTAGATGAAGGCGCTGTAGCCCTGGACGAGCGTGGCGCCCGCCAGGATGCGCTGCCAGGCGTCCTCGGCGTCCTCGACGCCCCCGACGCCCACCAGGGTGATGCGGTCGCCCACGCGCGCGTACAGGCGGCGCAGCACCTCCAGGGAGCGTGCCTTCAAAGGCGCACCCGACAGCCCGCCGGCCTCCTTCACCAGAGAGGGTTGGGATGTCAGACCGAGCCCCTCGCGCGCGATGGTGGTGTTCGTGGCGATGATCCCGTCCAGACCGAGTTCGGCGGCCAGGTCGGCGACCGCGTCGACGTCCTCGTCGGCGAGGTCCGGCGCGATCTTCACCAGCAGCGGCACACGGCGCCCCGGCACGACCCGGTCGGCGGCCTCGCGCACGGCGCTCAGCAGCGGCCGCAGCGCCTCGGTGGCCTGGAGGTTGCGCAGTCCGGGCGTGTTCGGGGAGGAGACGTTGACCACCAGGTAGTCCGCGTACGGGGCCAGCCGCTCGGCCGACTTCACGTAGTCGCCGACCGCCTCGGCCTCCGGGACCACCTTGGTCTTGCCGATGTTCACGCCCACGACCGTCCTGAAGACGGGTTCACGGGTGGCGAGGCGGGCGGCGACCGCCAGCGAGCCGTCGTTGTTGAAGCCCATACGGTTGATCAGCGCACGGTCCGCGACGAGCCGGAACAGCCGCTTCCTGGGGTTGCCGGGCTGCGGCTCGCCGGTGACGGTGCCGATCTCGACGTGGTCGAAACCGAGCATCGACATGCCGTCGATGGCGACCGCGTTCTTGTCGAAGCCGGCGGCGAGCCCGAAGGGGCCGTGCATGCGCAGCCCGAAGGCCTCGGTGCGCAGCTCCTCGTAGCGGGGCGCGAGGGCCGCGGCGACGAAGGTGCGCAGCACCGGGATGCGGACGGCGAGCCGGATCCACCGGAAGGCGAGGTGGTGGGCCTTCTCGGGGTCCATCCGTTTGAAGACCAGACGGAAGAAGAGCTTGTACATGTCCAGATGTCCTCGTGAGGCCTCATGACGAGGGGGACACCGTTCCCGGTGTCCCCCTCGTCGGCTGCTAGTCGCGGGCCGCGGTCAGGTGTTCCGCGTGTTCCTGGAGCGATCGGACGCCCACGTCACCGCGGTTCAGGGCGTCGATGCCCTGGACCGCCGCGGCGAGCGCCTGGACCGTCGTCAGGCAGGGCACGGACCGGGCCACGGCCGCCGTACGGATCTCGTAGCCGTCGAGGCGGCCACCGGTGCCGTACGGGGTGTTGACGATGAGGTCGACCTCGCCGTCGTGGATGAGCTGGACGATGGTCCGCTCGCCGTTCGGGCCGGTGCCCTCGGACTGCTTGCGCACGATCGTGGCGTTGATGCCGTTGCGCTTGAGGACCTCGGCCGTGCCGGAGGTGGCGAGCAGCTCGAAGCCGTGCGCGACCAGCTCGCGCGCCGGGAAGATCATCGAGCGCTTGTCGCGGTTGGCGACCGAGATGAAGGCGCGGCCCTTGGTGGGCAGCGGGCCGTACGCCCCGGCCTGCGACTTGGCGTACGCGGTGCCGAAGACGGAGTCGATGCCCATGACCTCGCCGGTGGAGCGCATCTCCGGGCCGAGGACCGTGTCGACGCCCCGGCCCTGGATGTCGCGGAAGCGGGACCACGGCATGACCGCCTCCTTGACGGAGATCGGCGCGTCCAGGGGCAGTTCGCCGCCGTCGCCGTGCCTCGGCAGCAGGCCTTCCTCGCGCAGCTCGGCGACGGTCGCGCCCAGCGAGATCCGGGCGGCGGCCTTGGCCAGCGGCACCGCGGTCGCCTTCGAGGTGAAGGGGACCGTGCGGGACGCGCGCGGGTTGGCCTCCAGGACGTAGAGGATGTCGCCCGCCATCGCGAACTGGATGTTGATCAGGCCGCGGACGCCCACCCCGCGCGCGATGGCCTCGGTCGAGGCACGTAGCCGCTTGATGTCGAAGCCGCCCAGCGTGATCGGGGGCAGGGCGCACGCCGAGTCGCCGGAGTGGATCCCGGCCTCCTCGATGTGCTCCATGACACCGCCGAGGTACAGCTCCTCGCCGTCGTACAGGGCGTCGACGTCGATCTCGATGGCGTCGTCGAGGAACCGGTCGACCAGCACCGGCCGGGAGGGGCTGATCTCGGTCGACTCGGCGATGTAGGTGGCCAGCCGGGTCTCCTCGTAGACGATCTCCATGCCGCGCCCGCCGAGCACGTACGAGGGCCGGACCAGGACCGGGTAGCCGATCTCGTCGGCGATGGCCTTGGCCTCGTCGAAGGTGGTGGCCGTGCCGTGCTTGGGCGCGGGCAGGCCGGCCTCCGCCAGGACCCGGCCGAAGGCACCGCGGTCCTCGGCGGCGTGGATGGCCTCCGGGGAGGTGCCCACGATGGGCACGCCGTTGTCCTTCAGGGCCTGCGACAGCCCCAGCGGGGTCTGGCCGCCCAGCTGCACGACGACGCCCGCGACCGGACCGGCCTGCTGCTCGGCGTGCACGATCTCCAGCACGTCCTCGAGCGTGAGCGGCTCGAAGTACAGGCGGTCGGAGGTGTCGTAGTCCGTGGAGACGGTCTCCGGGTTGCAGTTGACCATCACAGTCTCGTACCCGGCGTCGTGCAGCGCGAAGGAGGCGTGCACGCAGGAGTAGTCGAACTCGATGCCCTGGCCGATGCGGTTCGGGCCGGAGCCCAGGATGATGACCGCGGCCTTCTCACGCGGCGCGACCTCGGTCTCCTCGTCGTAGGAGGAGTAGAAGTACGGCGTCCTCGCGGCGAACTCGGCGGCGCAGGTGTCGACGGTCTTGTAGACCGGGCGGATGCCCAGCGCGTGCCGGACCTCGCGGACGACGTCCTCGCGCAGCCCGCGGATCTCGGCGATCTGCTGGTCGGAGAAGCCGTGCCGCTTGGCCTCGGCGAGGAGCTCGGCGGTGAGCTCGGGCGCCTCGGCCAGCTCGTCGGCGATCTCCTTGAGGAGGAAGAGCTGGTCGACGAACCACGGGTCGATCTTCGTGGCCTCGAAGACCTCCTCGGGGGTGGCACCCGCGCGGATGGCCTGCATGACGGTGTTGATGCGGCCGTCGGTGGGGCGCACGGCCTGAGCCAGCAGGGCGGTCTTGTCGCCGGTCTCGCCGGTGAAGGCGAACTGGCTGCCCTTCCTCTCCAGCGAGCGCAGCGCCTTCTGGAAGGCCTCGGTGAAGTTGCGGCCGATGGCCATGGCCTCGCCGACCGACTTCATGGTGGTGGTCAGCGTGGAGTCGGCCTGCGGGAACTTCTCGAAGGCGAACCGCGGCGCCTTGACGACCACGTAGTCGAGGGTCGGCTCGAAGGACGCCGGGGTCTCCCGGGTGATGTCGTTCGGGATCTCGTCGAGGGTGTAGCCGACGGCGAGCTTGGCGGCGATCTTGGCGATCGGGAAGCCGGTCGCCTTGGACGCGAGGGCCGAGGAGCGGGACACGCGCGGGTTCATCTCGATGACGATCACCCGGCCGTCCTCGGGGTTCACCGCGAACTGGATGTTGCAGCCGCCGGTGTCGACGCCGACCTCGCGGATGACGGCGATGCCGATGTCGCGCAGGATCTGGTACTCGCGGTCGGTCAGCGTCATCGCGGGCGCGACGGTGATCGAGTCGCCGGTGTGCACGCCCATGGGGTCGAAGTTCTCGATGGAGCAGACGACCACGACGTTGTCGTGCTTGTCGCGCATCAGCTCCAGCTCGTACTCCTTCCAGCCGAGGATGGACTCCTCCAGGAGCACCTCGGTGGTCGGGGAGAGCGTGAGGCCCTGCCCGGCGATGCGGCGCAGCTCGTCCTCGTCGTGCGCGAAGCCGGACCCGGCGCCGCCCATGGTGAAGGAGGGGCGGACGACGACGGGATAGCCGCCGAGCGTGTCGACGCCTGCCAGGACGTCGTCCATGGAGTGGCAGATGACCGAGCGGGCGGACTCGCCGTGCCCGATCTTCCCGCGCACGGCCTCGACGACGTTCTTGAAGAGGTCGCGGTCCTCGCCCTTGTTGATCGCCTCGACGTTGGCGCCGATCAGCTCGACGCCGTACTTCTCGAGCGTCCCGGCCTCGTGCAGCGAGATCGCCGTGTTCAGGGCCGTCTGGCCGCCCAGGGTGGGCAGCAGCGCGTCGGGCCGCTCCTTGGCGATGATCTTCTCGACGAACTCC
This sequence comes from Streptomyces sp. NPDC046915, assembly GCF_040644935.1. Lineage (NCBI taxonomy): Bacteria > Bacillati > Actinomycetota > Actinomycetes > Kitasatosporales > Streptomycetaceae > Streptomyces > Streptomyces sp. NPDC046915. The sequence continues at coordinate 369,753 of NZ_JBEYXB010000007.1, read as the reverse complement.
GGGGTGATCGGCTCGACGTAGGTGGCGTCGGCGATCTCCGGGTCGGTCATGATCGTCGCCGGGTTGGAGTTGACCAGTACGACCCTCAGACCCTCGGCCTTCAGGACGCGGCACGCCTGGGTGCCGGAGTAGTCGAACTCGGCGGCCTGGCCGATGACGATCGGGCCGGAGCCGATGACCAGGACGGACTGGATATCGGTGCGCTTAGGCACGCTGGCCCTCCATGACTGTGCTCATCAAAGACGTGAAGCGGTCGAACAGGTAGGCGGCGTCGTGCGGGCCGGCCGCCGCCTCGGGGTGGTACTGGACGCTGAAGGCCGGACGGTCGAGGAGCTGGAGGCCCTCCACCACGTTGTCGTTCAGACAGACGTGGGAGACCTCGGCGCGGCCGTAGGGGGTGTCGGACACCTGGTCGAGCGGGGCGTCGACGGCGAAGCCGTGGTTGTGCGCGGTGACCTCGACCTTGCCGGTCGTACGGTCCTGCACGGGCTGGTTGATGCCGCGGTGGCCGTACTTCAGCTTGTAGGTGCCGAAGCCGAGGGCGCGGCCGAGGATCTGGTTGCCGAAGCAGATGCCGAAGAGGGGGGTCCTGCGCTCCAGCACGCCCTGCATGACGGAGACGGCGTGGTCGGCGGTGGCCGGGTCACCAGGTCCGTTGGAAAAGAAGACTCCGTCGGGGTTGACGGCGTAGATGTCCTCGACGGTGGCCGTGGCCGGGAGCACGTGCACCTCGATGCCGCGCTCGGCCATGCGGTGCGGGGTCATGCCCTTGATGCCGAGGTCGACGGCGGCGACGGTGAACTTCTTCTCACCGACCGCGGGGACGACGTACGCCTCCTTGGTGGCGACCTCGGCGGAGAGGTCGGCGCCCTTCATCTCGGGGGCCTGGCGGACCTCGGCGAGCATGGTGCCCTCGTCGGGCAGGGCGTTGCCGGAGAAGATGCCGACGCGCATGGCGCCGCGCTCGCGCAGGTGGCGGGTGAGGGCGCGGGTGTCGATGCCGGAGATGCCGACGACGCCCTGCGCGGCGAGTTCCTCGTCCAGGGAGCGCCTCGAGCGCCAGTTGGACGGCACGCGCGCGGGGTCGCGCACGACGTACCCGGCCACCCAGATGCGCTTGGACTCGGGGTCCTCGTCGTTGACGCCGGTGTTGCCGACGTGCGGGGCGGTCATCACCACGACCTGGCGGTGGTAGGAGGGGTCGGTGAGGGTCTCCTGGTAGCCGGTCATGCCGGTGGAGAACACGGCCTCGCCGAAGGTCGCCCCCACGGCCCCGTAGGCCCGGCCGCGGAAGATCCGGCCGTCCTCCAGGACGAGTACGGCGGGAGCCGCCTTGTGCCTCTGGGAGGCGGTTCCCCTGGTGGAGGTCGTCATCGTTCGGCGCCTTCCGTGCTGGTTGTCTTGATCATGGAATTGATGGCGGTGACCCACTCATGCTGCTCGGCAGCGCGGTCCGAGCGGAACCCCGAGTCGATCAGCCGGTCGCCGTGCTGCCAGGTGACGATCAGCAGCCCGCCCTCGGTGAGGACCTTGCCGGCGATGCCCTTGTCGAGCCGGGCCTCGCGCAGCGCGGCGGTGGGGACGAAGAAGTCGGCCGCCCCGGGGCGTACGACGTCCAGGCCCGCGTCCGTCAGGGTGAGCTCGGCCCGGCTGCGGGTGCCCAGGCCGTGCGCCACGATGCGGTCCAGCCACTGACCGGCGGTGGTGGAGCCGTGGTAGCGGCCGGTCATGCTCAGTTTCACCGGGCCGGGGTCGTCCGGCGAGGTGGGGAGCTCCGGGAGGTCGCCCTGGAGGGTGCCGCGCCACTTCCAGCCCTCGCGCATCAGCCAGTAGACGAGCGCGACGAAGAGGGCGAGTCCGACGAGCCAGCCGATGCGGGCGGCCCAGTCGGTCACATCGGCCGATTTCTTGTCGGCGGCCAGTCCGGTCGCGAGTCCGGCCGCGAGCCAAGTTGCAGGTGTCACGTGAGCTTCCCGTCGACGAGCGTGGCCTTGCCCCGCAGCCACGTGTGGGTGACACGGCCCGGCAGCTCGCGTCCCTCGTACGGGGTGTTGCGGCTGCGCGAGGCGAAGCCCGCGGGGTCCACCAGGCCACGGTAGGCCGTGTCGACGAGGGTGAGGTTGGCGGGCTCACCTGCCGAGACGGGCCGGCCGTGGCCCCTGGCCTGTCCGATCCGAGCGGGCTTGACGGACATCCGGTCGGCGACGCCGGCCCAGTCCAGCAGGCCCGTGTCCACCATGGTCTCCTGCACCACCGACAGCGCGGTCTCCAGACCGACCATGCCCATGGCGGCCGCGGCCCACTCGCAGTCCTTGTCCTCGTGCGGGTGCGGGGCGTGGTCGGTGGCGACGATGTCGATCGTGCCGTCGGCGAGCGCCTCGCGCAGGGCGTGCACGTCCCGCTCGGTGCGCAGCGGCGGGTTGACCTTGTAGACGGGGTTGTAGCTGCGCACCAGCTCGTCGGTGAGGAGCAGGTGATGCGGGGTGACCTCGGCGGTGACCTGGATGCCGCGGGACTTCGCCCAGCGGACGATCTCCACGGATCCGGCGGTCGACAGGTGGCAGATGTGCACGCGGGAGCCGACGTGCTCGGCGAGCAGCACGTCCCGGGCGATGACCGACTCCTCGGCGACGGCCGGCCAGCCCCCGAGCCCCAGCTCGGCGGAGACGACGCCCTCGTTCATCTGGGCGCCCTCGGTCAGCCGCGGCTCCTGCGCGTGCTGGGCGACGACGCCGCCGAAGGCCTTCACGTACTCGAGCGCCCGGCGCATGATCACGGCGTCGTCGACGCACTTGCCGTCGTCGGAGAAGACGGTGACCCCGGCGGCCGACTCGTGCATCGCGCCCAGCTCGGCGAGCTTGCGGCCCTCCAGGCCGACGGTGACGGCGCCGATGGGCTGTACGTCGCAGTAGCCGTGCTCCTGCCCGAGCCGGTAGACCTGCTCGACCACGCCGGCGGTGTCGGCGACCGGGAAGGTGTTGGCCATGGCGAACACGGCCGTGTAGCCGCCGGAGGCCGCCGCGCGGGTGCCGGTGAGGACGGTCTCGGAGTCCTCTCGGCCCGGCTCGCGCAGGTGGGTGTGCAGGTCGACCAGGCCCGGCAGGAGCACCTTGCCGCCGGCCTCGACGACCTCCGCTCCCTCAGCGGACAGCCCGGTGCCGACCGCCTCGACGACCTCGCCGTCGATCAGCACGTCCTGCGGCTCGCCGCCGAGCAGCTTCGCACCACGGATAAGGATCTTGCTCATGGGTGTTACTTCTCCTCGATGGTGCGGGCGTGGGTGACGGCGGGTTCGTTGCCGCCGAGCAGCAGGTACAGGACGGCCATCCTGATGGAGACGCCGTTGGCGACCTGCTCGACGACGGTGCAGCGCTCGGAGTCGGCGACCTCCGCGGTGATCTCCATGCCGCGGACCATCGGGCCGGGGTGCATCACGATGGCGTGCTCGGGCATCCGCGCCATGCGGTCGCCGTCGAGGCCGTAGCGCCTGGAGTACTCACGCTCGGTGGGGAAGAACGCCGCGTTCATGCGCTCACGCTGGACGCGGAGCATCATCACCGCGTCGGACTTCGGCAGCGTGCTGTCGAGGTCGTACGACACCTCGCACGGCCAGGTCTCGACGCCGACCGGCACCAGGGTGGGCGGCGCGACCAGGGTGACCTCGGCGCCGAGGGTGTGCAGCAGGTCGACGTTGGAGCGGGCGACCCGGCTGTGCAGGACGTCGCCGACGAGCGTGATGCGCTTGCCGGACAGGTCCTGGCCGATCCCGTCGTCCCGGCCGACCAGCCGGCGGCGCATGGTGAAGGCGTCCAGCAGGGCCTGGGTGGGGTGCTGGTGGGTGCCGTCGCCGGCGTTGATGACGGCGGCGTCGATCCAGCCGGAAGTGGCCAGGCGGTAGGGGGCTCCGGAGGCGCCGTGGCGGATGACGACGGCGTCGACGCCCATGGCCTCGAGGGTCTGGGCGGTGTCCTTCAGGGACTCGCCCTTCGACACCGACGATCCCTTGGCGGTGAAGTTGATCACATCCGCGGAGAGGCGCTTCTCGGCGGCCTCGAAGGAGATCCGGGTCCGGGTGGAGTCCTCGAAGAAGAGGTTGACGACCGTGCGGCCGCGCAGGGTCGGCAGCTTCTTGATGGGCCGGTCGGCGACCCGGGCCATCTCCTCGGCGGTGTCGAGGATCAGGACGGCGTCGTCGCGGGTGAGGTCGGCGGCCGAGATGAGATGACGCTGCATCTGTCAGGCTCCGTAAGGCAGTTCGGATTCGGGAGATTCCGGGCAGACAGGGACACGGCGAGGGGACGTACGGCCCGAGGGGCCGCACGCGCGCGTGCTACTGCCGGGCGGTCGGCTTCACACCGAGCAGCACGGTGTCGCGACCGTCCTCCTCGGCGAGCTGGACCTTGACCGTCTCCCGCAGCGACGTGGGGAGGTTCTTGCCGACGTAGTCGGCGCGGATGGGCAGTTCGCGGTGACCGCGGTCGACGAGGACCGCGAGTTGCACCGCGCGCGGGCGCCCGATGTCGTTCAGGGCGTCGAGGGCGGCACGGATGGTGCGGCCGGAGAAGAGCACGTCGTCGACGAGGACGACCAGGCGGCCGTCGATGCCGTCACCGGGGATCTCGGTGCGGGCCAGCGCGCGCGGGGGATGCAGGCGCAGGTCGTCGCGGTACATGGTGATGTCGAGCGATCCCACGGGCACCTTGCGGTCGGTGATCTGCTCGAGCTTGGCGGCCAGCCGCTGGGCGAGGAAGACGCCCCGGGTCGGAATGCCGAGGAGCACCACGTCGTCGGCACCCCTGGCGCGCTCGACGACCTCGTGGGCGATGCGGGTCAGCACGCGCGCGATGTCGGGGCCTTCGAGAACGGGCCGCGCATCGGACGCCTGCGCGTCCGGCTTGTCTCGCCTGTCTTGCTTGTCTTGCTTGTCCATACGAAACGGACCTCCTTCTCCGCCTCACGGGACGGACCTTAAAGGACGTCGGAATTGCGCCATCCACCGTAGCAGGTCCCTCGCACGCCCCCGATCACCCCCTTGGCGCAATGCGTCGCCGCTACCACGGAAGAGTCGCTGCGGACCATTCGGCTTGACGCAGAAGAGTAACTCTGCGTAACCTCACAGTGAGTTACCAGCCGCGCGGCATGGAAACGCAGCCAGCCGCGTCGACACAGTGTCCGGGGAGCTATATGTCCAGCGAATACGCCAAACAGCTCGGGGCCAAGCTCCGGGCCATCCGCACCCAGCAGGGCCTTTCCCTCCACGGTGTCGAGGAGAAGTCCCAGGGTCGCTGGAAGGCCGTGGTGGTCGGTTCCTACGAGCGCGGCGACCGCGCCGTGACCGTGCAGCGCCTTGCCGAGCTGGCCGATTTCTATGGCGTTCCTGTGCAGGAGCTGCTGCCCGGCACCACGCCGGGCGGCGCCGCCGAGCCGCCGCCGAAGCTGGTCCTGGACCTGGAGCGGCTGGCCACGGTGCCGGCCGAGAAGGCAGGTCCGCTCCAGCGGTACGCCGCGACCATCCAGTCGCAGCGCGGTGACTACAACGGCAAGGTGCTGTCGATCCGGCAGGACGACCTGCGCACACTCGCCGTCATCTACGACCAGTCGCCCTCGGTCCTCACCGAGCAGCTGATCAGCTGGGGCGTGCTGGACGCGGACGCGCGCCGTGCCGTGGCGACCCACGAGGAGAGCTGAGCCCCTCAGCGCCTCAGCAGAAACGTGCCGCCCGCACGTGTGCCCATATGTGCACAAGGCAGAACGCCGGAGGGCCCGCAGCAGCCAAGCTGCGAGCCCTCCGGCGTTCTCGTGTCGCGGTGCCTCTCTCAGGCCTCGTCGCGGCGCAGCGAGGGCTTCAGCTCCTTGAGCCGGCCGAGCAGGCCGTTGACGAACGAGGGCGACTCGTCCGTGGAGAACTCCTTCGCGAGCTGCACCATCTCGTCCAGGACGACGGCGTCCGGGGTCTCGTCCACCCAGATCAGCTCGTAGGCGCCCAGGCGCAGGATGTTCCGGTCGACGACCGGCATCCGGTCGAGCGTCCAGCCGACCGAGTACTGGGCGAGCAGCTCGTCGATCCGCTTCGCACGCTCGGCGTAGCCCTCGATCAGCTGCATCGTGTACTCGCTCACCGGCGGCTGCCGGGGGTCTTCCCGGGAGAGCCGGATCCAGTCCGCGAGGACCGTCAGGACGTCGGCGCCGCGCTGGTCGCCCTCGAAGAGGATCTGGAAGGCGCGCTTGCGGGCCGTGTTGCGGGCAGCCACGGTTAGCTGTTCACCCGGCCGAGGTAGTCGCTCGTACGGGTGTCGACCTTGATCTTCTCACCGGTGGTGATGAAGAGCGGGACCTGGATCTGGTGGCCGGTCTCCAGGGTCGCGGGCTTGGTGCCGCCGGTGGAGCGGTCGCCCTGGACGCCCGGCTCGGTCTCCTGGATGACGAGCTCGACGGCGGCCGGGAGCTCGACGAAGAGCACCTCGCCCTCGTGCTGCGCGACGGTGGCCGTGAAGCCCTCGATGAGGAAGTTGGCGGCGTCGCCGACGGCCTTGCGGTCGACCAGGAGCTGGTCGTACGTCTCCATGTCCATGAAGACGAAGTAGTCGCCGTCCATGTACGAGAACTGCATGTCGCGCTTGTCGACAGTGGCCGTCTCGACCTTGACGCCGGCGTTGAAGGTCTTGTCGACGACCTTGCCGGAGAGCACGTTCTTGAGCTTGGTGCGCACGAAGGCCGGGCCCTTGCCGGGCTTGACGTGCTGGAACTCGACGACGGACCAGAGCTGGCCGCCTTCGAGCTTGAGCACCATGCCGTTCTTGAGGTCGTTCGTGGAAGCCACGGTTGCGGAATCTCCTGGACTGACGTACGACCCTGGGGCAGGCGCACAGCGCGAGGCTAGAGCGCGAGCAGCTCCTTGGTCGTGATGGTGAGTAGCTCGGGTCCGCCGTCCGCCTCGGGGCGCACGACGAGCGTGTCATCGATCCGGACGCCGCCCCGGCCCGGGAGGTGGACCCCCGGTTCGACGGTGACCGGCACGCAAGCGTCCAGTTTACCCATGGCCGAGGGAGCCAACTGCGGGTCCTCGTCGATTTCGAGTCCCACACCGTGTCCGATGAGCGGCGGCAGGCCCTGTGCGTACCCGGCGGAGTCCAGCACCTGGCGTGCCGCGCGGTCCACGTCGCGGTAGGCCGCACCGGGCGCCAGGGCCTCCCGTCCGGCGCGCTGCGCTGCGAAGACGAGGTCGTACAGCTCGATCTGCCAGTCGGCCGGCGAGGTGCCGATGACGAACGTCCGGCCGATCTCACAGCGGTATCCGCGGTAGGTGGCCCCCAGGCAGACGGACAGGAAGTCGCCCTCCTCCACCCGCCGGTCGGTGGGCCGGTGTCCGCGCCGGCCGGCGTTCGGGCCGGTGGCGACGGAGGTCGCGAAGGCGGGCCCGTCCGCTCCGTGGTCGACCAGGCGCCGCTCCAGCTCCAGGGCGAGGTGCCGTTCGGTGCGGCCGACCAGGATCGACTCCAGCAGCTCGCCGAGGGCCTGGTCGGCGATCTCGGCGCCGATGCGGAGGCAGGAGATCTCCTCCTCGTCCTTCACCACCCTCAGCTGTTCCACCGCGACGCCGAGGTCGGCGAGGCGGAGTCGGGGTGCGACCGAGGACACGGCTTTGTACCGCGTCACGGTGAGATGGTGCTCCTCCACGGCGAGGACGTCGGCGCCCTGGGCCGCGGCGAGGTCGGCCGCCGCGACCGCGGTGTCGCCACCGGGTGAGGGCAGGGTCTGCACGCGCAGGTTCTCGTCCGGCCGCCCCTCGCCGGGGCGGTCGTCGGGCGGGGCGGCGCAGACCAGGAGGTCCTCGCGCCTGCCGAGGAGCAGAACTGCGTCCTGGGGGGCAGCGCCCGCCAGGTAGCGCACATTGGCGGGGCGGGAGATGAGCGCTGCCGCGGTACCGGCCGCGTTGCAGCAATCCCTCAGCCGGGATCGGCGGGTCGCGTACACCTCTGACATGAGACGAGCGTAGGAGTTCTGACCGATTCGCGCCGTTTGTGGGGGCCGAGTGGGGTCCGGTCAGCCCGTGATCACCAGCTCGGCGGACTGGTGATGGCCCTCGCGAGCACGTCGTCGAGGACACGGGCCGTGCTCGGAACGTCCAGCTGTGAATTGTCGATGATCGGCAGGCCCGAGCCGTACCAGCCGGCCATGCGGCCGTGGATGCGGGCCACCTCCTCGTCGGTGAGGCGGCGGTTGCCGGTGCGTTCGGCGTTGCGTTCCAGGACGATGTCCAGGCCCGGGAGGAGGACGACGGGCAGCAGACCGGGGCCGACGTGCCGCTTCCAGCCGCCGAGGCCGACGACCGGGCGGTCCGGGAACACGGCGTCGTCGAGGATGCAGGAGATGCCGTTGGCCAGGAAGTTCCGCGCGGCGAAGCCGCAGGTGCGACGGGCCAGGCGGTACTGGGCCTCGGAGTTGTCGTTCCAGCCGGACTGCGGGTCGGCGAAGCCCGAGCGGACCCATTCGCGGACGTCGTCGAGGCTGATGTGGGCGGTGGGGACCCGGCGGTGGTCCGCCCAGTACTTGGCGACACTCGTCTTCCCGGCACCGGCGGGGCCGATCAGCAGCACGGCCAGGGTCGTGGCGGACGGGTCGTGGGCGGCGGTGGAGGGCGGCGGGCTGGGCACGGCGACCGGGCCGCCGGGGGGCAGCGGCACATGGCCGGTGGTGTCGGGGACCGGTTGCACGGACGGGTGCTGAGGGGCCTGGGGCTGAGGGGCCTGGGGCTGAGGGGCCTGGGGCTGAGGGGCCTGGGGCTGCGGGGCCGGGGGCTGCGCGGGCGCGGGCGGCACCGGTCCCGCGGAGGTGCCGTTGAAGCCCGGCGCCGGGGGCGGCGGGGGCACGGGCGCGGGACCCTGGTGGGCCCCCGGGTGGTGTGCTCCCGGGTGGTGTGCGGCCGGCGCCCAGTCGGCGGCCGGTCCCTGCCCCGGCTGGTGGGGCGGCGGCAGCTCAGACCCCACTGCGTGCTGCATCCGGTGCCACTCCGTCTCGTCCGTACAGGCAATTGACGCCGGCAGCGGGGCTGTCCCCGCTCCCTACCGAACGGTACCGTCCCCGGCCGTCGTTTGGTGAAACGGCCGGGGGCGGTGCGAAGTGCCCGCCCCGCGAGGTGAATCGGGCGGAAGGAGCAGGTGAGGACGTACCCCGCCGCCGCTTACTGCCCCACTTCGCCGTAGGCGGCGAGCAGCACCGCCGGGTCCGGTCCCTCCAGGACGGTCGGCTTGGCGAGGCCGTCGAGCACGATGAAGCGCAGCAGGTCGCCGCGGGACTTCTTGTCGACCTTCATCGCCTCGAGCAGCTTGGGCCACTGGTCGTAGCGGTAGTGCAACGGCAGCCCGACCGATTCCAGGACGGTGCGGTGGCGGTCGGCGGTCGCGTCGTCCAACCGGCCCGCCAGACGGCCGAGTTCGGCGGCGAAGTGCATGCCGACCGAAACCGCGGCGCCGTGCCGCCACTTGTAGCGCTCGTTCTTCTCGATCGCGTGGCCGAGCGTGTGGCCGTAGTTGAGGATCTCCCGCAGGCCCGACTCCTTGAGGTCGGAGGAGACGACCTCCGCCTTCACCCGGATCGACCGCTCGATCAGCTCGGCCGTGTGCGGCCCGGCCGGGGTGCGCGCGGCCTCGGGGTCGGACTCGATGAGCTCCAGGATCACCGGGTCGGCGATGAAGCCGGCCTTGATGATCTCGGCCAGTCCGGAGACGTAGTCGTTGACGGGCAGCGACTCCAGCGCGGCCAGGTCGCACAGCACACCGGCCGGCGGGTGGAAGGCACCCACCAGGTTCTTGCCCTCGGCCGTGTTGATGCCGGTCTTGCCGCCGACCGCCGCGTCCACCATGGCCAGCACGGTGGTCGGGACGGCGATCCAGCGCACGCCGCGCAGCCAGGTCGCGGCCACGAACCCGGCCAGGTCGGTGGTCGCACCGCCGCCGACGCCCACGATGACGTCGGAGCGGGTGAACCCGGACTGGCCGAGCGCCTTCCAGCAGTAGGCGGCGACCTCGGCGGTCTTGGCCTCCTCGGCGTTCGGCACCTGGATCGCGACGGCCTCGTAGCCCTGCTCGGCGAGGTCGGCGCGCAGGGCGTCACCGGTCTCGGCGAGGGCCTCGGGGTGGATCACCGCGACCCGCTTGACCCGGTCGCCGACCAACCCGGCCAGCTCACCGAGGAGCTGACGGCCCACCAGCACCTCGTACGGGTCGGTGCCCGCGGTGCCGGCGACCTGGATCCGCGTCACTGCCTCACTCATGCTTCTTTCAACTCCAGTGCGTCCAGGGCGGCTTGGGTGACCTCTTCGGGCGTGCGGCCGTCGGTCGGTACGACGGCCGTGGCGACCTCCTCGTACAGGTGCCGCCGCGCCTCCATCAGCTCGCGCCACTGCTTGCGCGGGTTGACGGCGAGCAGCGGACGGGCCACGTTGAGCCCGGTGCGCCTGACCGCCTCCTCGACGTCCATCGAGAGGTAGACCACGCGGTGCCCGGCGAGCAGGCCGCGGGTGTCCTCGTCGAGGATCGCGCCGCCGCCCAGCGCCAGCACGCCGTCGTGCTCGGCGAGGGCCCGGTGCACCGCCCGCTTCTCGACGGCGCGGAAGGCCGGCTCGCCCTCGTCCACGAAGATCTCGGCGATGGTCCGGCCCTCGGCGGCCACGATGTCGTCGTCGGTGTCCCGGTAGGCGACGCCCAGCCGCTCGGCCAGCAGCAGCCCGACCGTGGACTTGCCGACGCCCATCGGACCGACCAGCACGATCGACGGTCCGGTCATCGGATCGCGAGGTTGTCGAGGTACGAGCGCACGTTGCGGCGGGTCTCGGCCACGCTGTCGCCGCCGAACTTCTCGGCGACCGCGTCCGCGAGGACGAGCGCGACCATCGCCTCGGCGACGATGCCGGCCGCCGGGACCGCGGACACGTCGGAACGCTGGTGGTGCGCCTGGGCCGCCTCGCCGGTGGTGACGTCCACGGTCTGGAGGGCGCGCGGCACGGTCGCGATCGGCTTCATCGCGGCCCGCACCCGCAGCAGCTCACCCGTGGTCAGGCCGCCCTCGGTGCCGCCGGAGCGGCCGGACACGCGCCGGATGCCCTCGGGCGTGCTGACGATCTCGTCGTGCGCCTTGGAGCCGGGCACCCGGGCCAGCTCGAAGCCGTCGCCGATCTCGACGCCCTTGATCGCCTGAATGCCCATGAGGGCGCCGGCCAGCCGGGCGTCCAGCTTGCGGTCCCAGTGCACGTGCGAGCCCAGGCCGACCGGGACGCCGTAGGCGAGCACCTCGACCACGCCGCCGAGGGTGTCGCCGTCCTTGTGGGCCTGGTCGATCTCCGCGACCATCGCCTTCGACGCGTCCGCGTCCAGGCAGCGCACCGGGTCGGCGTCCAGCCTCTCCACATCGGCCGGCGTGGGGCACACGCCCGCCGGAGCCTTCGCCGAGGCCAGCTCCACGACGTGGCTGACGATCTCGATGCCGGCCGTCTCCTTCAGGTACGACCGGGCCACCGCGCCCAGCGCCACCCGGGCCGCCGTCTCACGGGCCGAGGCGCGCTCCAGGATCGGGCGGGCCTCGTCGAAGCCGTACTTCTGCATGCCGGCGAGGTCGGCGTGGCCGGGCCGGGGCCGGGTCAGCGGCGCGTTGCGGGCCAGGCCCGCCAGCACCTCGGGGTCGACCGGGTCGGCCGCCATGACCTGCTCCCACTTGGGCCACTCGCTGTTGCCCACCATGATCGCGACCGGGGAGCCGAGGGTGAGGCCGTGCCGGACGCCGCCCAGGAAGGTGACCTCGTCCCGCTCGAACTTCATGCGCGCACCGCGCCCATAGCCGAGGCGCCGCCGCGCGAGGTGGTCCGCCACCATCTCCGTGGTGACCGGCACGCCGGCGGGAAGACCCTCCAGCGTGGCGACGAGTGCGGGACCGTGGGACTCCCCCGCGGTCAGCCAGCGCAACCTGCTCAACGGTGCTCCTCAGTGCTCGCGCCCGGGTACTGCCCTGCGTACGCGTGTCCTCGTGTACGGCAACGGCGTGACCGGGTGCGCGGCGCCGGTCCGCCACCCCCGATCCTCCCACGTCCGGGACCTCGCCCGGCTCCCGGTCCAGAAGACGGACGCGGCGGCGGACGTCAGTGTGCGGCGAGCGCCTTCTCCCCGGCCCGGCGCATGGCCTCCAGGGGAGCCGGTGCGCGACCGGTCATCTGCTCCACCTGGAGCACCGCCTGGTGCACCAGGAGGTCCAGGCCGCTGACGACGGCGCCGCCGAACATGGACCAGCGTGCCGCGAGCTCGGTGGGCCAGGGGTCGTAGAGCACGTCGAACAGGGTCGTGGGCCGCTCCGGCACCGCGGCGGCGAGCGCGTCGGTGGTGCCCGCCGGGGTGGTGGCGATCACCAGCGGGGCGTGCAGCGCCTCGGCCGCGTCCGACCAGTCGGCCGTACGGACCTCGACGTCGAGCCGCTCGCCCCAGTGGCGCATCTCGGCGGCGCGTGCCTCGCTGCGGACGTAGGCGACGACCTCGCCGGTGCAGACCCGGGACAGGGCGGCCAGGGCGGAGGAGGCGGTGGCTCCCGCGCCGAGGACGGCCGCGGAGCCGACCTGTTCGATGCCGTGCTCGCGCAGGGCGGCGACCATGCCCGGGATGTCGGTGTTGTCACCGAGGCGGCGGCCGTCCTCGGTGAGGACGACGGTGTTGACGGCGTCCACGGAGGCCGCCGTCTCACTGATCTCGTCGACCAGTGGGATGACCGCGCGCTTCAGCGGCATGGTCAGCGACAGCCCCGCCCACTCGGGCCCGAGCCCGTCGAAGAAGCCGGGCAGTCCAGCCTCGTCGACCTCGAAACGGTCGTACGACCAGTCGGCGAGGCCGAGTTCGTCGTAGGCCGCCCGGTGCAGCACCGGGGAGAGCGAGTGGGCGATGGGCTTGCCGAGCACGGCGGCCCGGCGGGCGCCAACTACCTTTGTTGCCATGGGAACCTGTCCTTGAGCCCGCGCGTGATTCAGGGACGGCGCCCGTCGTCAGCCCTTCTTCCTCGACGCGTTCCACTGGTCGACCAGCTTCTGGTGTTCCGCGAGCGTCTTGGTGAATTCGCTGGTCTTGCCGTCCATCGAGATGAAGTAGTACCAGCCGTCGTGCGTCGGGTCGAGCGCGCCCCTGAGCGCTTCCTCGCCCGGGTTGTCGATGGGGCCCGGCGGCAGGCCCCTGACGAAGTACGTGTTGTAGGGATTGTTGTAATTGCGCAGCTCGGCGATCGACAGGTCGATCTTGCTCTGGTTCTTCACGTAGTTGTACGTGGAGTCGAACTCGAGCCTGCCGTTGGTCTGCGGGTTGCCGGGTACGAGGCGGTTGTAGACGACCTCGGCCATCTTGCGGAAGTCGTCATGGCTGGTGCCCTCGGCCTGGACGAGGCTTGCCACCGTCAGCAACTGCCAGGGGCTGTCGAGCCCCAGGGACTTGGCCTTCTTCACGAGGCCGAGCTCCTGGTACGTCTGATTGGCCTGGGAGACCATGCTCTTGAGGACGGCCTCGGGCTTCTGCCCCTTCGCGGCCGCGTAGCTGGACGGATAGAGGAATCCTTCCAGCGGATCCTTGAGGTTCGCGTGGCTCAGCGCCCAGTCGGGCAGGCCCAGTTTGCGGTAGTCGTTCTTCGCCACCTTCGCGGTGGAGCCCTTCGGCACCCCGAGGCGCTCGTCGATCTTCTCGTAGACCCGTACGTTGCGCTCGCCCTCGGCGATGACCAGGTTGCTGTGGCCCTTCGGGCTCAGCATCAGTTCGACCGCACTCGCGGCCGACATGTGCTTCTGAAGCGTGTAGACGCCGTCCTGGATACCCTTGCCATTGGGGTTCGCGCCGAGCGCGGAGACGAGCGCGTCGACACTCTCGACGACGCCCGCTTCCTTCAGCTTCTGCCCGATCGTGTAGCCGCCGGCGCCCTTGGGGATGACGACCGTGACCTGTTCGCCGTTCCCGGAGCCCGCGTAGTCCGGCGCCGCGCCGAAACGATCCTGGTAGAAGTGGTAGCCGAAGTAGCCGACACCGGCCAGGCCACCGCCGAACACCAGGCACACCACCAGGCAGGCGAAGCCGTTGCGCCCCTTCTTCTTGGGGCCCTTCCCGTTCTTGGAGCCCTTGCCGCCCGCGCGCCGGCCCTGTGGGGTGTCGTCTTCCTCGTCGTCCTGGTCGTCTCCGGCGAAGAAGGCGTGTTCGCCCTGGTCGGGACCGGGGTCCCAGCCGGTCTCCGCGTCCGGCTCCGCCTCGGCTTCCGGTTCGGGGCGCCGCTGGCCGGGGGGCTCCGGCGGGGGGTACGCGTCGGGCGTGCCGTAGAAGTCGGGCTGCTCCGCGCCGTACGCCACCGGCTGCTGGCCGTAGGGGTCGCCCGGATCCGCGGCGTAGGGCACGTGTCCGTGGGTGCCGGTGGCGTCCCAGCCGCCGCCCTGGTGGTACTGCTCCTGGGAATGACCGGCGTACTGCTGACCGTACTGCTGCTGTCCCTGCGCGCCGTAGTGCTGGTGACCCTGCCCGTCGTGGTACTGGTACTGCTGCTGGTCGTACCCGCCCTGCTGGTTGTGGCCCCAGTCACCGTACTGCTGCTGCTCCTGCGGGTGCTGCGGCTGGCCGCCGTAGGCAGACTGCGGGCCCACATGGGCCTGCTGCTGCCCTTCCCATCCGCCGTCCCCGAACAACGGGTCCTCCGGATGCCACGGTTCGGAGCCTTGGCCCCGGCCATACTCAGTCATCGATCCCCTAGAGCCGCGAGGCGGGCGGTCGCGCGGCTCGTGGGGCCCGCTGACGTTCCGCCTCTTGCTGTGCGGCGGCTGTTCGAAAACCGTCGCATCGCGCGGAACGTTACCGTATCGCGATCAGATGACCACTTCGACGCCCTCGCCGGGTGTATTACCTGACACCCGTTCGGATTCCAAGGCCTGTTGCAGAATGATCACGGCGGCCGCCTGATCGATGACGGAACGGCCCTTCTTGGACGTCACGCCGGAGGCGCGCAGCCCCTGAGTGGCCGTCACGGTCGTCATCCGCTCGTCCACGAGTCTGACCCCCACCGGCTGAATCATGCGTGCCATTTCCTGGGCGAAGCGACGCACCTTGGCGGCGGCCGGGCCCTCGCCCCCCTTGAGGGAGCGAGGGAGACCGACGACTACCTCGATCGGCTCGTACTCCTCGACGAGTTGCCTCAGCCTGCGGTGAGCGGCCGGGATGTCCCGCCCGGGGACGGTCTCCACCGGTGTGGCGAGGATCCCATCGGGGTCGCACGAAGCGACCCCGATACGGGCGTCCCCGACGTCGATCGCGAGTCGGCGTCCTCGGCGCATGGCCCGGCCCTCACCGCCTGCCGTGTTCTCGGGGTTCCCGGCGTTCACTTGGCCGTTTCCACCACGAGGCGCTCGACCGCGTCGACGGCCTCGCCGACGGCGGCCGGGTTCTGGCCGCCGCCCTGGGCGACGTCCGGCTTGCCGCCACCGCCGCCGCCGAGGGTCTTGGCGGCCGTGCGGACCAGGTCACCGGCCTTGAGGCCGCGTTCACGGGCGGCCTCGTTGGTGGCGATGACCGTGAGCGGCTTGCCGTTGTTCACCGTGAACAGGGCCACCACGGCGGCCCGTCCGCCCTGGATGCGGCCGCGCACGTCGAGGACCAGCTTGCGCAGGTCGTCGGGGGTCGTGCCGTCCGGGACCTGACCGGTGACGAGGGCGATGCCGCGGATGTCCTTGGCGGACTCGACCAGGCCGGCGGCGGCCTGGAGCACCTTCTCGGCGCGGAACTTCTCGATCTCCTTCTCGGCGTCCTTCAGCTTGCCGAGCATGGCGGAGACCTTCTCCGGGAGCTCCTCCGGCCGGCCCTTGATCAGCTCCTGGAGCTGGGCGACGACCGTGTGCTCACGGGCGAGGAAGTTGTAGGCGTCCACGCCGACCAGGGCCTCGATACGGCGCACACCGGAGCCGATCGAGGACTCGCCGAGCAGCTTCACCAGGCCCAGCTGGGCGGTGTTGTGCACGTGCGTGCCGCCGCACAGCTCCTTGGAGAAGTCGCCGATGGTCACCACGCGGACGCGCTCGCCGTACTTCTCGCCGAACTCGGCGATGGCGCCCTGCTTCTTGGCCTCGTCGATGCCCATGACGTCGGCGCGGACGTCGAGGTCGCGGGCGAGCACCTCGTTGATCTTCTGCTCGACGTCGGTCATCACGGCCGTCGGAACGGCGGACGGCGATCCGAAGTCGAAGCGGAAGCGGCCGGGCTGGTTCTCGGAACCGGCCTGGGCGGCCGTCGGGCCGAGGGCGTCGCGCAGGGCCTGGTGGGTGAGGTGCGTGGCCGAGTGGGCGCGGGCGATGGCCGTGCGGCGGCGGGCGTCGATCGAGGCGTGGGCCTTGGCGCCGACGGTGATCTCACCGACCTGGACGACGCCCTTGTGGACGTAGACGCCCGGCACCGGCTTCTGGCAGTCGCGGATCTCGATGACGGCACCGGTGTCGACCTTGATGCGGCCGGTGTCGCCGATCTGGCCGCCGCCCTCGGCGTAGAACGGGGTGCGGTCCAGGACGATCTCCACCTCGTCGCCCTCGGTCGCGGCCGGGGAGGAGACGCCGTCGACGAGGATGCCGACGATGGTGGTCTCGCCCTCGGTGTCCGTGTAGCCGATGAAGTCGGTCTCACCGGTCTTGTCGGCGATCTCGCGGTAGGCGCCCGCGCCGGCGTGGCCGGTCTTCTTGGCCTGGGCGTCGGCCTTGGCGCGCTCCCGCTGCTCCTTCATCAGACGGCGGAAGCCGTCCTCGTCCACGGAGAGGCCCTGCTCGGCGGCCATCTCGAGGGTGAGGTCGATCGGGAAGCCCCAGGTGTCGTGGAGCAGGAACGCCTTGTCGCCGGCGAGGACCGAGCCACCGGAGGCCTTGGTCTCCGTGACGGCGGTGTCGAGGATGTTGGTGCCGGCCTTGAGGGTCTTGAGGAAGGCGTTCTCCTCGGCGACGGCCACCTTCTCGATGCGCTCGCGGTCGGTGACCAGCTCGGGGTACTGCTGGCCCATCATCCGGATCACGGTGTCGATCAGGTCGAGGACGACCGGACCGGTGGCACCGAGGAGGCGCATGTTGCGGATGGCGCGGCGCATGATGCGGCGCAGGACGTAACCGCGGCCCTCGTTGCCGGGGGTGACGCCGTCGCCGATGAGCATCACGGAGGTGCGCATGTGGTCGGTGACCACGCGCAGGGAGACGTCCGAGTGGTGGGCGTCGCCGTAGGCCACGCCGGTCAGCTCGGTGGCCTTCTTGATGACGGCCATGGACGTGTCGATCTCGTACATGTTCTGCACGCCCTGCAGAATCATGGCGAGGCGCTCCAGGCCGAGGCCGGTGTCGATGTTCTTGCTGGGCAGGTCGCCGAGGATCTCGAAGTTGTCCTTGCCGATGCCCTCGCCCCGCTCGTACTGCATGAAGACGAGGTTCCAGATCTCCACGTACCGCTCGTCGTTGACGGCGGGGCCGCCCTCGACGCCGAACTCGGGGCCGCGGTCGTAGTTGATCTCGGAGCAGGGGCCGCAGGGGCCGGGGACGCCCATGGACCAGTAGTTGTCCTTCATGCCCAGGCGCTGGATGCGCTCCTTGGGCACGCCGACGACCTCGTGCCAGATGCGCTCGGCCTCGTCGTCGTCCTTGTAGACGGTGATCCACAGACGGTCGGCCTCCAGGCCGTAACCGCCCTTGTCCTGGGGGCTGGTGAGCAGCTCCCAGGCGTACTTGATGGCGCCTTCCTTGAAGTAGTCGCCGAAGGAGAAGTTGCCGCACATCTGGAAGAACGTGCCGTGGCGTGTGGTCTTGCCGACCTCTTCGATGTCGGGCGTGCGCACGCACTTCTGCACGCTGGTGGCGCGGGCGAAGGGCGGCTTGACCTCACCCAGGAAGTAGGGCTTGAAGGGGACCATGCCGGCCGGGACGAGGAGCAGAGTCGGGTCGTCCGCGATGAGCGACGCCGAAGGGACGACGGTGTGACCGCGCTCCTCGAAGAAGCTCAACCAGCGGCGGCGAATCTCAGCCGACTCCATCAGTGGTCCTCATTCCGGTTGTACGAGTACGTCGTGTTCTCGACGTACTTCGGGTTGCTGCGGTCGTTCTCGATGGCGGCGTGCCGCCGGGGCGCGGGGAGTTCGGGATCCGCGGCGATACCCAGTGCGTCTCCCAGCTCGGCCTCCCGCTGCGCCATGTTGTCGCGGACGTCGAGCGCGAAGCCGACCGCGCGGTGCTTCAGGCGCTGGCCGGTCTCGAGTGCCTTGTTCGCCGCGCTGGCGGCGAGGCTCTCGGGGGTGAGCTGCTTCAGCTTGCGGTTGACCTTGGTGGTGGCCCACACACCGGCGGCGACACCCGTGCTGAACCAGAACGTACGGCGGAACATCGCTCGGTCTCAGTCCTTACTTCCGCTTGCGACGTGCGGCGGGAACCGTGCGGCCCACGATCACGGTACGCCGGGGCGACTTCGCGGGCACGTCCTCCTTGCGGCCGCCCAGGGCCCGGCGCACGCCGTAGCCGAAGGCCGCGACCTTCACCAGGGGGCCGCCGAAGGTGGAGGCGACGGTGGTCGAGAGCGCGGAGGCGTTCGACGTGACCTCCTGGACGTCGGAGGCGATCGCGTCGACCCGGTCGATCTGGGTCTGCGCGGAGCGCACCGCCGAGGAGGCGTCGGCCAGCAGCGGGACGGCCTGGTCGGTCACGTCCGCCACGAGCTTGGTGGTCGCCTTGAGCGTCTGGGCCAGCCTCGCCAGCGCGACGGCGAGGAAGGAGACCAGGATCGCCCAGAAGACGGCCACCAGGATTCCGGCCACTTCTCCACCGGACACTGTGCGCACCCGCTCCCTGAAACGTGCTCTGGACATCGAGAAAGTCGTGCACCGAGCCTATCGCGCCGGGGGTGGCGCTCCGTACCGGATTACCTCCCGGGGGCGGGACAATCACGAAAGCCCGCCGCCTCGCCCGCCCGGAAGGGCGGGGAGACGGCGGGCTGACGCTGAGGTGCTACACCCGGCTGGTGATCAGCGGGCGTAGTACTCGACGACGAGCTGCTCGTCGCAGATGACCGGAACTTCCTTGCGGTTCGGCTCGCGGTCCAGGCGGAAGGCCAGGGCGCGGAGGTTCACCTGGAGGTAGCGGGGGGTCTCGCCGTCGGGGGCGAAGCCACCCTCACGGGCGATCTGGAAGAGCGTCTTGTCCTTGGACCGGTCACGGACCTGGATGACGTCGTCCGGGCGCACGCGGAAGGAGGGCTTGTCCACCTTCTGGCCGTTGACCTGGATGTGGCCGTGGACGACCATCTGACGGGCCTGGTAGATGGTGCGGGCGATGCCCGAACGCAGGACCAGCGCGTCGAGACGGCGCTCGAGCTCGACGATCAGGGCCTCACCGGTCTTGCCCTGAACCTTGGAGGCACGGTCGTAGGCGCGGACCAGCTGGCGCTCGGAGATGTCGTACTGAGCGCGCAGACGCTGCTTCTCGAGCAGACGGACCTTGTAGTCCGAGTTCTGCTTGCGGCCACGGCCGTGCTCACCCGGCGGGTAGGGGCGGGCCTCGAAGTACTTGACGGCCTTCGGGGTCAGCGCGATGCCGAGCGCACGCGACTTCTTGACCTTGGGGCGGGACTGGTTCGCCACTGTCTCTGTCTCTTTTCTGAATTTCCGGCTTGTCAGTGTCGAGGGAGGTCGCATCCGCAGCCGGGGAAACCCCCCTCGTCCTGACGGACGGGGCGGGCAGCCGCTCCCCTGGTCTGGGCACATACGTGCAGCACGCGAGTGGCCCACCGACCGTACCCGGGATATCGGGTGGTGGTGGGCTGCCCGCGACACCGTTCGACGGTGCGCGACGCTCCTGGAGCCGGTCCGCGAAGGACCGGGTCTCCGGCTGGCTGTCCCGCTCTGACGGCACGGGACTCAGCACTTCGAGGCAGTCTACAGGGCGCTCAGGACCGCTTGCGACCGAGGTGCTTGCGGGTCCACTCGACGGCGTCCGCGTACCTCGCCTCGGCGCCGTGCCTGCCCGGCGTGTAGTACTCGCGTTCCTTGATGGCGTCCGGCGCGTACTGCTGCTGGGCGATGCCCTCGGGCAGGTCGTGCGGGTACACGTACCCCTGCGCGTGCCCGAGTTTGGCCGCGCCCTTGTAGTGCCCGTCCCGCAGGTGCGCCGGCACCGGGCCGGCCAGGCCCCCCCGCACGTCGTCCAGGGCGGCGCCTATCGCGGTGGTCGCGGAGTTGGACTTGGGCGCCAGGGCGAGGGCGATGGTGACGTGGCTGAGGGTGAGGGCGGCCTCGGGGAAGCCGATCATGGCGACGGCCTGGGCGGCCGCGACCGCGATCGGCAGGGCGTTCGGATCGGCCAGACCGATGTCCTCGCTGGCGGAGATCATCAGGCGGCGGGCGATGAAGCGGGGGTCCTCGCCGGCCTCGATCATCCGGGCCAGGTAGTGCAGCGCGGCGTCGACGTCCGATCCCCGGATGGACTTGATGAGCGCGCTGGCGACGTCGTAGTGCTGGTCGCCGTCGCGGTCGTACTTCACCGCCGCCCGGTCGACCGTCTCCTCCAGCGTCGCCAGGGCGAGGTCCGTCTCGCCCTTGTCGAGCGCGGCCCCCGCGGCGGCCTCCAGGGCGGTCAGGGCGCGGCGGGCGTCGCCGCCGGCGATGCGCAGCAGGTGGTCCTCGGTGTCCTCGGGGAGGGTGACGGCGCCCCCCAGGCCGCGCTCGTCGGCCAGAGCCCGCCGGACGAGGCCGCGCAGGTCGTCGTCGGTGAGGGGTTCGAGGGTGAGCAGGAGGGAGCGGGACAGCAGCGGGGAGATCACCGAGAAGTACGGGTTCTCGGTGGTGGCCGCGATCAGGGTCACCCAGCGGTTCTCGACCGCGGGGAGCAGGGAGTCCTGCTGGGCCTTGCTGAAGCGGTGGATCTCGTCCAGGAAGAGGACGGTCTCCTTGCCGAAGCCGCCGGTGGCCCGGCGCGCGCCGTCGATGACCGCGCGGACCTCCTTGACGCCCGCGGTGATGGCCGACAGCTCCACGAAGCGCTTGTCGGTGGCCTTGGAGACGACGTACGCCAGGGTCGTCTTGCCGGTGCCGGGCGGCCCCCAGAGGATCACCGAGGACGGTCCGGCGGGGCCGCCCGCGCCCTCGCCGACCAGCCGGCGCAGGGGCGAGCCGGGCTTGAGCAGGTGCTGCTGGCCCACCACCTCGTCGAGGATGCGCGGGCGCATGCGCACCGCCAGGGGACTCGCGGCGGGGTCCTTCTCCTGGCGTTCTTCTGCTGCGGCGGTGAACAGGTCGGGTTCCACGCAAGAAACCCTAAGTCACCCCACTGACAATCCCCTCAGGGCTGTCAGCTGGTCCAGAAGTCCCACCAGCGGGTCAGGACCAGCATGCCGATGATGCCGACGTGCAGCACCGGCATCACCCAGGTGAACTCGTCGAAGAAGCCCTTCAGCCAGCGTGGGACGGGCAGGAAGTCGTTGCGGATGTTGAACGACGTCACGTACCAGAACATCGTGATCGTGGCGACCCAGGCCAGCGAACACCACAGGCACAGCGCGTTGATCCGGTACAGCGACTGGAACTGCAACCAGGTGCAGAAGGCCACGCCGAAGAGCGTGCCGAAGTTGAAGGTGAGCCAGTACCAGCGCGGGAAGCGGGCCCGGGCGAGCAGGCTCATGCCGACGCAGATGACGATGCCGTAGCAGACCAGGCCGAGCATCGGGTTGGGGAACCCGAAGGCCGCGGCCTGCTTGCTCTCCATGACGCTGCCGCAGGAGACGACCGGGTTGAGGCTGCAACCGGGGGTGAAGGTCTTGCCCGCGACCTTGGCCTCGAGGATCTTGAACTTGTCGATCGTGATGACCCACGCGGCGAGCAGTCCGGCCGCGCCGGTGATCACCAGCAGCAGGGCGAACGCACGGCTGCCCCCCACCGTGCGCGGCACGGCGTCGGCCTCGTCCGGCCCGGGCTCCGTGGAGACGTCCTTGACTGTCGTCTTGCTCATCACGCCGATCCGTCGCTTGAGGATTGGACCTTCTTCGGGCACGGTCATTGTGCCGCACCCAGGCCTCTGTCCACCGTTCGGTGGACATAAGGAGGTACGCACGGTCGTCCCGGAGCGTTCGGTTCCGGCCGAAGCTCGAGGGCATGACAGCACACGCGAACGATTTCGCGGTGCACGTACGGGGGCTGCGCAAGCAGTACGGGGACGTGACCGCGGTGGACGGCATCGATCTCGGCATCCGGCGCGGGGAGGTGTTCGGCCTGCTCGGGCCGAACGGCGCGGGCAAGAGCACGACGGTGGAGATCCTCCAGGGCAACCGCACCCGGGACGCGGGCGAGGTCTCGGTCCTGGGGGCGGATCCGGCGACCGCCACGCGCGCGTGGCGATCCCGTGTAGGAATCGTCTGGCAGGACGAATCGGCACCCGCCGAGTTGACGGTCCGCGAGACGGTACGGCATTTCGCCCGCTACTACCCCCGCCCGCGTGACTCGGAGCAGGTCATCGGCCTGGTCGGGCTGGGGGCCAAGGCCGACAGCCGGATCAAGGGCCTCTCGGGCGGTCAGCGCCGCCGCCTCGACGTGGCGCTCGGCGTGATCGGCGGTCCCGAGCTGCTGCTCCTGGACGAGCCGACGACCGGCTTCGACCCGGCGGCCCGCCGGCAGTTCTGGGACCTGATCCGGCTGCTGGCCGACGAGGGCACGACGATCGTGCTCACCACGCACTACCTGGAGGAGGCCGAAGCCCTCGCGGACCGGCTCGCGGTGGTCGCCCGCGGCCGGGTCGTCGCCGAGGGCGAGCCCGGCGAACTGCGCGGACGGTACGGCACCGGCGCCACGGTGACCTGGACGGATCCCGACGGCTCCGCGCGCGCGGAGCACACGGACACGCCGACGAAGACGGTCGCGGCGCTCGTGGAGCGCTTCGACGGCGAGATCCCGGGCCTGGCGGTGAGCCGCCCCACGCTGGAGGACGTCTACCTCCGGCTGACCGGACAGGAGGCAACCCGATGACGACCTGGTCCCTCGGTCTCAGCCGCGGCGCGCTGGAGATCAAGCAGTTCTTCCGGCAGCGCGAACAGGTGGTGTTCACCTTCGCCTTCCCGGTCGTCTTCCTGTTCCTGTTCGCGTCGATCTTCCACGACGACGTCCACGGCAGCGGTGTCACCGCCTCCCAGCTGTACGTCCCCGCGATGATGGCCTCCGGGATCATGTCGACGAGCTTCCAGTCGCTGGGCATCTCGATCGCCGTGGAGCGGGACCAGAAGGCGCTGCGCCGGCTGCGCGGCACGCCGATGCCGCCGACGGCGTACTTCCTCGGGAAGATCTGGCTCGTTCTGTTCACCGGCGTGGTGGAGACGGTGATCCTGCTGCTCGTCGGCACCACGCTGTACGGCGTCGACCTCCCGTCGGACGCGGGCCGCTGGCTGGACTTCGGATGGATCTTCGTGCTCGGGCTGACCGCGTGCGCGCTGCTCGGCATCGCGATCAGCTCGGTACCCCGGTCCGCGCAGAGCGCGAGCTCCGTCGTGGTGCTGCCGTTCCTGGTGCTCCAGTTCATCTCCGGGGTGTACATCTCCGTCGCCACGATCCCCGGCTGGATGCTGGACGTGGGCGCCCTGTTCCCGCTGAAGTGGCTGTGCCAGGGGCTGCGGGGGGTGTTCCTGCCGGATTCCGCGCGGGTCCTGGAGCAGGCGGGCAGCTGGGAGTTCGGACGGATCGCCCTGGTGCTCACCGCCTGGTGCGCCGCAGGATTGGCGCTGTGTCTGCTGACCTTCCGCTGGCGGGACCGGCGCACCGGATGACCGACCCGGACGCGGCCCGCGACGTACACGCCTGGGACCGCACGATCCGGCTCTGGGACCTGTACTTCGCGATCGCCTGGCTGGCCACCCTCGCCTTCGTGCTCGCCGCCAGGCATCCCGGGTGGCCCGTCCGCGCCGTCGCCGCCGGGCTGCTCGTCCCGCTGGTGCCCTGGTACGCCGTGGTGGGCCGCACGCTGGTCCAGGAGGACCCGCCGGAGGAACGGAGGACGTTGCGCTACCTCGGTGTGGCCATCGCGCTGTTCCTGCCGTCGGCGGTCCTGGTCGGCGAGACGCGGCTGATGGCGTTCGCGCTCGTCCCCCAGTGCTTCATGACGCTCAGGATGCGGCGGGCGCTGGTGGCGGTGACCGTCATCAACCTGGTGCCGGTGGCGGGCTGGGCGCTGCTGTGGCGGCCGGACGGCCGGGACATGTTCGCCAACGCGCTGTCCGCCGGGGTCACCCTCGTCTTCTCGGTGGTGGTCGGCAGCTGGATCATCCGCATCATCGAGCAGAGCTGGGAACGGGCCGAGCTGATCGCGGAACTGGACGCCAGCCGCCACGAGGTCGCCCGGCTGTCGGCGGCGCACGGCGCGCTGGCCGAGCGGGAGCGGATGGCGCGCGAGATCCACGACACCCTCGCGCAGGGCTTCACCAGCCTGCTGATGCTCGTCCAGGCGGTCGAGGCCGAGCTGGACGACGACCTCCCGCAGGCCCGCCGCCATCTCGCGCTGATGGACGCCACGGCCCGCCAGAACCTCGCCGAGGCCCGGGCCCTCGTGGCCGGGGGCGCGCCGGCCGACCTCGACGGCGCCTCGCTGCCCGACGCGCTGCGCCGGCTCGCGGCCCGGCACGGGGTGACCGTGGAGGTGACCGGTCCGGTGCGACCGTTGCCGGCCGGTCCCGAGGTGGTCGCCCTGCGCTCCTGCCAGGAGGCGCTGACGAACGCCCGCCGGCATGCGGGAGCGTCGGCGGCGGTCGCCATCGAACTGACATACGCGGACGCGGCGCTCACCCTCTGCGTCCACGACAACGGACACGGCTTCGACCCGGCCGCCGTCCGCGCCGGGTACGGTCTGGCCGGGCTGCGGGCCCGGGCCGCCGAGGTGGGCGGGACCGCCTCGGTCCGCAGCGCGCCGGGCGACGGGACGACGGTGACCGTACGCCTGCCCGTCCCCGCCACCATGAGGAGTGACGCCCCGTGATCCGGATCGTCCTGGCCGACGACCACCCCGTCGTCCGGGAGGGCCTGCGCGCGATGCTCAGCGCCGAGCCCGACCTGGAGGTCGTCGCCGACGCCACGAGCGGGCCGCAGGCGGAGGCGCTGGCGGCCGAGCTGCGGCCCGACATCGTGCTGATGGACCTGCGGATGCCGGGCGGCGACGGGGTCGACTCGATCGAGCGGATGAGCGAGGCCGGGCTGCCCTGCCGGGTGATCGTCCTGACGACGTACGACACGGACCGCGACATCCTGCGCGCGGTCGAGGCCGGGGCCGCGGGCTATCTCCTCAAGGACCTGCCCCGGGGCCGGCTGGCCGACGCGGTACGCGCCGCCGCGCGCGGCGAAACGGTGCTGGCCCCCTCGGTGGCGGCCCGCCTGGTGGACCAGCTCCGCGCCAAGCCGGAGCGCCCCCGCCTGTCCGCCCGGGAGACCGCGGTACTGCGCCTGGTGGCCGAGGGCTGCACCAACGCCGAGATAGGCCGACGGCTGTTCATCGGCGAGTCGACGGTCAAGACCCACCTGCTGCGCGTCTTCGGCAAGCTGGGAGTGGACGACCGAACCGCGGCGGTCACCTCGGCCCTACGCCACAACCTCCTCGACTGACCCCACCCGCTCCCCCGTAGGGGCGGCGGGGAAAGGTCCCGCGCCGCCCCGTCCGGTTCAGCTCAGCCGTGACTCCAGTTCGGCCACGATCTCGTTGAGGCCGACGGCCGTCTGCTCGCCGCTCTCCATGTCCTTGAGCTGGACGACACCGTCGGCGAGGTCACGCTCACCGGCGACGACCGTGTACCGGGCCCCGCTGCGGTTGGCGTTCTTCATGGCGCCCTTCAGCCCCTTGGCACCGTAGGAGAAGTCCGCCGCGATGCCGACCTTCCGCAGCTCGGTGACCTTGGCGAACAGCACCCGCCGGGCCTCCTCCCCGAGCGGCACCGCGAAGACGCTGGTCGCCGAGGGAAGGTCGAGCTCGACGCCCTCCGCCTCCAGGGCCAGCACCGTACGGTCGACGCCGAGGGCCCAGCCCACCGACGGCAGCGCGGGCCCGCCGATCATCTCGGACAGCCCGTCGTAGCGGCCGCCGCCGCCCACGGCGGACTGCGAGCCCAGACCGTCGTGCACGAACTCGAAGGTCGTCCGGGTGTAGTAGTCCAGCCCGCGCACCAGCTTCGGGTCGTCCTCGAAGGCCACGCCCGCCGCGCTGATCAGCTCGCGCACCTCCTCGTGGTACGCCTTGCACGCGTCGCACAGATAGTCGCGCAGCAGCGGCGCGTCCCCGAGCTGCTTCTGGACCGACTCCCGCTTGTCGTCCAGGACGCGCAGCGGGTTGATCTCGGAGCGGCGCAGGGTGTCCTCGTCGAGGTCCAGGCCGCGCAGGAAGTCCTGAAGCGCGGCCCGGTACACCGGCCGGCACTCCTTGTCGCCCAGCGAGTTCAGCAGGATGCGGAAGTTCCTGAGCCCGAGCGAGCGGTACGCCTGGTCGGCCAGGATGATCAGCTCGGCGTCCAGCGCCGGGTCCTCGGCCCCGATGGCCTCCGCACCGACCTGCGAGAAGTGCCTGTAGCGGCCCTTCTGCGGGCGCTCGTAGCGGTAGTAGGAGCCGGAGTACCAGAGCTTGACCGGCAGGTTGCCCGCCTTGTGCAGGTTGGCCTCCAGCGCGGCCCGCAGCACGGAGGCCGTGCCCTCGGGGCGCAGGGCCAGCCGGTCGCCGCCCTTGGTCTCGAAGGCGTACATCTCCTTGGTCACGATGTCGGTCGACTCACCGACTCCGCGCGCGAAGAGCTCGACGTTCTCGAAGCCGGGCGTCTCGACGTAGCCGTAGCCGGAGTTGCGCAGCGGCGCGGCGATGGCCTCGCGGACCGCCAGGTACTTCGCGGAGTCCGGCGGAATGAGGTCGTACGTGCCCTTGGGGGCCTTGAAGGTGCTCACGGGAAGTCTCTCGTCACATTCCTCGTCGGGGAGCGGAGGGTCCTCCGTCCGCTCCCGGGCCGGCGGCCACCTGCCGCAGATACGGGTTGGTGGCGCGCTCCTGGCCGATGGTCGTGTAGTCGTTGTGACCGGGCAGCACCACGGTGGAGTCGTCGAGCGGCAGGACCACGCGGGCCAGGGACTCGAGCATGTCGTCCATGGAGCCACCGGGGAAGTCGGTGCGTCCGATGGAGCCGGCGAACAGCAGGTCGCCCGAGAAGAGGATGGGCGGGATGTCCGCCGCCTCGGGCAGGCCGAAGGTCACCGACCCCTTGGTATGGCCCGGGGCGTGCGCCACGGAGAGCTCCAGACCCGCCAGCTCCAGCTTGACGCCGTCGGCCAGCTCCTTGACGTCGTCCGGCTCCCCCACCGTCAGCTCGCCCATGAGCGGCATGCCGATGGAACGGCCGATCGCCTTCTCGGGGTCGGTCATCATGTACCGGTCCTCGGGGTGGATCCACGCCGGTACGTCGTGCGCGCCGCACACCGGGACGACCGAGGCCACGTGGTCGATGTGGCCGTGGGTGAGGACGACGGCGACGGGCTTGAGCCGATGCTTCTTCAGCGCTTCCTCGACTCCGTCGGTGGCCTGGTGGCCCGGGTCGATGATCACGCACTCCTCACCGGCGGCGGGGGCGACGAGATAACAGTTCGTCCCCCAGGCCCCGGCGGGGAACCCGGCAATGAGCACGATCGTCCTTCGTTGTGTCGATTACAGGCCGCTTCAGCTGCTGTCGAAGCCTACCGGCGCTGCCGTTTCCTCAGCGAACCCATATACGGTACGGGGCTACACGCACCCGTCGGCTCACAGGACGCACGCGTACCGGTCGACGGCACGACACGCATGAGGAGAGAACCCGGTGGTCAGCCAGGAGCAGCGGCGGCGTCAGCTCGCCCGGGAGAAGTTCTTGCGGCAGCAGCAGCGGCGCACCAGCGCGCGGCGCAAGGAACGCATGCGCAACTCCGTGATCGCGTCGGTGCTCGGCGTGGTCGTGATCGGCAGTGTCGCGCTGTACACGACCGGGGTGCTGAAGAACGACGACGACAAGGCGAGCAACGCCAGTTCGGACGTCACGCCCAGCGCCTCGGCCCCCACCCCCAGCAAGGCTCCGGACCCGTGCGAGAAGGCCGCCAAGGGCTCCGTGCAGAAGCTGAGCTGGAAGAAGGAGCCGGCGATGACCATCGACACGTCGGCGAAGTACACGATGAAGCTGGCGACGACGTGCGGTGACATCGGCATCGCGCTCAAGACGTCGGCGGCCCCGCACACCGCGAACTCGTTCGACTTCCTCGCGGGCAAGGGCTACTTCGACCACACCAAGTGCCACCGGCTCACCACCAACGGCATCTACGTGCTGCAGTGCGGCGACCCGACGGGCACGGGCAGCGGCGGTCCGGGATACACGATTCCCGACGAGAACCTCAAGGACAAAAGCCTCAAGGGCAACGTCTACCCGGCGGGCACGATCGCGATGGCGAACACCGGGCAGAAGCACACCGGTGGCAGCCAGTTCTTCCTGGTCTACCAGGACAGTCAGCTGCCGCCCAGCTACACACCGTTCGGTACCGTCGACGCGGCGGGCATGAAGGTGCTGAAGAAGATCGCCGCCGCGGGCGAGAGCACGGGCCAGGGTGACGGCGCTCCGAACGCGACGGTCGTGATCAACAAGGCGACGGTCACGAAGTCCTGACGGCCGAGGCGGCGGCCAGCGGAATTTCGGTCGCGCTGGATGCGGACAGGTCACCCGCTGGTCGCCTATGTTGGCCGTGACGAAACTGTGGACGATGCCCGGGGGAGCTTCAGGCCCCCCGCAGGCATCATGTGGAGGAGGCGCTGTGAGCAGCGACCCGTGGGGCCGCGTCGACGAGACGGGGACCGTGTACGTGCGTACGGCCGATGGCGAGCAGGTCGTCGGTTCCTGGGCGGCCGGCTCCCCTGAGGAGGCGCTTGCCTACTTCGAGCGCAAGTACGAGGGCCTGGTTGTCGAGATCGGCCTCCTCGAGAAGCGAGTGCAGACCACCGACCTGTCGGCGAAGGACGCGCAGACCGCCATCGACCACCTCCGGGAGCAGGTCGAGGCGCACCACGCGGTCGGCGACCTGAGTGCTCTGCGGGGCCGCCTCGACAAGCTCGTGGAGACGGTCGAGGCGCGGCGTGAGGAGCGCAAGGCGCAGCGGGCCAAGCAGTCCGACGAGGCCCGCAAGGCCAAGGAGGACCTGGTCGCCGAGGCGGAGCAGCTGGCGCAGTCCGACCAGTGGCGGGCCGCCGGTGAGCGGCTGCGTTCCCTGGTGGACACCTGGAAGGGTCTGCCGCGTCTGGACCGCAAGTCGGACGACGAGCTGTGGCACCGCTTCTCGCACGCCCGCTCGGCGTTCTCCAAGCGCCGCAAGGCGCACTTCGCGCAGCTGGACGCGCAGCGCGAGGAGGCCCGCAAGACCAAGGAGAAGCTGGTCGCCGAGGCCGAGGCGCTGTCCGGTTCGGCGGACTGGGGGCCGACGGCGGCCCGCTACCGCGAGCTGATGGCGGACTGGAAGGCCGCGGGCCGCGCCCAGCGCGAGCACGAGGACGACCTGTGGAACCGCTTCCGCGGTGCCCAGGACGTGTTCTTCGCCGCCCGCAGCTCGGTGTTCGCCGAGCGGGACGCGGAGCAGTCGGAGAACCTGAAGCTGAAGGAGGAGCTGGCCGAGGAGGCCGAGAAGCTCCTGCCGATCACGGACCTCAAGGCCGCGCGGGCCGCCTTCCGCTCGATCAACGAGCGCTGGGAGGCCATCGGCCATGTGCCGCGCGACGCGCGGCCCAAGGTCGAGGGCCGGATGCACACCGTCGACCGGGCGATCCAGGAGGCCGAGGAGACCGAGTGGCGCCGGACGAACCCGGAGGCACGCGCGCGTGCCGAGGGCCTCACCGGCCAGCTCCAGGGCGCCGTGGACAAGCTGACGGGCCAGATCGAGCAGGCCCGCGCCCAGGGCAACGCCGCCAAGGCCGACAAGCTCGAGAAGGAGCTGGAGGGCCGCCAGGCGCTCCTGGACCAGGCGCTGAAGGGTCTGCAGGAGTTCGGCGGCTGACGACCTCCCACACGCGCGTGAGGGCCCCGTACGACGATGTACGGGGCCCTCTCGTCCTGCCCGGCGGCAACCGGGCCGGCTAGGACCGGTTGCGCGCGGAGGTCACGCGGTACACGTCGTACACGCCCTCCACACCGCGCACCGCCTTCAGGACGTGCCCGAGGTGCTTGGGGTCGCCCATCTCGAAGGTGAAGCGGGAGGTGGCCACGCGGTCGCGGGAGGTCTGGACGGCCGCGGAGAGGATGTTGACGTGTTGGTCGGACAGGACGCGGGTGACGTCCGACAGCAGGCGGGAGCGGTCCAGGGCCTCGACCTGGATGGCGACCAGGAAGACCGAGGACTGGGTGGGCGCCCACTCGACGTCGAGGATGCGCTCCGGTTCACGGGACAGTGACTCCACGTTGACGCAGTCGCTGCGGTGAACCGATACGCCGCTACCGCGCGTGACGAAGCCGATGATCGGGTCGCCGGGGACCGGCGTACAGCAGCGGGCCAGCTTGACCCACACGTCCTCGACGCCCTTGACGACGACGCCCGGGTCGGCGCTGGAGCGGCGCTTGCGGCCGCGCCCGCGGGACGGCGGTACCGCCTCGTCGATCTCCTCGGTGGCCGCCTCCTCGCCGCCGAGTGCGGAGACGAGCTTCTGCACCACGTTCTGCGCGGAGACATGGCCCTCGCCGATCGCCGCGTACAGCGCGGAGATGTCCGGGTAGCGCATCTCGTGCGCGAGGGTGACCAGCGAGTCACCGGTGAGGATGCGCTGGATCGGCAGGTTCTGCTTGCGCATGGCGCGGACGATGGCGTCCTTGCCCTGCTCGATCGCCTCGTCGCGCCGCTCCTTGGAGAACCAGGCCCGGATCTTGTTGCGGGCGCGCGGCGACTTCACGAAGCCGAGCCAGTCGCGGGAGGGGCCCGCGCCGGGTGCCTTGGAGGTGAAGACCTCGACCAGGTCGCCGTTGTCCAGGGTGGACTCGAGCGGTACGAGGCGGCCGTTGACCCGCGCCCCTATGGTGCGGTGGCCGACCTCGGTGTGCACCGCGTACGCGAAGTCGACCGGGGTGGCGCCGGCCGGGAGCGCGATGACGTCGCCCTTGGGGGTGAAGACGAAGACCTCGTTGCGGGACAGGTCGAAGCGCAGCGACTCGAGGAACTCGCCCGGGTCCTCGGTCTCCTTCTGCCAGTCGAGAAGCTGGCGCAGCCACGCCATGTCGTTGAGGTGATCGTCCTTGCCCTTGCCGGACGACTTGGGCGCGTCGGTACGGATCTTGGAGGCACCGGCGACGGCCTCCTGCTTGTACTTCCAGTGCGCGGCGATGCCGTACTCGGCGCGGCGGTGCATGTCGAACGTACGGATCTGGAGTTCGACCGGCTTGCCGTTGGGCCCGATGACCGTCGTGTGCAGCGACTGGTACATGTTGAACTTGGGCATCGCGATGTAGTCCTTGAACCGGCCGGGGACCGGGTTCCATCGCGCGTGCACCGTGCCCAGGGCCGCGTAGCAGTCGCGCACGGTGTCGACGAGGACGCGGATGCCCACCAGGTCGTAGATCTCGGCGAAGTCGCGGCCTCGCACGATCATCTTCTGGTAGACGCTGTAGTAGTGCTTCGGGCGGCCGGTGACGGTCGCCTTGATACGGGCGGCGCGCAGGTCGGCCTGGACCTCGTCGGTCACTATCGCCAGGTACTCGTCGCGCTTGGGCGCCCGCTCGGCGACGAGCCGCACGATCTCGTCGTACATCTTGGGATAGAGGATCGCGAACGCGAGGTCCTCCAGCTCCCACTTGATGGTGTTCATGCCCAGCCGGTGGGCGAGCGGCGCGTAGATCTCCAGCGTCTCGCGCGCCTTCTTCTCCTGCTTCTCGCGCTTGAGGTAACGCATGGTGCGCATGTTGTGCAGGCGGTCGGCGAGCTTGATGACCAGGACGCGCGGGTCCTTGGCCATGGCGACGACCATCTTGCGCACCGTCTCGGCCTGCGCGGCCTCGCCGAACTTGACCTTGTCCAGCTTGGTGACGCCGTCGACGAGGAGCGCGACGGTGTCACCGAAGTCGCGGCGCAGCTGGTCGAGGCCGTACTCGGTGTCCTCGACGGTGTCGTGCAGCAGGCCGGCCATCAGGGTGGCCGGGTCCATGCCCAGCTCGGCCAGGATGGTGGTGACCGCCAGCGGGTGCGTGATGTACGGGTCGCCGCTCTTGCGCTTCTGGCCGCGGTGCCAGCGCTCGGCGACCTGGTAGGCGCGCTCGATCTGGCGCAGGGTGGCGTTCTCGATCTTGGGGTCGTTGCTGCGGACTATGCGCAGCAAGGGCTCCAGGACCGGGTTGTAGGGGTTGGCGCGCTGGACGCCCAGCCGGGCGAGGCGGGCGCGGACGCGGTTGGAGGAGCCGGAGCGCGCGGGCTGTCCGGTGGACTGACGGGCCGCCGGGGAGTGCGCGGCACGCTCGGGCGGGACCGGCTTGGGGCGCACGCTCTCGGCCGACTTCTCCACGGGCGCGGACTGGGCGTGCTCGACCGGCCCGCGGGTGTCGTTCTTCGCGTGGGGCGCGTTCGGCGCGGGCTTGGCCGCGGACGCCGAGGCGGACTCGGGCTTGGCGGCGGTCAGTGGCTGGGCCTCGTCTGGCAAGAGGGCTCCTCGTGCGCGATCCGGGTCCCCCGGTCAGGCTCCGGAGCCTCCATGGTAGCGATCCTGTGCTCCGGCTTCGCCTTCAGACCGATGTGAGGACGGTCTACTACCGATGTGAGGACGGTCTACTCGTGAAACACGAGCCGCCTCCGAGGGATTCCGCCGGCACGGCCACCGGGTGTCACAGGGGTGTCCCACGGGTTACCGCAGGCCCTGTCACGCCCACCCGCAACTCCCCCGACCGCGAGCCTGCACCGGCCGAAGACGCAGCCGAGGCCGCCCCGGACGCACCAGGACGGCCTCGGCGACCAATGTGACTCAGACCCGCAGCAGCGCTTCCAGCGGAGCGCCACGCAGCGCCGCCTCCAGTCGCGGACGGCCCGCGAGGAAGCACAGCTCCATCAGCACCGCCACGCCCGCGATCTCGGCGCCCGCGCGGTGGATGAGCTGGATGGCCGCCTCGGCGGTACCCCCCGTGGCGAGGACGTCGTCCACGATGAGGATGCGGTCACCGGAGACCAGATCCTCCGCGTGCACCTCGATCTCGGCCGACCCGTACTCCAGGTCGTACGACTGCCGGAGGGTGGCCCCGGGCAGCTTGCCCGCCTTGCGTACGGGGATGAAGCCGAGCCCCGCCCGGACGGCCACCGGGGCGCCCAGGATGAAGCCGCGGGCCTCCAGCCCGACGATCTTGGTGGCGCCGGTGCGCTCGGCGATCTCCGCCAGCGCGTCGGTCAGCGCGGTGAACGCCGCCGGGTCCGCCAGGAGCGGGGTGATGTCCTTGAACATCACGCCCTGCTCCGGGTAGTCCTCGACGTCCCGGATGCGGCTGAGCAGCAGTTCCTCGATGTCGGTCATCGGCGCTTCCCCGAGGGTCGGCCCCGGCCCCGGCCGCGGGACGCGGGCTGGTTGCGCGGGCCCACGACGGCCGCGGCCGCGGCGTCGTCGTCGGGCTCGTCGACGGCGGTGGGCCGGGTCCCGGCGAGCTCCTCCTCGGTGGCGGCCTGGGCCCGCTTGGCGAGGACGCGCTTCTTGAGGGCCTTCATCTGCGGCTCCGCCTCCTTGAGGTCGGCGACGAGCGGCGTGGCGATGAAGATCGACGAGTAGGCACCGGCGGCGAGACCGACGAACAGCGACAGCGAGATGTCGTTGAGCGTGCCCGCGCCGAGGAAGCCGCCACCGATGAACAGCAGGCCCGCGACCGGCAGCAGCGCGACCACCGTGGTGTTGATCGAACGCACCAGGGTGCCGTTGATCGACTGGTTGGCGATGTCGCTGTAGGTGAAGCGGGTCTGCTTGGTGATGTCCTTCGTCTGCTCCTTGAGGCTGTCGAAGACGACGACCGTGTCGTAGAGCGAGTAACCGAGGATGGTCAGCAGACCGATGACGGTGCCGGGGGTGACCTCGAAGCCGACGAGGGCGTAGATACCGGTGGTGATGGTGATGTCGTGGATCAGGGCGACGAACGCCGCCACCGCCATGCGCCACTCGAAGGCGATCGCCAGGTAGATCACCACGAGCACCATGAAGATCGCCAGACCCTCCCAGGCCTTGTTGGCGATCTGCTCACCCCAGCTCGGGCCGACCAGGTCGGCGGCGAGCTTCTCCGGGTCGAGGTTGAGGTCCTTGGCCAGGGTCTGCTTGATCTGGTCGGACTTGTCGGTGTCGATGCCGGCGATCTGGATGCGCAGGCTGCCGTTGCCGAGCTTCTGTACGACCGCCTCGTGGCCGGCGGCGTCCTGCGCGTACTCCTCCGCCTTGGCCACCGAGGTGCTCATGTGGGTCGGCGTCGTGAAGACCGCTCCGCCCTTGAACTCGATGCCCATGTTCAGGCCGCGCACCGCCAGGCCGAGGATGGCCGTGATGGTGATCAGGATCGAGACGCCGTACCAGATCTTGCGCTTGCCGACGAAGTCGTAGCTGATCTCGCCGCGGTGCAGTCGCGCGCCGAGGTCGCCGAGTTTCGACATCGCTCACGCCTCCTTCGGGTCGACAGGGCCGGCGGCGGGACCGGCGGGACGGCGGGTGCGGCGCAGCGGCGGCTTGGCACCCAGGCTCTTCGGGTCGAGGCCGGACCACTTGTGGCCGTTCGCGAAGAACTTGCGGCGGGCGAGCAGTGTCATGAGCGGCTTGGTGAAGAGGAAGACGACGACCACGTCGAGCACGGTGGTCAGGCCGAGCGTGAACGCGAAGCCACGCACCTTGCCGACGGTCACGGTGAACAGCACCGCCGCGGCGAGGAACGACACGAAGTCGGAGACCAGGACCGTGCGCCGGGCACGCGGCCAGGCCCGCTCGACGGCGGGACGCAGCGTGCGGCCCTCGCGGATCTCGTCCCGGATGCGTTCGAAGTACACGATGAACGAGTCCGCGGTGATACCGATGGCGACGATGGCACCGCAGACGGCCGGAAGGTTCAGCGCGAAGCCGATGGCCGGGCCGAGGAGCGCCATGATCACGTAGGTGAGGATCGCGGAGACCAGCAGTGAGGCCATGGCCACGAGCGACAGACCGCGGTAGTAGGCGATCAGGTAGATCACGACCAGGGCGAGGCCGATGGCGCCGGCGAGCAGACCGGCGTGCAGCTGCTGACCGCCGAGCGCGGCGGTCACCGTGGTGACGGTCTCCTCCTTGAAGGAGAGCGGCAGGGCGCCGTACGACAGCATGTTGCCGAGGCTCTGCGCCTCCTGCTGGGTGAAGCTGCCGGAGATCTCCGCCTGGCCGCCGGTGATGGCCTGCTGCACGTACGGGCTGGAGACGACGTCGCCGTCGAGGACGATGGCGAACTCGTTCTGCGGCTCCTGGTTCTTGGCCAGCTGGCCGGTGATGTCGGCGAACTTCTTCGCCCCGCTGCCGGTGAACGTCATCTGGACCTGCCAGCCGGCGGCGCCCTGGGTGTCGTAGACCGCCTGGGCCTTCTTCACCTCGGTGCCGTCCACGGCGGCCGGGCCGAGCAGGTACTTGTACCAGGTGTTCTTGACCTTGCCGCAGGCCACGGTCGACTCGCCGGGCTTGGCGTTCGTGCCGGCCTTGGCCCGGTCGGCGGCCTTGGAGCAGTCCAGGGCGGTGTACTGGGCCTGGAGCTTGGCGGCCGTCTTGTCGGTGGCGCTGCCCGAGGAGCTCGACGAGGCGGAGGGGCTCGGGGAGGCCGAGGACTTCGCGGAGGCCGAGGACGACGGCGTGGCGTCGGCCTTCAGGGCGTCGCTGACCGCGCGGCCCTGCGAGGTGGCGGTGGCGGTCGGGGACGCGGAGGAGGACGAGGACGCCTTCTCCTTGGAGGAGGCGCTGCTCGAGGGGCTCGGCGAACCGCTGCCGCTGGGGGACGCGCTCGGCGACGGACTCTGCGAGGCGGCGACGCCGCTGGGCTCGCTGGTGAGGACCGTGCGGAAGTACAGCTTGGCGGTGGTGCCGACCTGCTGCTGGGCCTCCTTGGAGTTGGTGCCCTTGGGGATGTTGACGATGATGTGGTCGTTCCCCTGGGTCTGCACCTCCGCCTCGGAGACGCCCAGGCCGTTGACACGGCGGTCCATGATCTCGACCGCGGTGTTCATGTTGGCCTGGTTGATCGCGGATCCCTGGTCGGCCTTCGCCTTGAGCGTGATGCTCGTGCCGCCGGCGAGGTCGATGCCGAGACGCGGAGTGGTGTTTCCGGAGGCGAACATGCCCCCGGTGAGCGCCACGATGGCGATCAGGATGAGGGCCAGCGAGCGCCCTGGCTTGCTCTGGGCACTCGCGCTCCGGCCCCTCTTAGGTGCTGCCACCTTCTCGTACTCCCTCTCGGGCCGCCCCGCGCCCGGTCGGGACGCGGTCGGCCATGACATGGTGTCGGGATTCCGTGCGGAAAACAGACGCGCCCGGGGTGCGCCGGCCGCGAACCTATCGCGCCGCGCTCCCCGGGACGTGACTACTTCGCGTCGGAGTCGCCGTCGGTCTTCTTCGGCTCTTCGTCCGCCTTCGCCTCGGCGGTCTCGGCCTCGTCGGCCTTCTCCTCGGACACGTCCTTCTTACCGAGGTCGACGGCCTTGTCGTCGGAGGCGGCGGCAGCGTCGTCGGCGGCGTCGGTCTCGGTGAGGGAGGAGGCGTCGTCCGGGACGACGTCGGCGTCGGACTTCAGGTCGTGCTCGATGCCGTGGACGATGCGGTTGTACTCGTCGTCGGTCAGGACGGCGCCGATCGCGTTCTTGGCGAAGAGGAGGTCGACACCCGGGCCGGCGTCAAGGAGGACCGTGTCCTCGTTGACCTCCTTGACCGTCGCGTACATGCCCCCGATCGTGCGGACGCCGGAGCCGGGCTGCATCTCGTTCCGCATGCTGGCGGCCTGCTGCTGCTTCTTCTTGGCCGAGCGCGTCATCAGGAACATGGCCGCGATGAGCACGATGAACGGGAGAAGGGTCAAGGTATTCACGGGACGGGATTTCCTTCGCGCGACCGCGACGGAGAGCGGCCTGGTCTTTGGGGGTGTGGTTGGCGCCGCCCGCGAAGGCGGCATCGGCGGAGTCTAAGCGAGTCCACGCACATGGAACAACGTTCAGCATGGCACCTGGGTTCCTCCCCCGGCCAATGCCCCCGCCGATGACCTCGCCGATGACCCCGCCGTCACGCCCCGAAGAGGTCCTGTTGTCCGGTTCCACCGGATGTGCCACCGGCTGCCGAGCCGGGTGGGGTGAGGCCGAGATGCGCCCATGCGGCGGGCGTGGCGACCCGCCCGCGCGGGGTGCGGGCGAGCAGGCCCTCGCGTACGAGGAAGGGCTCGGCGACCTCTTCCACGGTCTCCCGCTCCTCCCCCACCGCGACGGCGAGCGTGGACAGGCCGACCGGGCCGCCGCCGAACAGCTTCAGCAGGGCCTGAAGGACCGCCCGGTCGAGCCGGTCCAGACCGCGCTCGTCGACCTCGTACACGGCGAGGGCCGCCCCGGCGATCTCGCGGGTGATCAGCCCGTCGGCCTTGACCTGCGCGTAGTCCCGCACCCGGCGCAGCAGGCGGTTGGCGATGCGGGGCGTGCCGCGGGAGCGGCCGGCGATCTCGGCCGCTCCCGCGGCGTCGATCTCGACGTCGAGGAGGCTCGCGGAGCGGTGCACGACGCGCTCCAGCTCGGCCGGTTCGTAGAACTCCATGTGCGCGGTGAAGCCGAAGCGGTCGCGCAGCGGCGGCGGCAGCAGGCCCGCGCGCGTGGTGGCGCCGACCAGCGTGAAGGGGGGCAGTTCGAGCGGGATGGCGGTGGCACCGGGGCCCTTGCCGACGATGACGTCGACCCGGAAGTCCTCCATGGCCATGTAGAGCATCTCCTCGGCGGGCCGGGACATGCGGTGGATCTCGTCGAGGAAGAGGACCTCGCCCTCCTGGAGGGAGGAGAGGATCGCCGCGAGGTCGCCGGCGTGCTGGATGGCGGGGCCGGACGTGATGCGGATCGGAGCGCCCATCTCGGCGGCGATGATCATCGAGAGGGTGG
This sequence comes from Streptomyces sp. NPDC046915, assembly GCF_040644935.1. Taxonomy (NCBI): domain Bacteria; kingdom Bacillati; phylum Actinomycetota; class Actinomycetes; order Kitasatosporales; family Streptomycetaceae; genus Streptomyces; species Streptomyces sp. NPDC046915. The sequence goes on along the minus strand of NZ_JBEYXB010000007.1, from coordinate 331,635 downwards.
TCTTGCCGAGGCCGGGGGCGCCGGAGAGCAGCACGTGGTCGGCGGTCGCCCCGCGCGCGCGTGCGGCGCGCAGCACGAGGTCGAGCTGCTCGCGGACCTTCTCCTGGCCGATGAACTCGCCCAGGTCCTTGGGGCGCAGGGCCGCCTCGACGGCCTGGTCCTCACGGTCGGCGACAGAGCCCACCAGCCGCTCGGGGGCGGCGGGGTCGGTCGTGTCGTCCCAGTTCATGTGGTGTGCCTCAGGGTGGTGTGGTCGGTCAGCGGGCGCGGTTGAGGGTCTGCAGGGCGGCCTTCAGCAGCTGGCCCACCTGGGGCGTGCCGCCGCCCGCCTCGGCCTGCGGGGCCACCGCGGCCACCGCCTCGTCGGCCTCGCGGGTGGCGTATCCGAGGCCGATGAGGGCCGCGTGCAGCTGGTCGCGCCAGCCCTGGGTGACGGGTGTGCCCATCGCCGGGGCGCCGATCGGCTCGCCGAGGCGGTCCTTCAGCTCCAGCAGCAGCTTCTGGGCGCCCTTCTTGCCGATGCCGGGGACGGCGACGAGGGCCTTCTCGTCACCGGTGGCGACGGCCCGGCGCAGCGCGTCCGGCGTGTGCACCGCCAGCATCGCCTGGGCGAGTCTCGGGCCGACACCGCTGGCGGTCTGGAGCAGCTCGAAGACCTGGCGCTCGTCGTCGTCGGCGAAGCCGTACAGCGTCAGGGAGTCCTCGCGGACGACCAGGGAGGTGGCCAGTTTGGCCTGCTGGCCCATCCGCAGTCCCGAGAGGGTGTTCGGGGTGCACTGGACGGCGATGCCGATGCCGCCCACCTCGACCACCGCGGAGTCGGGGGCGAGGGCGGCGACCGGTCCGCTGACGAAGGCGATCATCCCGTACGGCCTTTCAGTGTCGGTGCTTTGGCTGCGTGCAGGGCGACGGCCTGCTGGAGCCGGTTCTGCGCGGGGGCGCGCCAGATGTGGCAGATGGCGAGCGCGAGGGCGTCGGCGGCGTCGGCCGGCTTGGGCGGCGCGTCGAGCCGGAGCAGGCGGGTGACCATGGCACCGACCTGGGCCTTGTCGGCGCGTCCGCTGCCGGTGACGGCGGCCTTGACCTCGCTGGGGGTGTGCAGGGCGACGGGGATGCCCCGGCGGGCGGCGCACAGCATGGCGACGGCGCTGGCCTGGGCGGTGCCCATCACGGTCCGTACGTTGTGCTGGCTGAACACCCGCTCCACGGCCACGCATTCGGGCCGGTGCTCGTCGAGCCACTGCTCGATGCCCTGCTCGACGGCGACGAGGCGGTGCCCCAACTCGGCGTCCGCGGGCGTCCGTACGACACCCACGCCCACCATGGTGAGCGGGCGCCCCGCGACCCCCTCGACGACGCCGACACCGCACCGGGTCAGCCCGGGGTCCACCCCGAGTACGCGCACGCGCCCCTCCCTTCGGTCACCTGTTTGTGCAGGCTATCCGGTGCCACCGACAACGGCCGACACGACGACGGGCCGACGGGTGTGTCCCGTCGGCCCGTTCGGTCCGTTCAGCCCGCGGCAGCGTTACGCGTCGACCTTCTCCATGACCTCGTCGCTGACGTCGAAGTTGGCGAAGACGTTCTGCACGTCGTCGCTGTCCTCGAGGGCGTCGATCAGCTTGAAGATCTTCTTGGCGCCCTCCTCGTCCAGCTCGATCTGCATGGTCGGGACGAAGTTGGCCTCGGCGGAGTCGTAGTCGATCCCCGCGTCCTGGAGGGCGGTGCGGACGGCGACCATGTCGGTGGCTTCGCTGAGCACCTCGAAGGACTCGCCCAGGTCGTTGACTTCCTCGGCGCCCGCGTCCAGGACGGCACCCAGGACGTCGTCCTCGGTCAGCTCGCCCTTGGGGACGATCACGACGCCCTTGCGGTTGAAGAGGTACGACACCGAACCGGGGTCGGCCATCGAGCCGCCGTTGCGGGTCATGGCGACACGCACGTCGGAGGCGGCGCGGTTGCGGTTGTCGGTGAGGCACTCGATGAGCACCGCGACACCGTTGGGGCCGTAGCCCTCGTACATGATCGTCTCGTAGTCGGCACCGCCGGCCTCAAGGCCACCGCCGCGCTTGACCGCGGAGTCGATGTTCTTGTTCGGCACCGACTGCTTCTTCGCCTTCTGGATGGCGTCGTAGAGGGTCGGGTTGCCCTCGATGTCGACGCCGCCCATACGGGCCGCGACCTCGATGTTCTTGATCAGCTTCGCGAAGAGCTTGCCACGCTTGGCATCGATCACGGCCTTCTTGTGCTTCGTCGTAGCCCATTTAGAGTGGCCGGACATCTGCCTGTCTCCTTCGCGTAACCCATCCGAACAACGAACGCCAGAGATCCTACTAGGACTCCGTAGCCCGGTTCGCGTGCACCATGTCGACGAACAGGGCGTGCACACGGTGGTCGCCGGTCAGTTCCGGGTGGAACGACGTGGCCAGCGCGTTGCCCTGGCGGACCGCGACGATGTGGCCCTCGTGCTCGGCGAGCACCTCTGTCTCGGCACCGACGGACTCGACCCAGGGGGCGCGGATGAAAACGCCCTCTACAGGATCGCCCGCGACGCCCTGGACGTCGACCGCCGCCTCGAACGACTCGTTCTGGCGCCCGAAGGCGTTGCGGCGCACGATCATGTCGATACCGCCGACGGTCTCCTGGCCCGAGCGCGGGTCGAGGATCTTGTCGGCGAGCATGATCATGCCCGCGCAGGTGCCGTAGACGGGCATGCCGTCCTGCACGCGCGCGCGGAGCGGGTCCATCACGCCGAAGAGGATGGCCAGCTTGGAGATGGTCGTGGACTCGCCGCCGGGGAGGACGAGGCCGTCCACCTCGGCGAGTTCCTCGGGGCGCCGCACCGGCCTGGCCACGGCGTCGGCCGCGGCCAGGGCGACGAGATGCTCCCGTACGTCACCCTGGAGCGCGAGCACTCCGACCACGGGAGGGGTCATCACCAGCCCCGGTTCGCGTAGCGCTCGGTCTCGGGGAGGGTGTCGCAGTTGATGCCGACCATGGCCTCGCCGAGGTTGCGGGAAGCGTCCGCGATGATCTTCGGGTCGTCGTAGAAGGTGGTGGCCTTGACGATGGCGGCGGCGCGCTTGGCCGGGTCGCCGGACTTGAAGATGCCGGAGCCGACGAAGACACCCTCGGCGCCGAGCTGGCGCATCAGGGCGGCGTCGGCCGGGGTGGCCACGCCACCGGCGGAGAACAGCACCACGGGGAGCTTGCCGAGCTCGGCGACCTCCTTGACCAGCTCGTACGGGGCGCGCAGCTCCTTGGCGGCGGCGTACAGCTCGTGGTTGTCGAAGCCGCGCAGCCTGGCGATCTCGTTCTTGATCTGGCGGAGGTGGCGGACCGCCTCGACGACGTTGCCGGTGCCGGCCTCGCCCTTGGAGCGGATCATCGCGGCACCCTCGGCGATGCGGCGCAGGGCCTCGCCCAGGTTGGTGGCACCACAGACGAAGGGGGTGGTGAAGGCCCACTTGTCGGAGTGGTTGACCTCGTCGGCCGGGGTGAGGACCTCGGACTCGTCGATGTAGTCCACGCCGAGCGACTGAAGTACCTGGGCCTCGACGAAGTGGCCGATGCGGGACTTGGCCATGACCGGGATCGAGACCGCCTCGATGATTCCCTCGATCATGTCGGGGTCGGACATGCGGGCCACGCCGCCGTCCTTGCGGATGTCGGCCGGGACCCGCTCCAGTGCCATGACGGCGACGGCGCCCGCGTCCTCGGCGATCTTCGCCTGCTCCGGCGTGACGACGTCCATGATCACACCGCCCTTGAGCTGCTCGGCCATGCCGCGCTTCACACGGGCGGTGCCGGTCTCGGGAGCCTGGTTCTCGATGCTGGACACGGGTGACCTCACTGAAGGGAAGAGGATTACTGCTTGCTAGAGGAAACGGGAGTGGACCAGGCCACAGCAAGGGCCAATGGCAAGCCGGTGGATCCTTTTCGATCGGCCCGCCTGCGGTTCCCCTCTCCCGCGCGGGGTCAGCGCTCCCGGTCGTGGGACACCGGCGCGATGGACATCAGGGTCTTGAAGTGGCCCCTGAGGTGGCCCTCGCCGACGAGCCGACCCTCGGCCTCGACCCAGGCGTGGGCGGCGAAGGGGTGGGTGCGCACGCCGGTGCACCAGGTGGGCCAGGCCCCGCGCACCCGGCAGAGGAGGGCGGTGGCGATCGTGCGTTGCAGACATCCCGAACAGCCGCGGGAGTTCACCGGGAGGTACGACGAGGTGCTCGGCGCGGTCCAGGACGCCGATGGCGTGGGCGGCGAAGGCGGCGTCGTCGTCGCCGGCCTCGGCCTCGGCCTCACCCACCGGAAGGTCACCAGCGACGTCGAGTCCATGCCGCCGGACAGGTCCGAGCTCAGTCGGCCGCGGCCGGGGGCACGTTCGTCCAGGGCGGCGACGAGGGCCTCCCGGACGGCTTCGGCGTCCTCCGCCAGGGAGAGCTCCGGAGCCGGCGGCTGCCACCGTCTCACCTCGCGCACCCGGTCCCGCTCCCACACCAGGCAGTGGTCCGGCGCCGACGCGGAGATCCCGGACCACAGCGGCCGGTCCGCCAATGAGGGCGGCAAGAATCCTCCCGTGGCCACCCGGAGGGCCAGCGTCGTCTCGTCGATCCCGGCGCCGGTCATCGCCGCGAGCGCATCGGCCCGGTCGGCGGCCACGTCCACCTGGTGCAGCCTGGTGTGGAACACCCGGCGCGGTCCGGTCCGCTCCCCTGGAAGCGGACCTCTCCGTCGACCGATGCCACCACATGGCAGGAACCGGGCAGGCCCGCCGACGGCGCGTCCGCCTCGGACACCCTCCGCACCCGGGCGGCGGGTTCGGTGAGCCGGGAGGCAATGACATCTTCGGCCACTACTCCGGCGGCTTCTGATCGCCGGTCGCCGGTTCTCGGAGAGCTGAGCGAATGAGTGGCACCGGGTTCGTGGTCCTGCCGGACACGGCGGCCTCGGGCGAGGCTCGCGCGGCCGTCCCGTGGGAGGAGCCGCAGGAGTTCTCGCACGCCTCGGGGCGGCCGTGGCTGGTTTTTGCACCGTACACACGATCGGAGGGCATGATCCATCCGGTTTTCACTCAAGCCACAGGGGACCCTCAGTTCGGTCACAGACACCGGCAAGATCGCCGGTGGTCTGCGGAAAGGATCATCGAGCGCTACGGGAAACGCGTTCGCACCGCCGTCCTGCGGGTGGCCTGAATCCGGCGCTCACGTCCTCGAACGGTCCGTCAGCACCGCCGGTGGCTCGTCGTCCATCTCGAAGGCCATCGGAAACGGTGCGTGGCCGGCCAGCCGGAACCAGCGCACCTTGCGGTGCTCGCGGAGTCTGCGGGCGGCGCCCACGGCGTCGTTGTGGAAGCGGCGGGCCATGGGAACACGGCGGACGGCCTCGGTCAGTTCGCGGGTCGCGGCCTCTCCGCCGGGCGCCTCGTGGACGACCTCCAGTTGCCGCGCGTCCGCGAACACCGCCCGCAGCGCCTGGCTCAGCTCGCTCTCGGCGACCTCCCGCTGCTCCTCCTCGGCCTGCCGGGCGGCGTGCGCGGCCTCGTAGAGCACTATCGAGGCGGCGGGGTCCAGTACCCCGGAGGTGGCCAGTTCCTGGGTCACGGAGGCCCGCCGGACCAACTGGGCGTCGAGCGCGGCGCGCGCCGCGTCGATGCGCGCGTGCAGCCGGTCCAGCCGCCCCGCGGTCCAGCTCAGGTACAGGCCGATCGCGACGAGCGCGACGAGGATCCAGATCAATGTTGCGGTCACGGGCGGCAAGGCTAACCCTCTTCGGCCCGATCAGTCCCGTGCCAGTCCCAGTCGTGCCCGCAGGCCCGAAGTGCGTTCGTCCGCGGCCACCGCCGCCGTGCCGGTCGTCACCGTCTCGTAGACCGAGAGGATGTCCGCGCCGACCGTGGACCAGTCGAAGCGCCGCACATGGGCGCTCCCCCGCTCGCTCAGCTCGGCTCGGCGCTCGGGGTCCTTCAGGAGCCGTACGGCCGCCTCGGCGAGGGCGTCGGCGTCCTCGTTGGCGAACAGTTCGCCGGCCGCGCCCTGGTCGAGGACCTGGGCGAAGGCGTCCAGGTCGGAGGCGAGGACGGGCGCGCCCGCCGACATGGCCTCGACGAGGATGATGCCGAAGCTCTCACCGCCGGTGTTGGGCGCGACGTACAGGTCGATGCTGCGCAGGAAGCGGGCCTTGTCCTCGTCGCTGACCATGCCGAGGAACTCCACGCGCTCGCGCAGCTCGGCCGGCAGCGACTCCACGGCCTCCTCCTCGTCCCCGCGGCCGGCCACCAGCAGCCGGGCCTGCGGCCGCGCGGCGAGGATCTTCGGCAGGGCCCGCATCAGCACCGGCAGGCCCTTGCGGGGCTCGTCGATCCGGCCGATGAAGCCGATGGTGTCACCCTGCCAGTCGGGTCTGGGCTCGGCCCGGGCGAAGAAGTCGACGTCGACGCCGTTCGGGATCACCACCGCGTCCCCGCCGAGGTGCTCGACCAGCGTGCGGCGGGCGTACTCGCTGACCGCGATCCGTGCGCTGATCTTCTCCAGCGCGGCCTGGAGGATCGCGTACGCGGCGATCATCGCGCGCGAGCGGGGGTTGGAGGTGTGGAAGGTGGCCACGATCGGCCCGGACGCCGCCCAGCAGGTCAGCAGGCCCAGCGACGGTGACGTCGGCTCGTGGATGTGGATCACGTCGAACGCGCCGTCGTGCAGCCAGCGCCGTACGCGGGCCGCGGAGAGGAAGCCGAAGTTCAGCCGGGCCACCGAACCGTTGTAGGGCACCGGCACCGCACGGCCGGCCGAGACGACGTACGGCGGGAGCGGGGTGTCGTCGTCGGCGGGGGCGAGCACGGAGACCTCGTGGCCCAGCCGGATGAAGTACTCGGCCAGATCCCGGATGTGGAACTGGACGCCGCCCGGCACGTCCCAGGAGTACGGGCAGACGATGCCGATTCTCACGCGGTCCCCCCGGCGGGAGAACGCGTGGGATCAAGGTCCTTGATCCACAGCCGCTGAAGCATGTGCCAGTCCTCCGGATGGTCGGCGATCCCCGTGGCGAAGGCATCGGCCAGCGCCTGTGTCATGACAGACGCCTTCTCGGCCCGCGTGCCTGACTCGGGCACCTCGATCGGGGCGTGGACGCGGCCCCGCATGACGGGCGAATCGTCGTACCAGAGCGTGACGGGCATCAGCAGCGCCCCGGTCTGCTGGGCGAGGAGGGACGGACCGGCGGGCATCCGCGCGGTCTCGCCGAAGAAGGTCACCTCCACGCCGGACGCGGACAGGTCGCGGTCGGCGACCAGGCACACCAGGCCGCCGTCCCGCAGCCGCCGGGCCAGCGTGCCGAACGCGGAGCCGCCGCTGTGCGGCAGCACCTCCATGCCGAGGCCCTCGCGGTAGGCGACGAACCGGTCGTACAGACTCTCCGGCTTGAGGCGCTCGGCGACCGTGGTGAACGGGGTCTGGAGCTTGGTGGTGACCCAGGCCCCGGCCAGGTCCCAGTTCGCCAGGTGGGGCAGCGCGAGGACGACACCCCTCCCGGAGGCGAGGCCGTCGGTCAGGTGGTGCAGGTCCTTGGGGTCGAAGCCCGCCTTGACCCGCTCGGCGCTCCAGGCGGGAAGCCGGAAGGACTCCATCCAGTAGCGCAGGTACGAGCGCATGCCCGCCCGTGACAGCTCGGCCAGGCGCTCCGGGGTCGCGTCGGGCAGCACGCGCGCGTAGTTGCTCTCCAGCCGCTGCACGCCCTTGCCGCGCTGCTTCCAGGCGAGGTCGGCGATGCCGCGGCCGAGGCGCACCGCGGCCGGCTCGGGGAGCTTCTTGACGGTGCCCCAGCCGAGCCCGTACAGCGCGTCGGTCAGCCGTTCCCCGGCGGTCACTGCGTCGCCTCGCTCCCCCGGGAGGCGTTCGCGCTGTCCGGCCCGGCCGCCGCTTCCGCCTCGGCGGACTCCCGGCGGACCGTGACGACCCGCTGGATCAGCGTGACGAGGCTGCCTACGGCGACGATCCACAGGGCCACGGGCAGCAGGTACTGGATGCCCGGGACGCCGAACTTGTGCAGGCCGGCGAAACCGGCCGCCACCAGCGAGACCACCAGCCGCTCGGCGCGTTCCACGAGCCCGTTGACGGCGACCGGCAGCCCGATCGACTCGCCGCGGGCCTTGGTGTACGACACCACCTGACCGCTGGCCAGGCAGAAGATCGAGACCGCGCACAGCACGTTGTCGTCGCCCTGGCCCGCGTACCACAGGGCGAAGCCGCCGAAGATCGCGCCGTCGGCGACCCGGTCGAGGGTGGAGTCCAGGAAGGCGCCCCAGCGGCTGGAGCGGCCCAGCTGGCGGGCCATGTTGCCGTCGACCAGGTCGGAGAAGACGAACAGTGTGATCACGACCGTGCCCCAGAAGAACTCGCCCCGGGGGTAGAAGACCAGCGCGCCCGCGACCACTCCGGCGGTGCCGATCAGGGTGACCGTGTCGGGGCTGACCCCCCGCCGGATGAGAAACGCGGCGAACGGTGTGAGGACACGCGTGAAGAATGCACGCGCGTACTTGTTCAGCATGGCCTTCCCGACGGTCGGTGTCGCCGCGGCCCTGCTGGCCACCGGCTGGCCCATCGTAGCCACGCGCGCGCGTGGGCGACTGCCGGGCACCCGCACCCGCTGACCGGATCGGGCGCATGGCTCACAACCGCCCTTGGGTGACGCGATCGGTATACCTCATGAGTTCCTCGTATGGACGCGGCATGACGGGAGTGGAAAGCTCGAAGGACCGCGGGCGTCGCCGGAGCCGCCAGTGCACGCGGTGCCGCGTGTCCGCGCCCACAGTGACCTCACCGTGCACGGGAGGCAGGACCATGGGCGACAAGGCGCACACACACCCCGGGGCCGCCGGCAGGGCTACGGCGGCCGACCACCCCGCGTCCGTACGGAATGTGGTATTGGTCGGCCACTCCGGTTCGGGCAAGACGACTCTGGTGGAGGCTCTCGCACTGACCGCGGGAGCGGTGAACCGGGCGGGCCGCGTGGAGGACGGCGGCTCCGTCTCCGACTACGACGACATCGAGCACCGGCAGCAACGCTCGGTACAGCTCTCCCTGGTGCCCGTCGAATGGGACGGGTTCAAGATCAACCTTCTCGACACCCCCGGATACGCCGACTTCGTCGGGGAGCTCAGGGCCGGTCTGCGCGCGGCGGACGCGGCCCTCTTCGTCGTCTCGGCCTCGGACGGGGTGGACGGCTCGACCCGGATGGTGTGGGAGGAGTGCGCGGCCGTCGGTATGCCGCGCGCCATCGTCATCACCCATCTGGAGGCAGCGCGCGCGGATTTCTCGGGCATGACCCGGGTCTGCGCGGAGGAGTTCGGCGCCGACGACCCGGACGCCGTGCTCCCGCTGTACCTGCCGCTGCACGGCCCGGAGGGCCCCGACGGGCACGCGCCCGTGACCGGCCTGACCGGACTGCTGTCGCAGAAGCTGTTCGACTACTCCACCGGGGAGCGCAAGGAGTCCGAGCCGGGCGAGGACCAGCTGCCGCGGATCGAGGAGGCCCGCAACCGCCTCATCGAGGGGATCATCTCCGAGAGCGAGGACGAGACCCTCATGGACCGCTACCTCGGCGGTGAGCAGGTCGACGTCAAGACGCTGATCGAGGACCTGGAGCGGGCCGTCGCGCGCGGCGTGTTCTTCCCCGTCCTGGCCGCCGCCCCCGCGGCCGACGGCGCCAGGCAGGGCCTCGGCACGGTCGAGCTGCTCGAGCTGATCACGGGCGGCTTCCCGACCCCGCTGGAGCGCGACCAGCCCCGGATCACCACGCCCGACGGCAAACCGCGCGAGCTCAAGCCGTGCGATCCCGGCGGACCGCTGGTCGCCGAGGTCGTCAAGACGTCCTCCGACCCCTACGTCGGCCGCATCTCCCTGGTCCGCGTCTTCTCCGGCACCCTGCGTCCCGACGAGACGGTGCACGTCTCCGGGCACGGGCTGGCCGACCGCGGCCACGAGGACCACGACGTCGACGAGCGCGTCGGCGCCCTGTCCACGCCGTTCGGCAAACAGCAGCGCCCGGTCAGTCACGCCGTCGCGGGCGATCTCGCGTGCGTGGCCAAGCTGAACCGCGCCGAGACCGGGGACACCCTGTCCGCCAAGGACGAACCGCTGCTGATGGAGCCGTGGGAGATGCCGGACCCGCTGCTTCCGCTGGCCATCCAGGCGCACAGCAAACCGGACGAGGACAAGCTCAGCCAGGGCCTGTCCCGGCTGGTCGCCGAGGACCCGACCATGCGGCTCGAACAGAACCAGAACACCCACCAGGTGGTGCTGTGGTGCCTGGGCGAGGCCCACGCGGACGTGGCCCTGGAGCGGCTGCGCAGCCGGTACGGCGTCCAGGTCGACGTCGTACCGCACAAGGTGTCGCTGCGCGAGACCTTCGGCACCAGGGCCGCCGGACGCGGACGGCATGTGAAGCAGTCCGGCGGGCACGGGCAGTTCGCCATCTGCGAGATCGAGGTGGAGCCGCTGCCCGGTGGCTCGGGCATCGAGTTCGTGGACAAGGTGGTCGGCGGTGCAGTGCCCCGGCAGTTCATCCCGTCGGTCGAGAAGGGCGTACGGGCGCAGGCCGCCAAGGGGGTGGCCGCCGGATATCCGCTGATCGACGTGCGGATCACGCTGCTGGACGGCAAGGCGCACTCGGTGGACTCCTCCGACGCCGCCTTCCAGACGGCGGGCGCGCTCGCCCTGCGGGAGGCCGCCGCCGACGCGAAGATCCATCTGCTGGAGCCGGTCGCCGAGGTCACCGTGCTGGTCGGCGACGACTACGTGGGCGCCGTGATGAGCGATCTGTCCGGGCGGCGCGGCCGGGTGGTCGGCACCGAGCAGGTGGGCACCGGACGCACCCTGGTACGGGCCGAGGTGCCGGAGATCGAGATCGGCCGGTACGCGGTCGACCTGCGGTCCCTGTCGCACGGCACCGCCCGCTTCAGCCGGGCGTACGCCCGGCACGAACCGATGCCGCCGCAGATCGCCGAACGCGTCCGTGAGGAGGCCAAGGAGGGCTCGTAGGCGGGTGCCGTTCCCTCGTCGGCGGGCGGCTTCGGCCGTCCGCCGACGAATGTCGGTGCCTGCGGATACGCTGATGACGTGATCAACACGCATGCGCCTGATCACCAGGTGTCCTGATCAACAGGTGTGCGGAGCAAGGAAGTCGGGAAGGCCGCAGGAGCGGGGCCGCGGCGATCGGGGGCGGGAATGTCGGTGGGAACGGAATGGGACGGGCCACAGGTGCCCATCTCGGGGGACGAGAGCCAGGCGGCGACCTTCGCCCTGGCCTCGGCGGCCTACCGGGACAGCGGCGTCACGGAGATACTCAAGGCCAACAACGAATGGCATGCGTCGACCGTCAACGACGGCCGGATCTCCCTGTTCAGGCCGAATCTCGGCGAGGCCTTCTCGCGGGCCGTGGTCGACCGCATGCTCGCCCCCGGCCGCAACGCGCTCATCCAGTCCTTCGGGACCGAGCCCCAGGTCGTCGTGGAGCACTGCCTCGCGGCCAACGCCATCCGCCGGGACCGGGACAACCGGCTGAGCGCCGTCATGGTGGTGTGCGGCCTGATCTTCCTGCCCGGACTCCTGGTGTGGCTGCTCGTCTTCCAGATCCGCTCCACCATCGCCAAACTCACCGACAAGCGGGCCGGCGCCCTCGGCACCACGCTGCTGGTCGCCGTCGGAGCGCTCGCCGCGCTGTTCCTGGTGCGCATGCCGTTCCACGGGTTCTGGGCCTGGTACGCGCGCGCGGCCGTGGTCGCTCCGGTGCTGGGCTGGTTCTGGGCCAAGCGCATCTGCGAGCGCACCGCTCACGACCTGCGCGGACGCTGGGACGGCCTGCTCGCCGGCAGCAGCGTCGGCGCCAAGATCCCCGAGTCGGTGCCCAGCAGCCCCGCCCAGACCGCCGCCGAGCAGCTGCGCCAGTCCCTGGCCAAGCTCAGCGCCGAGCAGCAGTCCAACTCCGTCTTCTACGCCGGGCCCAAGGGCATACTCGGCATGGGCACCCGCTGGGGCGCCTGGCAGCTCGCCGAGGACCTGGTCCAGGCCGATCCCGCCCGGGAGATCCACCCCTTCCGCAGCTGGGACGTCATCCGCGCGATCCACGACCAGCTGCGCATGCTGGAGCGCGGCCCGCTGAACACCGGCGGCTTCCCCAAGCCCTCGATCAAGCACTGGATCGTCACGCCGACCGGCGAGAACGCCAAGGCGGTCTCCCGGCCGGAGGGCACCGACGTCGAGTCGTACCAGGTCAAGTCGCACGCCATACAGGACATCTGCAACAAGCAGCAGTTCGGCAGCGGCGACCGGCACTACCTCGGGGTGCAGTGGACGCTGTGGGACGGCCAGTTGATCATCACCATGCTGATCACCGTCACCGTGCTGCACGAGACGCTGCGCATCGAGGTGACCGGGCACGCGCTGGGACCGGTGCACTCGCTGTTCACCTCGAAGCCGGAGGCGCCGACGAAATCGGTCGCCAAGTCCCTCAAGCCGTGGGAGTCCCGCACGATCAAGCTGCCGCTGGTCGACGCCGACGAGGTGGTACGACTGGCCGCGCGGGCACCGCTGACCTGGTACCCGCCGCTGCTGAACTGGCTCGGCGGCACGCTCGGGCTGCCCGAGCCGTTCGGACTCCGGCACGTCTGGGCGGACAAGCCGTGGCGCCACCGGTTCATGGCCGACGACGCACTGCGCGCCGCCACGCCGGTGCTGCGGGTGGTGCACTCGTCGGCGATCAAGGTGCTGCGGGAGAACGGCGTGGACGTCGAGAAGTTCGGCGCGCGGTCGGCGTTCCTCAGCGGGCAGGTGCAGGATCCGACTCCCAAGAAGGCGGATCTGTACGAGGCGTAGTTCCCGGGGGGCCGCGCCCCCCGAGAACCAACACCGCGTTCTCAGACCGTCGGCCAGGCCTCCGCCAGCATCTTGCGGGTGTCCGCCAGCAGCTGCGGCAGCACTCTCGTGTGGCCGACCACCGGCATGAAGTTCGTGTCGCCGCCCCAGCGGGGCACGATGTGCTGGTGGAGGTGGGCGGCGATGCCCGCGCCCGCCACGGTGCCCTGGTTCATGCCGATGTTGAAACCCTGCGCGCCGGAGGCGGTGCGCAGGGCCGTCATCGCCTGCTTGGTCAGCTCGGCCAGTTCGGTGGTCTCCGGACCGGTGAGTTCGGTGTAGTCCGCGACGTGCCGGTAGGGCACGGTCATCAGGTGACCGCCGTTGTACGGGTAGAGGTTGAGCACCGCGTACACGTGCTCACCGCGCCGGACGACCAGCCCGTCCTCGTCGGACTTGGCCGGGATCGAGCAGAAGGGGCAGCCGTCGCCGGCACCCGGGCCGCTCGGCTTGTTCTCGCCCTGGATGTAGGCCATCCGGTGGGGCGTCCACAGGCGCTGGAACGCGTCCTGCGTCCCCACTCCGATCTGCTGCTCCGGCTCACTCGTCATGCAACGCAGCATATGGCCTGCCGGAACACGACAGGCCTCCGGGGAACCGAAGCTCCCCGGAGGCCCGCTTGAGCCCGCGCGTCAGACCTGCGTCCGCTCCTCGACGACCCGCGCGATCTTCGCGATGGCCTCGTCGAAGGGGATGCCGTTCTCCTGGGAGCCGTCGCGGTAGCGGAAGGAAACGGAGCCGCCCGACATGTCCTCGTCGCCCGCGATGACCATGAAGGGCACCTTCTGCTTCTGGGCGTTGCGGATCTTCTTCTGCATACGGTCCGAGGAGGAGTCCACCTCGACCCGCAGCCCCTTCCGCTTCGCCGCGGCGGCGAACTTCTCCAGGTACTCGACGTGCGCGTCCCCGATCGGGATGCCGACCGCCTGGACCGGGGCGAGCCACGCCGGGAAGGCGCCCGCGTAGTGCTCGAGCAGCACGGCGAAGAACCGCTCGATGGAGCCGAACAGGGCGCGGTGGATCATCACCGGGCGCTGCTTGGAGCCGTCCGGACCGGTGTACTCCAGGTCGAAGCGCTCCGGCAGGTTGAAGTCGAGCTGGATGGTCGACATCTGCCAGGTACGGCCGATCGCGTCCTTGGTCTGGACGGAGATCTTCGGGCCGTAGAAGGCGGCGCCGCCCGGGTCCGGAACCAGGGGCAGGCCCTGCTTCTCGGCGACCTGGCGAAGGGTCTCCGTGGCCTCCTCCCAGACCTCGTCCGAGCCGACGAACTTCTCCGGGTCCTTGGTGGACAGCTCGAGGTAGAAGTCGGTCAGGCCGTAGTCGCGCAGGAGGCCGAGGACGAAGGTGAGCGTCTTGTCGAGCTCCTCGGACATCTGCTCGCGGGTGCAGTAGATGTGCGCGTCGTCCTGCGTGAAGCCCCGGGCACGGGTCAGACCGTGCACGACGCCCGACTTCTCGTACCGGTACACGGTCCCGAACTCGAAGAGGCGCAGCGGCAGTTCACGGTAGGAGCGGCCGCGCGCGTCGAAGATCAGGTTGTGCATCGGGCAGTTCATGGGCTTGAGGTAGTAGTCCACGCCCTCGTCGAGCTGCATGGGCGGGTACATGCCGTCGGCGTACCAGTCCAGGTGCCCGGACGTCTCGAAGAGCTTCCCCTTCGTCGCGTGCGGGGTGTAGACGAACTCGTAGCCCTCCTCCTCGTGACGGCGGCGCGAGTAGTCCTCCATCACGCGGCGGACGACGCCGCCCTTGGGGTGGAAGACGGCGAGGCCGGAGCCGATCTGCTCGGGGATCGAGAAGAGGTCGAGCTCGCTGCCGAGCTTGCGGTGGTCGCGCTTCTCGGCCTCGGCGAGGAAGTCGAGGTGGGCCTTGAGCTCGTCCTTGGACGGCCAGGCGGTGCCGTAGATGCGCTGGAGCATGGGGTTCTTCTCGCTGCCGCGCCAGTAGGCGGCCGCGTTGCGCATCAGCTTGAACGCCGGGATGTTCCGGGTGGTGGGCAGGTGGGGACCGCGGCAGAGGTCCTTCCAGCACAGGTCGCCGGACTTCGCGTCCAGGTTGTCGTAGATCGTCAGCTCGCCGGCGCCGACCTCGACGTCCGCGCCGTCGTCGGCGGAGGCGGAGCCCTTGAGGCCGATCAGCTCCAGCTTGTACGGCTCGTCCGCCAGCTCCTCGCGGGCGGCGTCGTCGGTGACGACACGGCGGGAGAACCGCTGCCCCCGCTTCTGGATCTCCTGCATCTTCTTCTCGATGGCCTTGAGATCCTCGGGCGTGAACGGCTTCTCGACGTCGAAGTCGTAGTAGAAGCCGTCCTTGACGGGCGGGCCGATGCCCAGCTTGGCCTCGGGGAACAGCTCCTGCACGGCCTGCGCCATGACGTGCGCGGTGGAGTGGCGCAGGATGTTCAGGCCGTCCTCGGAGGAGATCTCGACGCCCTCGACGGTCTCGCCGTCCCGGACCTCGTAGGCGAGGTCCCTCAGCTCGTCCCCGACGCGCGCGGCGATGATCGAGCGCTCGCCGGCGAAGAGCTCGGCGGCCGTAGTGCCCGTCGTCACCACGCGTTCTTCCCGCTCGGAATCGCGTTGGATGATCACACGGACGTCTGACACCGGTCTCTCCTGACTGAAGATGGGATACGGCGCCATACCAGGGGCGCGCGCATGACTGCGATCGTACCGACCCCGGGCCGCCGACCGCGAAACGGTCACCGTCCTCAGTCCTCCGCCCCGCCCGCCTCCCCGAAGAAGTCGAGGTTCTCGTGCAGTGACTTGAGCAGCTGGTCCCGCTCGGCGTCGTCCACCTGTACCGGTACGACCCCGCAGGCACCGGTGAGCCTGCGGAAGCCGCCCCGGCTCTCCAGCCGCCCCCGCACCCGCACCGGCAGTCCGACGAGGTGGGCGTGCCCGGCGATCCGGTAGTCCTCCTCGCCCAGGGTGACGCGGACGTGCGGCACCTCGGCGCCGGCGATCAACCGCAGCCGTACGGTGCCCTCACCGCGCGGCCCCGGCCTGCGCATCCGCACCACCGTCCCGGTGATCCGCACCGGCACCGCGGGTTCCTCGCGCAGATAGCGGGCCCCGGCCTCGCGCAGGGCGGGCAGGTCGCCGGGCGAGAACTCGACGGGTTCCGCCGAGGCCGCACAGCCCTCGGGCACACCGGCGGCCGGCGCCCACTCGACCGCGATCCGGGCGCCCTCCGTCCCGCGCACGAGGGCGATGAGGGCGTCGGTCAGCTCACGGCTGACGCCCGCCTCGACGGCGCCGTCGAAGGCGTCCATGCCACCGGTGGCCCGCTGGTAGTCGATCGCCTCACGGGCGGCGTGCAGGGCCTGGTGGAGGCGTACGGCGAGGGGGCGTGCGGTGCCCACGGGGGCGAAGGCGGTGAGGGGGCGGCCCGAGGCCGCCGGGCCGACGAGGACGTGCTCCAGCAGCGCGGCGGCCGGCCGGCGGTGCCGGGCGCCGTGGTAGCCGGCACGCGCGCGCGTGGCGAGCGCGGCCGCGAGGAGGGTCTGGCGGGCGGCGGTGCGCAGCTGCTCCTCGACGGTCCAGGGGGCGGCGCCCACGGGACCGGTCGGCGCGTCCCGCCACCAGTGGATCTCGTCGCTGGGGACGGCGAGGGAGACGAGCACCTCGCGGGCGGAGGGCGTGCCGCTGCGGGTGAGGGCGAGGAGCGCCTCGCCGAGCAGGTCGTCGCTGTCGGGGAAGTCCCGGCTCTCGGGCACGAGCAGGCTGGTGCCGGTGCCGCCCGGTCCGGGCGGGGTCCAGCGGCCGTACCGTCCGGAGGCTCCGCCGCGCCGCTGCCAGCCGTGCCGGTGCAGCAGGGCGCTCAGGACGGCCGGATCGACGTCGGCGGGGTCGGGGGGACGGTCCCAGGGGGCGGCGGGGCCGTCGGGATGCGGCCTGACCTGCCGCAACGGCTCTTCGAGGGGGCGGTGCGTCACGGTCTGCCTCCCGTCCCGACCCGCGCCATGATCTCGCACAGCGCCCGGTCGTCGAAGATGCGTGAAGTCGGTATCCGCACGGTGGTCCGGTGCCGTCCGGTGACGGGCCGGCCGGCGAGGTTGATCCAGTAGCAGCAGTGCCTGAGGTCGAGGCGGTCGTGGCTGGCGCGCAGCCAGTCGTCCTGGGATCTCGGCACGAGCATCACTACGAGGATCTTGTGCACCGTGACGGGTGTGCGGGCGAGTTTGCGCAGGTGGTCGTTGTCGAGCGTGAAGGAGAAGAAGCGGCCCGGAGGATTGGGGGCGATCTGGTAGGTGCACTTCAGCTGGACCTTGATGGTCACCTCGTCGTCGACGGTGTGCCCGGGTGCGCTGTGGCTGACGTGCCAGTCGATGCCGTTGTCCGGGAACGGCTGGGACAGCGAGCAGCCCGCCGCCGCGGCGACCGCGTGCAGATAACCGACCTGCAGTGTCTCCATGCAGGCGGTGGTGGCGAGTGTGCCGCGAAGGGGGCCCGTGCGTTCGGGCAGCAGCCCGCCCCGCTCGGGCTGCGCTATCGCCATGACGAACAGCCTTCCACGCCAAGGATTTCCCCGTTGCGGGCCGCTGAACTGCAAAGACCCGTACTCCTGTTGTGTCCTTCCGGCGTACGGCGCAAACAGCCCGGGTATCACCAAACAGGCAGAAGACGGTACGTCAGCTGCCGTGGGTGAACGAGGAGTTGTGGTCGTATGACGTGCTGGTACGAGGGGCCGCTGGCCGCCTTCGACACGGAGACGACGGGCGTGGACGTCGAGACCGACCGGATCGTGTCGGCCGCCGTCGTCGTTCAGGACGCCCCGGGGACCCGGCCCCGGGTGCGCCGCTGGACGGTGAACCCGGGTGTCCCGGTGCCCGAGGGCGCGACGGCGGTGCACGGACTGACGGATGAGCATCTTCAGCGCAACGGCCGCTGGCCGGCGCCGGTGATGTACGAGATAGCCGAGGAACTGGCGGAGCATGCGGCGCTGGGCCGTCCGCTGGTGGTGATGAACGCGCCGTTCGATCTCACGCTGCTGGACCGGGAGTTGCGCCGCCATCGCGCGTCCTCGCTGGATCGCTGGTTCGAGGCGTCGCCGCTGCGGGTGCTCGATCCCCGGGTGCTGGACAAGCACCTGGACCGGTACCGCAAGGGCCGCCGCACGCTGACCGATCTGTGCGCGCACTACCAGGTGACGCTGGACGGCGCGCACGACGCGGGAGCGGACGCCCTGGCGGCGCTGGAGGTCGTACGCGCCCTGGGGCGCCGCTTCGCGACGCGGCTGGAGCGGCTGACGCCGACCGAGGTGCACGCCCTCCAGGTCGGCTGGCACGCGGCACAGGCGCGCGGGCTACAGGCGTGGTTCGCGCGCAGCGGCTCCCCGGAGGAGGTGGACCCGGCGTGGCCGCTGCGTCCGGAGCTGCCGGCGGCGGCATGACGAAGGCCGGTCCGCGGATACGGACCGGCCTTATCCCGGTGGGCGATACTGGGTTCGAACCAGTGACCTCTTCGGTGTGAACGAAGCGCTCTCCCACTGAGCTAATCGCCCGGGAACGCACTGAACAATACAGGTCCGGGCGGGCTTCCTTCAAACCGCTTGCAGGTACCTCAGCAGTCCGCGCCGCCCGGCCCGCATCATCAGCCGGTGATTGGCGCGGAAGAGCGGCCGTCCCGGTACGGCCAGCCGTCTGAGCAGCGGCTTGCGCACGTCGACGACCTGGTCGTAGCGGGCCATGGATCCGGAGCCGTGCGGGGTGACGGTCCAGCACACCCGGCCCTCGATGTCGCCGGACAGGGTGGCCTCGAGGATTCCGGACGCCGGGTCGCGGCGCGTCTCGCGCGCGGTGAAGGTCATGTCGTACGGCAGGACGGAGCGGATGGTGATGACGCCGGTGGTGTCGTCGAGCCGGGTCACCGCCCGCACCTGGGGCCACCAGCGGGGGTACTCCTCGGCTCGCTCCAGGGCCTCGTACACGGCGGTGGTCGGCGCGGGCAGGGACCACAGGCTGCGGAAGCGGTAGTGGGACCAGTCCATGGGCAGAGTCTGCCCTGGTGGAGGCGTCTGACTGAGTACGCGTACTCATGCGGCTCAGCGTGACGCGGACCACACTCGGGGAACGAGCGCCGCCGCCCGTGCGACGGCGCTCCCCCCTCGCACCCTAGGACGGCATCCTGTCGCCGAGCAGGGCCAGGTTCTCGATGGCCGCGAGGCCGTAGAGCGCGGTGTCGTTGGTGGACACCCAGCTCGCCTCGCTGCCGGACACCAGGGTGGCGGGGCCGCTCAGCCGCTCCGTCTTCCACGGCGAGGACTCGGTGTAGCCGTCGGAGCCGTAGAACTTCGTCCAGGCGCGCTGGGCGAGTGTCGCGTCGCCGGTCTGGACGGCGGCGTACGCGTCGAGGCGCGAGTGGCCCTGGAACAGCAGCAGGGAGCCGAAGTCGGAGCCGTACCGGGCCTTCTGGTCGGCCTTGGTGGCGTTGAAGTAGCGGCAGTAGTCGAGGTAGGCCTCCTTGAACTTCGGCAGGTCGACCAGGTGGATGAGCTCGGCGCACAGCTCGTTCAGGCCGAAGACGGCCGACAGGTGGGAGACGGAGACCACCGGTGTGCCGGCCACCGCGAACCTGCCGGTGTCGAGGTCGTACAGGCCGCTGCCCTGGACGAAGCCGTTGGGCTGGGCGGCGATGCCCTCCATCGTCGACAGCACGCGCGCCTTGGCCTTCTCCCACTTGGGGCCCTTGCGCTCCCACTCCGTCAGCCAGGCCGACACCAGGCCGCTCCAGTCGGTGCCGAAGCCGATCGACAGGGCGTGCCGGTCGGGCGTGTAGGGGTCGGTGCGCACCTTGCGCTGCGGGTCGAGGACGAGGAACGTCTCGTCGGAGTCGACGTTGGCGTGCATGAGGTCGCCGACGCGTTCGTCCGCGGTGAGGAAGTAGTAGAAGCGGCGGTAGGTGGTGTTGGCGATGCGCTGCTGCTTGGCGCTGTCGGCGAAGTGCTGCACACCGTGCCGGGTGCCCAGGCCCGCCCATTCGCCGAGGTGGTAGACGTCCACCTCGCCGGTGTGCCGGGTCATCGCCTCGGCGAAGCGGAAGATGTCGGAGCGGCCGCTTCTGAGGTACGCGTACCAGAGCCAGAGGTCGGGCGAGAGTTCGGAGTTGTCCCAGGCGTAGCCGCCGATGTCGTAGCGCCAGACGTGCCGCGCGGAGTCGTAGGTGTGCATGATGTCGCCGTAGTCCCAGAAGCCGTACCAACGGCGCATCTCCACCTGGTCCTTGTAGTAGGTGAAGAGGAAGTCGAGGTGGTCCTCGATCTTCGCCTTGGCGGCGGTGGAGCGGTCGGGCTCGGAGTACAGACCGGGGCCGAAGACCTTGGCCTTGATGAGCTGCTTGGGCGGGGCGGCGAGCTGCGGCGGTACGCGTACGGCGTTCACCTGGTCGGCGAGGGTGTCGGCGCTCGGGGTGGAGTCGTTGGCCCAGAAGAGGAGCTCGGAGGTGCGGGCGATGCCGTACGGGGTGCCGAACTTCGGCTCGTAGTCCTCGTAGGTGATGTTGAGGCCCTCGAGCTGTTCGGCGTAGGTGTCCTGGCCCATGCCGTCGTGGTAGAAGCGCAGGTCCATGGGCTGTGCCTCGGGTGACCAGAGCCAGAGGGTGACGGTGGCCTCGTCGGTGTGGGCGTCGCGGATGTCGAGCTGGGCGGGGAACTTCTCCCAGAAGTCGCGCAGCCCGAAGGAGAGTCCGCCGCTCGCCCCGCCGACGTACCCGAAGCCGGAGGCCCGCTTGCCGCCGCCGGCGCCGATCCAGCCGTAGCCCTTCTTGGTGCGCTTGCGCAGGGTGAAGCCGTCAGCGGAGAGCTGGGAGAGGGTGTAGTCGCCCCAGTGCGGGATGTACTGGAGGCGGGTGGTGACCCGCTGGTCCCAGGTGGAGGGGTCGGGCAGCTTCTGGCCCGCGTACTGGGCGGCCTGCACGGCGGCGCCCGGGTCGCGGCGCAGGCCGGTGATGCCCTGGACGGCCTCGCGCAGCAGGCCGGTGCTCTCGCCGCCGATGCGGATGTGCCGGTCGTAGGCGGCGTCCCGCATCGGCACGCAGAAGCGGACGCCGAGGCCGCGGATGAAGTCCCCGCTCGCCTTGCCGGGCTCCAGCGTGCCGTCGTAGGTGATGGTGTGCACCATCCGGAAGGAGTCGGCGCCCGCGTAGAAGTAGAGGCGGAGGGAGAAGGGCAGCCAGCCACGGTCGCCCTTGCGGTGCTTGCCGTCGACGCGGACCACGGCGCGGACCGGGCCGTCCTGCTCGACCGTGACCGACGAGATGGCGCCGTCGAAGCGTTCGGTCCTGACGGTGCCCTGGTCCTCGTCCTCGACCTCGGGCTGACGGATGAGCACCAGCCGCCCGTTCTTCGCGATCTCCGTCGCACCCCGGGTGACGGACTTGATGATCGTGGAGCCGTTCTTGCCGATCCTCGCGGTGATGACGCCGGTCGACACGTCGATGGTGCCGCCGCTCCTGTCCACGGTGACCTTCTTGACGGGGATCTCCGGTGCACCGGCCTTGAGGGTGAGCTTGCCGGAGCCGGAACTCACCGCGTGGGCGGTCCACTTGAGGGAGCCGTCGGGCCAGTGGGCGAGCGGCCAGGACTGTACGGGCACGTCCTTGCCGTCGGCGTCCGTGATCGCGAAGGTCTGGTCCTCCTGGTACGCGCCCATCGGCCAGGGCACGCCGACCGTGGAGCCCGGTGCGGCCCCGAGGCCGCCGTCCTCCAGCCAGTCGAGGGTCACCGGGTCCGCGGCGTCGGCTGCCGCTCCGGGCGCGGCCTGCGCGTCGCTCGTCCCCAGCGCCCAGCTGAACTGGGCGGCGGCTCCGGCGACCGCGGCGGCCTTGAGGAGGGATCTGCGGGGGATGGGAGACATGAGAGTTCGACCTGTCCTTTCCGTGCGGGAAGTCTGGATGCGTGCGGATGGTCAGGGGCATGACAGGCAGCGGCACGGCGCCCAGGGCACCGGCCTTGATCGAGGGCACCGCCGGTCAGCGGTGCCGGTACCGCTCCTCCACGGCGACGGCCGCCGCCGCGACGGCCCCGAGCACGGGGACCGCCAGCGGTGCGACGATCAGGGCGGAACCGGCGACGAGGACGATGCCGCCGACGAGCAGGAAGGAACCGGTGGGGTCGAGGACCGTACGCCGGCCGGCTGCGGCGAGGAGGTCCCGCCAGGTGTCGCCCGGGGCCCAGACGGCCGCCGCGCGCAGCCCGGCGACGACGGTGCCGATCAGCGCGAACAGCCCCACCGCCCCGACGAGCGGGCCACCGGGCAGCCCGGCCCGCACCGCCCGCACATCCACCCACACCAGGGCCGCCGCGGCCCACCCGGCGAGCCCGACGGCCCAGCCGCCGCGCAACGCCGTCCGGAAGTCCACGGTGAACTCCCGCCAGCCTCCGCCGTGATGGGCCGTACGGCGCCGCAGGTGCCGGGCCCCGGCGGCGAAGGCGGCCGGGTAGGTGACGACTCCGAGCGAGGCGACCGCGATCCACACCCCGGTCAGCAGACACTCGGCGAAGACCGCGAACCGCTCGGAGAACACGGACTCCTTGCGTGCCTTGACGCGTGCCTCGGCCATGGCGTCCCCCTCAGCCCTTCAGTCCGGAGGTCGCCATGCCGTCGATCAGGTACCGCTGGAAGGCCATGAAGAAGGCGATGACCGGCACCAGCGCCACCAGCGACATCGCGATCATGCTGCCGTAGTCGGAGATGCCCTCCTGGTCGCGGAACATCATCAGGCCGAGCGAAACGGTGTACTTCGAGGGAGTGTTGAGGTAGATCAACGGGCCCATGAAGTCGTTCCACGCATTGATGAAGGTGAAAATGGCGCTGGTGATGATGGCGGGGCGGCTCAGCGGCAGCACGATGGACCAGTAGGTCCTCAGGTGCCCGCAGCCGTCGAGCTTGGCGGCCTCGTCCAGCTCGCGCGGCAGCCCGCGCATGAACTGCACCATCAGGAAGACGAAGAACGCCTCCGTGGCCAGGAACTTGCCCGCCACGAGCGGCACCAGCGTGTCGACGAGTTCCAGCTTGCGGAACATCACGTACTGCGGGATGAGCAGGACGTGGTACGGCAGCAGCAGCGTGCCGATCATCAGCGTGAACAGCAGGTTCCGTCCGGCGAACCGGATCTTGGCGAAGGCGTACGCCGTCAGCGAGCTGGACAGCACCACACCGACCACGGCGAGGACCGCGTACATCAGCGAGTTCACGAAGAAGCTGCTGATGGAGATGCCGGAGATACCATCGGCGAGCCCGGAGAAGTTCGCCCACACCGGCTTGCCGGGCAGCAGGTCGAGGCTGGCGATGATGTCCTTGCTCGGCTTGAACGAGGCACCGACCACCCAGACCACCGGGTACAGGACGACCGCGAGGACGAGGAGCGCGCCCACGTGCCAGGTGAACGATCCGAGGCGCCGCCGCTCGCTCGTCGCGCGCGCAACAGGGCTGGTGGCACTGGTCACTTGGCGGCCTCCTCGTAGTGCACCCACTTCTTCTGCGACCAGAACAGAACCGCCGTGACGAGCGCGACCGCGACCACCAACGTCCAGGCCATCGCGGCGGCGAAGCCCATCTGGGCCTCCTTGAAGCCCTTCTGGTAGAGGTAACAGGTGTAGACGAGTGTGGCGTCGGCGGGCCCGCAGCGGGTGTCGGAGACGATGTATGCGGAACCGAACACCTGGAACGCGTGGATGGACTCCAGCAGCACGTTGAAGAACAGCACGGGGGAGATCATCGGCAGCGTGATGTCCCAGAACCGCCGGAAGGGACCCGCCCCGTCCACCTCGGCCGCCTCGTACAGCTCCCGCGGGACCTGCTTGAGACCGGCCAGGAAGATGACCATCGGCGCACCGAACTGCCAGATGCTCAGGGCGACCAGGGCGTAGATCACGTAGTCCGGGTTGCCGATCCAGCCGCCCACGTGGAGACCGAAGATCTTCTGCGTACGGTCCACGATCGCGTCGTCCGAGAACAGCGCCCGCCACACGAAACCCACGGAGACGCTGGCGCCGATGAGCGAGGGCAGATAGAACGCGGCCCGGTACAGGGCCTGTCCGCGCCGATTCTGCGCGAGCAGCAGCGCGACGCCGAGCGCGAGCAGCAGCTTCAGCGGGGTGGCCACGACGACGTACTTCAGCGTGACCTGCACCGACTTCTGCCAGCGCGGGTCCTGGAACATCGTCGTGAAGTTGTCGAGGCCCACCCACTTCGGCGGTGTGAACAGGTTGTAGCTGGTGAACGCGTAGTACAGCGACGCGATCATCGGGCCCGCCGTGAGCAGCAGGAAGCCCGCGATCCACGGCGACATGAAGAGATAGCCGGCGATGTTCTCGCGGCGCCGCCCGCGCCGCCCGGCGGCGGGCGCGGCGGACCGCTTCCCGGCCGGGCGCGCGGGCGCTTCCTTGACGAGCGTCATGGTGGTACGTCCCCTCAGCCCGCGAACGCGGCCTTGGCCTCGCTGAACAGCGTCTTGGCGGCGTCGGCCGGCTTGGTCTTGCCCTGGGCGACCTCGCCGCCGATCCGCAGGAACGCCGCCTCGACGATGTCGGCACCGGACGGGTGCGGAGTGATCTTCCCGAGGACACCGGCCTTGGCGACCTCCTCCTCGTACGCCGCGACGCCCTTGTTGTTGGCATCGGTGGGCTTGAACGCGTCGTACTGCTCGGTCGTGGCGAGGATGCCCCGGTCGTAGCCCATGATCTTGCCGACCTCGGGATCGTGGACCATGAAGTCGATGAACTGGGCGGCTTCCTTGGGGTGCTTGGTCCCGGCGAAGGCGCTCAGCATCAGGGAGCCGAGGTACTGGCCGGTGTCCTTGCCGTCCACAGTGGGGATCGGCGCGAGCCCGTAGTCGGAATTGCCCTCGCCCTGGTAGCGGATGGAGAAGTTGTCCCAGGTGAACTCGGACGCGGCGAGCCCCGCGGAGAGACCGGACTTGGGCTTGACCTGCTCGATCTTCTTCGGGTCGGCGACGAGACCGGACTTCACGCGCTTGTAGCCGTCCTCCCACCACTGCGTCAGATCGTCCTCGGTGAAGCCGAGAGCGCTGTCGGTGAAGAAGGCCTTGCCGTTCTGCCGCAGGTACAGGTCGTAGAGGTACATGATGCTGAAGTAGCCGGTGTCGCCCGCGATCTTCAGCTTGTCCTGGATCGTCTGCAACGCGTCGAAGTAGTCGTCCCAGGTCCAGCCGAACTTCGCCTCGACGCCTGCCTTCTTGAAGGCCTTGAGGTCGATGACGAGTGCCATGGTGTTGGCCCCGACGGGAACGCCGAGCTGCTTGCCATCGGCCTGACCGGCCGTCAGGACGCCGTTGCGGAAGTTCTTCAGGCTCAGATTTCCCGCCTCCGCCTGCGTCTTGAGATCCATCAGAACTCCGCGCTTGTCGTACTTGCGCAGGAATCCGACCGCATTCTGGAAAACGTCCGGCGGATTCCCGCCGGAGGCCTGGGTCTGGAACCTCTCCCAGAACGCCTCGTAGTCGGTGAATTCAGGCTTGATCTTGATCTTCGGATACTTCTTCTCGAAGAGCGTGATCGTCTTTTTGATGGCGATGGTGCGCGGCTCGCCACCCCACCAGGCGTAACGGAGCGTCACCGTCCCGTCTCCGGAACCGCTGCTCTCACCGCCACACCCGGTCGTCAGTCCCAGCCCGAGCGCGGCCGCCCCCGCCCCGGCCGCCCTCAGGATCGTACGCCTCTCGAAGTTCCTGCCGATCACCACTGTTGGGCCTCCCCGCAGCCTCATCACCGTGCGCATGAATCGTTTCAAGTAAGCGCTTGCTGGCACAAGGTACGGAGGGGCTGAGGGTGCGTCAATGATTCGGACAGGATTTTCTTCGGGCGGTACCCGGCGGGGCGTCCCGGCCACAGGGCATACGACTACGGCCCACCTGCGCATTCGCAGGTGGGCCGTGGTTCCGGGTGTGGGCGATACTGGGTTCGAACCAGTGACCTCTTCGGTGTGAACGAAGCGCTCTCCCACTGAGCTAATCGCCCGGACGCAGGAAGAACATTACCCCATGTCAGGGGTGCGACCGACCACGGGCGGCCGGGTCGAGCGGTCGGGCCGGTGCCCGGGGCGGCTCACTGGTCCTTGATCTTCCAGGGCATCACCAGGCCGAACTTCCACAGGTATATCCCGGCGAGAACGCCCACGATCACCAGCCCGGCCGAGGTCAGGACGATGTTCCGGCGGCGCACCTCGGGGTCGAGCGCCCGCTGGGCCGCCTCGGTGACCTTGCGCTTGGTCCAGCGCAGGACCAGCTGGGCCCAGACGAACTCGGTCGCCCAGATCGCCATGCCGGCGAAGATCACGACCCAGCCCGGCCCGGGCAACGGCAGCATGACGATCCCCGCCGCCACGACCGCGAGCCCGATGACGAAGACCCCGACCTGCCAGCTCAGGTGCAGTGCACGCCGAGCCTTGATGAAGTCCGGCGCCTTCGAGCCGAGTCCCCGCTCGTCCCGCGCCCCGTCCGTCATCGCCTCCGCCTTGTCCGCCGCCACGGCGACTTCGCCCGGATCGTTACTCCCCGTATTCATACGACCAAACACTACCGGAGTGAAACCTGTCACCGGAATGGACGTACCTCGCGGACCGGTTCTCGGCCGGACGAGTTACGTAAACACACGCAAAACACTCAGAGGGGTTTACAACGGCACCGTAGGTGGCATGTCGATTTCGCCGACGTGCGAATCCCCGAGCGCACACTGAGCGAAAGGCCCTGGCGCTTATGAACACCACGGTCAGCTGCGAGCTGCACCTGCGCCTCGTTGTGTCGAGCGAGTCCTCCCTGCCTGTCCCCGCAGGCCTGCGGTACGACACGGCCGACCCCTACGCCGTGCACGCCACCTTCCACACCGGAGCCGAGGAGACCGTCGAGTGGGTGTTCGCCCGCGACCTCCTCGCCGAGGGGCTTCACCGTCCCACGGGCACCGGCGACGTCCGCGTCTGGCCGTCCCGGAGCCATGGTCAGGGCGTCGTCTGCATCGCCCTGAGCTCCCCGGAGGGGGAGGCCCTGCTCGAGGCCCCGGCGCGGGCCCTGGAGTCCTTCCTGAAGCGGACGGACGCGGCCGTGCCGCCCGGCACGGAACACCGGCACTTCGATCTGGATCAGGAGCTCTCGCACATCCTGGCGGAAAGCTAGGTCGCGGGTCGAAGCCGGCCGGCACCGTCCACTCGGGGAGACGGTTCGGGCGGCTCTCGGGCCAGGACAACCGCATACGGCATGACCGACGCCGTCACCGTGCGTGTTCACGGGGGCGGCGCCGGTGTGCGCGCTCATCCGCTCCGCGGTCCCCACGGCCCGTCGAGCGGCCCGTCGAGCGGTCTGCCCCGCGGGTGTGACGGGAACCCCTGCGGGCGCGCAGCCGTTCTCTCGGCAGTATCGCTACCATCGGCCAGCATCGGCGGGCGCCCGCCCGACCCCCCAGGCAGGGAGCGAAACGTGCTGATCACCCACGACACCCGGTGCGCCCTCGACACCGTGGTGGATCTGGTGAACACCGTGCCGGAGGACGACTCGGCGGCCGACGGGCTGCCGGACGTCGCGGCTCTGGCTGATTTCGTACGAAAGCACGAGATCAGCGATGTGGGGGTGCTCTCGGAGTTCGACCTCTCCGCGGTGCGCAAGGTCCGCGGGCGGTTCGCGGGGATCTTCGCCGCACCGGACGCCCGTGCCGCCGCCGGGATGATCAACGATCTGGTCGCCGCCGCGGGCACCACTCCCCGGCTGACCGATCACGACGGCTACGACTGGCATGTGCACTACTTCGCCCCCGGCGCCTCCATGGCCGACCATCTCGCCGCGGACTGCGGGATGGCCCTCGCGTTCTTCGTGGTGGCCGGGGAGCAGGAGCGGCTGCGGCGCTGCGAGGCGCCCGACTGCCGGCGGGCCTTCGTCGATCTCTCCCGCAACCGCTCGCGCCGCTACTGCGACAGCCGCACCTGCGGGAACCGGCTGCACGTGGCCGCCTACCGGGCCCGGCGGAAGGAAGCGACGGGCTGAGCGCCGGCGTGGTCGGATGCCGGTGCGGTCCGATGCGGGAGGGGTCCGATGCGGGCGCGTTCCGATGTCGACGCCGCCCCCGGCGGGTGACGCCGGGGACGGGCGTGTACGGCTCACAGCAACAGCAGATCGTGCAGCGCAGCCATGAGGAGCAGACACCCGATCACCGCAAGGAAGATCATCAGCGGTGGCTGGGAAAGGGCGAAGAGGCACCCGCGCGGCTCGTCCTTCGGCGGCGCGGCCTCGCTCTCTGACGTGTCCAGCATCTCGCGGCGATGATGGACCACGGGGCGCCCCGTCCGCGATCAACACGCCCGGAATGAACGGGAGTTCACCGAAATCCTTGTTGTCCGGTTCGCTTCCGGCCGGGCAGTGATCGTTTCCGGGCGTGCCGGGGACGATCTCTGTTCTCCCAGGGGCTTTCGCTCCAGGTCATATGCCGTGCTTCTTGAGGATGGCCTCGATGTCGCTGAAGTCGTCGGCGGAATCGCCGGCGCGAGGTGCCTTGGCGGGACGGGCGGCCGGACGCGTGGCGGGACCGAGGGAGGGGGCCGAGGCCGTCGGCGCGACCGCCTCGCGGTCCGCGGCCCTGGCCGCCTTGCGTTCGGCCCGGGTGCCCCCGCGCCGGCGCTCCACGACCCTGGTCGTCGCGAACAGGGCCCAGGCGATGCCCAGCACCCCGAAGCCCGCCCATGCGGTCGGGCTGAACGCGGTGTCGGCCAGCCAGCCGACGACGCCGGTCATCACCAGCCCCACCGGCACGAGCGAGTACGCGGCGATCCGGGCCGCGGCCAGGAAACGCCTGCGGTAGGCCGTGACCACCGCGATGCCCAGGCCGGCCGCGGACACGGCGGAACAGACTGTCTCGGCGATCATCCGGTCCTCCAGGCGGCTGGGTCGGGCGGGGCGGGTGCCGGGAACGGGCCGGTCACCGTGTCCGTGCGGCACCGCGGCACCATGTCCCCTCGCACCTCGATCGTGCACCTCCATCGTGCACCGTCGCGCACCCGCGGTGCCATGCCCCGGCCCGACATCAGGGAGATCTCCGGGTCACCTCCTCCTTGGGGCCGGTCAGGCCGCTCGTGCCCTACGGTCCCGATTGGGTGGGTGGGGTCCGGCCTGGGAGACTGGTGTCCATGAGCGACTCCTCCCCCGCCGGCACCGCCGTACCCGTGCTGGACGTCTGGTGCGAACTCCAGTGCCCGGACTGCCGCAGCGCCCTCGACGACCTGCGCGCCCTGCGCGCCCGCTACGGCGACCGGCTGGAGCTGCGGCTGCGGCACTTCCCGCTGGAGAAGCACAAGCACGCGTTCGCCGCGGCGCAGGCCGCCGAGGAGGCGCTGGAGCAGGGGCAGGGCTGGGCGTACGTCGAGGCGGTCCTGGGCCGCGTCGAGGAGCTGGACCGTGAGGGAGAACCCTTCCTGGTCGAGGTGGCCCGGGAACTGGGCCTGGACGCCGAGGAGTTCGACACCGCCCTGATCGACGGCCGGCACATCCTGATCGTCGACGCCGACCAGGCCGAGGGCAAGGCCATCGGTGTCACCGGCACCCCGACGTACGTCATCGGCGGCGAGCGCCTCGACGGCGGCAAGAGCCAGAAGGGGCTGCGGGAGCGCGTCGAGGAGATCGCGGACCGGCTGCTGACCGGCGAGGCGTGACCTCGGAGCAGGGGCTTGCACTCAGAGCAGCGGCTTGTACTCAGAGCAGGGGCTTGTACTCAGAGCGGGGGCTTGCACTCAGAGCAGCGGCTTGTACATCGTGTGACTCACCGGCAGGTAACCGAGTGAGTCGTACAGCCGCTCGGCCGGGGTGTTGCCGGCGAAGACGTTGAGGCCGAGGGCGCGTCGGCCGGCGGCCACCGACTGCCGCTCCGCCAGCAGCATCAGGGTGCGTCCGTGGCCCCGGCCGCGGACGGCCTCGTCCGTCTCGACGTCGCAGACGAAGGCGGTCTCCCCGGAGATCGACAGCCACAGGACACCGACCCTGGTGCCCTCGTGCTCCAGGACGCTCACCGTCATGCCCTCGGTCGCGAGCCCGTCCGGCATCAGTTGGGCGTAGTCGGCGCGCGCCTTGGCCGCGGCCTCGTCCTCGGGCACACCGCGGCTGGTCCAGTCATGGATGTAGCCCACAGCCCCGTGCTCGCGCCACGGCCCGTACTCGGCCTCTGTCATCGGCCTGCTCCGGCTGCCCGCGGGCAGCTCCGGCGGGGTGGCGCCGAGCGGCTTGACCATGCCGCGGTTGCGGTGGACGTAGCCGAGCGCCGTGGCGAGCCGCAGCGCGGCCTCGGCGTCGGCGGGCACCGTCGTCTCGATCCGTCCGCAGCCCCAGCCGCGCGCCACCTCCTCGGCGGCCAGCGCGGCCACCGTGCCCCGGCCGCGCCGACGGTCCGGTTCCTCGATGCGCAGGTCGTGGATCTGCGCGACGGCGGGCCCGAAGGAGGGGTGCGTGCGGAGGCGTACCTCGCCGACAGGGCGGCTGTTCACGCACACCTGGAAGTGGCGGGACAGGCTCCCGTCGGCTGCGCGCTGGAGCGGCTCGGTCGGCCGCAGTGTCGTGGTCATCACACCTGTTCTACCCGGCCCGCTGCGAGGGATCAGCCGGATATTCGCTCCGTCAGGGATCGAGGTCGTCCCCGGCCCGCTCCTCGAAGACCCGCATCGCCTTGGCGGTCACCGGACCGGGGGCGCCGGGCAGTTCCCGGCCGTCGACCCGGTGCACGGCCTGTACGTCCCGCAGCGTGGACGTGAGGAAGACCTCGTCGGCCCGGTCCAGGACGTCCAGCGGCAGGTCGGTCTCCTTCGCGCCGGTCCACTCCACGGTCAGGGCGCGGGTGATGCCGGCGAGGCAGCCGGAGGCGAGCGGCGGGGTGTGGATCTCGCCGTCCAGGACGACGAAGACGTTGGAGCCCGTGCCCTCGCACAGCCGGCCGACCGTGTTGGCGAACAGCGCCTCGGAGGCACCCTGTTCGTGGGCGCGGGCCAGGGCGACGACGTTCTCGGCGTACGAGGTGGTCTTCAGGCCGGTGAGGGCGCCCCGCTCGTTGCGGGTCCAGGGGACGGTGATCACGGCGGTGGAGTCGGCGCGGCGGCTGGTCTCGCCGAGGGCGACCACCAGGGTCGGGCCGTGCTCGCCGCGGTCGGAGCCGAGCGGGCCGTGGCCGCCGGTGTAGGTGATGCGCAGCCGGCCGAGCGGCATCGGGTTGGCCTCCATGACGGCCGCGCAGGCCCGGCGGACCTCGTCGTGGTCGGGGTCGGGCAGGCCCAGGCCCCGGGCCGAGCGGGTCAGCCGGTCGAGGTGCCGGGTGAGCGCGAAGGGTTTGCCGTGGACCGCCTTCACCGTCTCGAAGATGCCGTCGCCCACGGTCAGCCCGTGGTCGAAGACGGAGACACGGGCGGTCTCGACGTCCTGTAGCCCGCCGTCCAGCCAGATCCTCATGAAACAGCCCCTCCACTCGCCTCGTACGCCCCCGACGCTACCGCGAGCAGCCGGGACGCCTTCAGCTCGGTCTCCCGCCACTCCCCCTCCGGGTCGGAACCCCAGGTGATGCCGGCGCCGGTGCCGAACCTCAGGACACCCTCCGCGCGGTCGATCCAGAAGGTGCGGATGCCCACGGCCAGCTCCCCGGTGCCCCGGTCGGCGTCGACCCAGCCGATCCCGCCGCAGTACGGGCCGCGGGGTGCCGTCTCCAGGGCGTCGATGATCCTCAGGGCGCTCGACTTGGGCGCGCCGGTGACCGAGCCGGGCGGGAAGGCGGCGTCGAGCAGCTCCGGCCAGCCGGCTCCGGCGCGCAGCTCGCCGCGGACCGTGGAGACGAGGTGGACCAGGCCGGGGTGCTTCTCCACGGCGCACAGGTCGGGGACGGTGACGCTGCCGGTGGCGCAGACACGCCCGATGTCGTTGCGGACCAGATCCACGATCATCACGTTCTCGGCGTAGTCCTTCTCCAGGAGGTCCGCCTCGGTGCGCCCGGTGCCCTTGATCGGTCCGGACTCCACGGTCCGACCGTCCCGGCGCAGGAACAGTTCGGGCGAGGCCGTGGCGATCTCGACGCCGTACCCGGGGAGACGAATCGTTCCTGCGTACGGTGCCGGGTTGCCGCGCGCCAGCAGGGCGGTCAGGGCGTCCACGTCGGCGTCGGGCGCGACGGGCGCGGTGAGGACGCGGCAGAGGTTGGCCTGGTACACCTCGCCCGCCGCGATGTACGCGCGTATCCGGCGCACCGCCTCCGTGTACGCGGCACGGTCGAGCGACGAGGTCCAGGCGCCCACGGCGGGTCCCCGCCACCTCCCCGGCACCGGCGCGGGCACGGGCTGCTCCCGTACGTCCGCGAAGCGGGCGCAGGTCAGACGGCCCTCGAAGTCGGCGCAGACGGCCCAGAATCCGGTGGAGTCCAGGGCCGCCGGATCAATGGTGACGTCGAGGAGGCCGGTGGCGAGACGGTCGCCGAAACGGGCGAGAGGAGGCAGGTGGAGCACGCAGCCGAGTCTATGGCGGGTGTCGTACGGGTGACCCGGGCGTGTCCTCGCAGGTGCCCTGACCATGGTGCCCGCCGGGCGCAGCGCAGCACGCTGCGCAAACGCGTTTTTGTACTGGCCCGGGAATCCGCTAGAGTTCAACACGTCGCCGGGCCGCGCAAGCGGTCCGAAACGACAGGCGGACGTAGCTCAGTTGGTAGAGCGCAACCTTGCCAAGGTTGAGGTCGCGAGTTCGAGCCTCGTCGTCCGCTCGTAGGAGAGGGGTCTTCCCGGTCCCCTTACACTCCTGGTGGAGTGGCCGAGAGGCGAGGCAACGGCCTGCAAAGCCGTCTACACGGGTTCAAATCCCGTCTCCACCTCCAAGGACGATTAGCTCAGCGGGAGAGCGCTTCCCTGACACGGAAGAGGTCACTGGTTCAATCCCAGTATCGTCCACTGGATCTTCCAGCACCTACGGCAAGATCCGCCCAGCGCGATTAGCTCAGCGGGAGAGCGCTTCCCTGACACGGAAGAGGTCACTGGTTCAATCCCAGTATCGCGCACGCAGCACCCCCGGACGATTAGCTCAGCGGGAGAGCGCTTCCCTGACACGGAAGAGGTCACTGGTTCAATCCCAGTATCGTCCACACACCGAAGCCCCCGGCCGTCTCGTACGGCCGGGGGCTTCGTCGTGGGCCCGATGGGCCCAGAGGGCTCAGCTGGAGAACAGCATGTGGCCGAAGCTCTTGTGGCGGTGGTGGCCGCCGTGACCGCTGTAGTGGCCGCCGCCGTGACCACCGCCGTGCGGGGCGCCCCAGGCGGGGGCCTGCGGGGCCGGGTAGGCCTGCGGGGCGGCCGGGGGCGGCGGGGCGGGCTGGGACCACTGGGACTCGAGGCGGGTCAGAGCCTCCAGCTCGCCGTAGTCGAGGAAGATGCCGCGGCAGCCGCTGCACTGCTCGATCTGGACGCCGTTGCGGTTGTACGTGTGCATCGGCGCATGGCACTTGGGACACTGCATGGGTCGGCTCAACTCCTCGCCGGTCGGTCCTGCTTCGCGTTTCCCCAGGACAGACTCCGTGCGGCCCTGGTCGGTTGCACCCTACTTCGGGAATCCGTGCGACAACTCGGGCGGTACGGAACCCATCCGTGCGCAGGCGTCGACGACGGACTGCTCCACCTCGTCCAGGGAGCGGTCCGCGGCGCGGGCCTTGCTGATCACCAGGGCGGCGGTCTGGACGGTGAGGGCGCGGGCCGGGACGTCCAGGGCGGGCCACGGGTCGCCGTCCGGGGGCACGGCCGGACCGCCTGCCGTGCGGTAGGCGGTGAGGAAACGCGTCCACTCGTCGGGCGGGAGGAGCCCGCAGGCGTACCAGGCCGCGGGGCGGGCCAGGTCCCAGGCCGGGACGCCCACGCCGAGGTCGTCGACGTCGATGAGCCGCCAGGGGCCGTCCGGAGCGGGGTGGCGGACGAGCTGGCCGAGATGGAGGTCGCCGTGGCAGAGGGTCGTGAGGCCGGGCATGGGGGCCTCGGCGCGGGCCCAGGCGGGGAGGGCGGCCCAGGCGCGCAGGACGGGGGCCGCGGTGGGGTGGTCCTCCCCGGCCAGGGCCCTGTGCAGACGGGTCACCGCGCGGGCGGCCTTGGCGGGGCCGCGCATCAGGGGTGCGGAGGCGGGGGCGGGCGCGCGGTGCAGACGGGCGAGGAGGGTGGCGGCGGCTTCCCAGGGGGCGGCGTCCGGGTCGTCCGGGTCCACGGGGGTGCCGTACGGCCAGAAGGTGACGAGCCGGCCGTCGACGGTGACCGGGGTCCGGACGACCGGCGCGAGGAGTACGTCCGCGAGGCGGGTGGCCGTCGTGAGGCGCACGGTCAGCTCGGCGGGGTCCGTGTCCGGGGCGTGGGCCTTCGCGACGGTGCCGGCGTGGCGGACGACGGTGGCGTCGGGGCGGTCGGCGAGGGTGACGGACGCGGTGCCGCATCCGCAGGGGCCGCCGTCGGGGTGGGCGACGGCTCCGGCCTTCGCGGTCAGCTGCGGCAGCAGCCGTATGTCTGCGGTCACGGGAGCCTTCGGGTGCGGGTGGGTGTTTCGGCGAGGGTACGCGGGTGCGGTGGGCCGGGGTGCCACGCGGCCCGGGGTTGCAGCTGAGGCGGAGGCTCGCAGCCCGGCGTCACGGGGTGCCGCTGCGCCCACCCGTGCCGCCTGGGGGTCCCCCCAGGCCCTTGAGGCACTGGAGGGCACGATTGCCCGCAGCTACGTCGGCTACGACGACAGCTGCGGTCGAGCGGCCGGGCACAGCAATGCCGGCGCAGCTCCCCAGCTGCGCCGGCATTTGTGCCGTCCGCCGCACCCCCGTCCCCACGGGGTTTCATGGGTGGATGTCCCCGCCCGGACCGCTCTTCCGGGCCTGGGGTCGCCGCTCAGCGCCCCAGCATCACGCCCACGGACGACGCCTGTGTGACCACTGCTTCCCAGCCGCCGAAGGCGTACACGAGCAGGGCCGCCAGGGGGAGGACCATCGCGGTCGCCACCAAGGGGTGGCGACGGCCGGTACGGCGGGAGCGCGCGGTGCGTGCCTGGGTGCGGATGAATGTCCGCGGTGCCGTGTGGGCCATGGTCCCTCTCCTGACCGTTTCAGTTGTCGTTGGCAGCGGCGGGTGGCTTGACCTCGGGGGACGAGTGCTGCACCCGCCGCTTGACCTCAAATCTAGGCGGATGGGCGGCGGCGGGCGTCATGCCTTCGTACCGAATGACGGGCCTCCCGGAGGATGAGCCATCACCTGCGATGTACTCCCCAGGGTGGAGACGCGGTCCTAGGTCTCGGGGTCTTCCCGGAGGGGACGCCCGGAGTGCCCCCGCTTTTCCGAGCTGTCCTCGCGCGGCACCGGCTGCTCGACCAGGGCCAGCACCCGGTTGGCCATGAAGCGGGCCGTACGGACCACCGTTCCGTTGCGAGTGACTTCGCTCACTTCGACCACGCCTCGTCGTACCGCCGTCTCCACACGGCGACCCGCCCGGCCGGCCACCACCTCGTACGTCCGTGTCGTGTCCCCCGCGTCCACGACTATCTCCACACGGTCACCCTTCACGCGCCCAATCCCCCTTCCGGGATGGATGGTTGAAGTCACTGGGCGGTCAAGGGAGCACAACACGACCGCCCCCTGACCACTCTTCAAGTCTCCCATCCGGCACTGACAATCCATCGGGGCGAGAGGGCGCGGCCTCTGCGCGCAGCGGGCCGTGGAAACGTAAGCTGTGCCACGTCACACGGACCGGGCAGCGGGGATGAACATGGCGATGATGCGCCTGAGGCGCGAGGACCCGCGCGTCGTCGGCTCGTTCAGGCTTCACAGACGGCTCGGCGCGGGCGGGATGGGCGTCGTCTACCTGGGCTCGGACAAGAAGGGGCAGCGGGTCGCCCTGAAGGTCATCCGGCCGGACCTGGCGGAGGACCAGGAGTTCCGGTCCCGGTTCGCGCGTGAGGTCTCGGCGGCCCGGCGGATCAGGGGCGGGTGTACGGCCCGGCTGGTGGCGGCGGACCTGGAGGCGGACCGGCCGTGGTTCGCCACGCAGTACGTGCCCGGTCCCTCCCTGCACGACAAGGTCGCCGACGAGGGGCCGCTCGGTGCGGCGGAGGCCGCCTCGATCGGGGCCGCCCTGTCCGAGGGACTGGTCGCCGTGCACGAGGCCGGCGTGGTGCACCGGGATCTGAAGCCCTCCAACATCCTGTTGTCCCCGAAGGGGCCGCGGATCATCGACTTCGGCATCGCCTGGTCCACGGGGGCCTCGACGCTGACCCACGTCGGCACGGCGGTCGGCTCCCCCGGCTTCCTCGCGCCCGAGCAGGTGCGCGGCGCCGCGGTCACCCCGGCCACGGACGTGTTCTCGCTGGGGGCGACGCTGGCGTACGCCTCGGCCGGTGACTCCCCCTTCGGACACGGCAGTTCCGAGGTCATGCTGTACCGGGTGGTGCACGAGGAGCCGCATCTGCACGGTGTCCCGGACGCGCTCGCGCCGCTCGTCCGGGCCTGCCTGGCGAAGGACCCCGAGGACCGTCCGAGCACGCTCCAGCTGTCGCTGCGGCTGAAGGAGATCGCGGCACGCGAGGCCCAGGGCCTGGCCGACGTCCGGCCGCCCGCGCCGCGCGCCGCCGAGGCGGACCGGCCCACCGGACGGCTCGCCGACACCTATCCGGATCCGCAGCGCGCCCAGCGGCGTACGCAGTCCTCGCCGGGGGCTCCGGCTCCGCGCGGCGGGGCTCCCGTGCGGGGGGCCACGCCGTCGCGCGGTGGCGGTGCCCCGCGGGCCGGAAGCGCGCCGTCGCGGCCGGACGCGGCACGCACGGGCGGCGCGCGGACCGGCGGCGCCCGGTCGACCCCGGCCTCGCGCAACATGTCCCGGTCCGGCGGCGGCCGGCCCGTTCCGCGGGGCGGGACCGGGCGGCAGCGGCAGCGGCAGCGGCCCACGGGGACCGGGCTGCGGCCCGCCAACCCGCGGCTGCTGCGGCAGCGGCTGTTCGTGTTCGTGGTGGTGACCCTGCTGGTCGCGCTCGGCATCGCGGCGGCGCAGGGCTGTCAGGGGCCCGCCCATGGGCTCGGCGGGGCCGGGGGCGTCGTACACGCCCAGCATGCGCGTGGGCCGCTGCCGTTGCCGCCGGCGGATCTCACGGAGTAGCGCGCCGCGGCGGACGCGGCCTGGCTGACCGGGGGCGACGTTATTCGCCCCCGCCGCCCTTACCCGTTCCCGTCCCCAGGGGCTCCGCCCCTTCGACCCCGCCAGGGGCACGCCCCCTGGACCCCCGATCGGCCTGAACGGCCTCGTCCTCAAACGCCGGACGGGCTGATAGGAGCAGGCCGCGCCATCCAACTCACTCGCACGGGTTGTGGGTGGGCAGGCCCGCTACGCGTCCGGGCGGCCGGTGGCCACCGCGTAGAAGGCGACCGCGGCCGCCGCGCCCACGTTGAGGGAGTCGACGCCGTGGGACATGGGGATGCGCACCCATTCGTCGGCGGCGACGAGGGCCTGGGTGGACAGGCCGTCGCCCTCGGCGCCGAGCATCAGGGCGACACGGTCCATGCGGTGCGGGGCCGCCTCGTCGAGGCTCTTCGCCTTCTCGTCCGGGGTGAGCGCGAGGAGGGTGAAGCCGGCCTCGCGGACCGAGTCCAGGCCCTTGGGCCAGGTGTCCAGGCGGGCGTACGGCACGGAGAAGACGGCGCCCATCGAGACCTTCACACTGCGGCGGTAGAGCGGGTCGGCGCAGTCCGGGGAGAGGAGCACCGCGTCCATGCCGAGGGCGGCGGCCGACCGGAAGATCGCGCCGATGTTGGTGTGGTCGTTCACCGCTTCCATGACCACGACCCGGCGCGCGTCGTGGAGCAGTTCGGCCGCCGTCGGCAGCGGTCGGCGCTGCATGGAGGCGAGGGCGCCGCGGTGCACGTGGTAGCCGGTGACCTGTTCGGCGAGTTCGGGGCTGACCGCGTACACGGGGGCGGGGAGTTCGTCGATGACGTCTCGCATGAGGTCGACCCACTTGGCCGAGAGCAGCATCGAGCGCATCTCGTAGCCCGCTTCCTTGGCCCGCCGGATGACCTTCTCGCCCTCGGCGATGAACAGGCCTTCGGCCGGTTCTCGTCTGCGCCGCAGTTCGACGTCGGTCAGGCCCGTGTAGTCGCGCAGGCGCGGGTCGGCGGGGTCCTCAACGGTGATGAGATCGGCCACAGGGTGATACTGCCTTGTCCTGGGTGCGGTGCCAACGGCTCGGAACGGGTTGTGTTACCCGCGGTTACGCGGAAGGGCGCGCGACGGGGTTCGGGCCCACGGCGACGACCTCGCCGATGACGATGACCGCCGGGGGCTTCACGTCCTGCGCACGGACGGTCTCGGCGACCGTCGCGAGCGTCGCGTCCACGCGGCGCTGGGCGGCGGTCGTGCCCTCCTGGACCAGGGCGACGGGCGTCTCGGGGGACTTGCCGTGGGCGACGAGCGTCTCGGCGATCTTCCCGATCTTGTCGACGCCCATAAGGATCACGAGCGTGCCGGTCAGCCGGGCCAGCGACGGCCAGTCGACCAGGGAACGCTCGTCGTCGGGGGCGACATGGCCGCTGACCACCGTGAACTCGTGGGCGACACCCCGGTGGGTGACCGGGATGCCCGCCGCTGACGGCACCGAGATCGAGCTGGAGATGCCGGGCACGACCGTGCACGCGATCCCGGCCTCGGCCAGCGCCTGGACCTCCTCCATGCCCCGGCCGAAGACATAGGGGTCGCCGCCCTTGAGCCGGACGACGGACTTGCCCTGCTTGGCGTGCTCGATCAGCGCGTTGTTGATGGCCTCCTGGGCCATGAAACGGCCGTACGGGATCTTCGCCGCGTCGATCACCTCGACGTGCGGCGGGAGTTCGGCGAGCAGATCGCGCGGGCCGAGGCGGTCGGCGATGACGACGTCGGCCTCGGCGAGGAGACGGCGGCCGCGCACGGTGATCAGGTCCGGGTCGCCGGGGCCGCCGCCGACCAGGGCGACGCCGGGGGCGCGGGTGCGGTGGTGCGGGGCGACCAGGGTGCCGTCGCGCAGGCCCTCGACGACCGCGTCGCGGATCGCCGCGGTGTGGCGGGGGTCGCGGCCACGCGCGTCCGTGGTGAGCACGGCGACGGTGACGCCCTCGCTGTGGCCGGTGGCCGGGGTCCAGGCGGTCGCCGCGTCGGCGTCGTCGGAGCGGACGCACCAGACGCGGTGGCGCTCCGCCTCGGCGGAGGCGGCGGTGTTGGCCTCGGCGTCACTGGTGGCGATCAGGGCGTACCAGGCTTCGGCGAGGTCGCCCTCGGTGTAGGGGCGCCGCTCCCAGGTGATCTCGCCCGCGTCCGCCATGGCCTCGACCGACGGGGTGGCCGCCGGGGAGACGAGGAGGATGTCCGCGCCCGCCGCGATGAGGGCCGGCAGACGGCGCTGGGCGACCTGGCCGCCGCCGAGGACGACCACGCGGCGGCCGGAGAGGCGGAGGCCTACGGGGTAGGCGGGGTGTTCGGCCATGAGGTGCGGCTCCTCGTAAGGGCGTGCAGTGGGCGCTGCGCCATCGGAGCGGCCCTGACGTGCGGATTTTAAGGTGTGGGCGGGTCAGATGGCTCGGGTGGTCCGGCAGCTGAACACCGGACCACCTCTGCCGTGGCCCCTTACTTCTCCGTTACCCCCGCCGAATCGAACGTCGCCACCTCGTGCATCGCCCGTGCCGTGCTCTGCACCAGCGGCAGGGCGAGCAGCGCGCCCGTGCCCTCGCCCAGGCGCAGGTCGAGGTCGACCAGGGGGCGCAGACCCAGCTTGTTGAGGGCGGCCACATGGCCGGGCTCGGCGCTGCGGTGGCCCGCGATGCACGCGGCGAGGACCTCGGGGGCGATCGCGCGGGCGACCAGCGCGGCGGCACCGGCGCTGACGCCGTCCAGGATCACCGGCGTACGCAGGGAGGCGCCGCCGAGGAGCAGGCCGACCATGGCCGCGTGCTCGAAGCCGC
The DNA here is from genome assembly GCF_040644935.1 of Streptomyces sp. NPDC046915. Lineage (NCBI taxonomy): Bacteria > Bacillati > Actinomycetota > Actinomycetes > Kitasatosporales > Streptomycetaceae > Streptomyces > Streptomyces sp. NPDC046915. Next base: position 291,792 of record NZ_JBEYXB010000007.1, on the reverse strand, counting down.
CGATCGCGGCGAGGACGCCGATGGGGTCGGCCGGGTCCGGCTTGTGCAGGTCGAGGGCGCGGCGGACCACCTCGGTCTTGCGGGCCAGCGTCTCGTCGTTGATGCCGGTGCCCCGGCCCGTCACCTCGGACGGGTCGGCGCCCGTGTAGACGGAGATCAGCGCGGCGGACGCGGTGGTGTTCGCGATGCCCATCTCACCGGTGAGCAGCGCCTTGTTGCCGGCCGCCACCAGGTCGCGGGCCGTCTCGATGCCCACCTCGATGGCCTGCTTGACCTCCTCGCGGGTCATCGCGGGCCCGGTGGTCATGTCCGAGGTGCCCGCGCGGACCTTGCGGGGCAGCAGGCCGGGCGTGGCGGGCAGGTCGGCGGCCACGCCGACGTCGATGACGCAGACCTCGGCGCCCACCTGGCCGGCGAAGGCGTTGCAGACCGCTCCCCCGCCGAGGAAGTTCGCGACCATCTGCGCGGTGACCTCCTGCGGCCAGGGGGTGACGCCCTGGGCGTGCACGCCGTGGTCACCGGCGAAGATCGCGACGGCGGCGGGCTCGGGGATCGGCGGCGGGCACTGCCGGGACAGGCCGGACAGCTGCGCGGAGATGATCTCCAGCATGCCGAGCGCGCCGGCCGGCTTGGTCATGCGCTTCTGCCGCTCCCAGGCCTCGCCGAGCGCCTTGGCGTCCAGCGGGCGGATCTGCGAGACGGTCTCGGCGAGCAGGTCGTGCGGGTCCTCGCCGGGCAGCGCGCGCCGGCCGTACGTCTCCTCGTGCACGACCCAGGACAGCGGGCGCCGCTTGGACCAGCCGGCCTGCATCAGCTCGGGCTCGTCCGGGAACTCGTCGACGTACCCGACGCACAGGTAGGCGATGACCTCCAGGTGCTCGGGCAGGCCCAGGGCACGGACCATCTCGCGCTCGTCGAAGAAGCTGACCCAGCCGACGCCGAGGCCCTCGGCGCGGGCGGCGAGCCAGAGGTTCTCGACGGCGAGCGCCGCGGAGTACGGCGCCATCTGCGGCTGGGTGTGCCGGCCGAGGGTGTGGCGGCCGCCGCGGGTGGGGTCGGCGGTGACGACGATGTTCACCGGCGTGTCGAGGATGGCCTCGATCTTCAGTTCCTTGAACTGCTTCGCCCGGCCCTTGGGGAGGGACTTGGCGTAGGCGTCGCGCTGGCGCATGGCCAGTTCGTGCATGCTGCGCCGGGTCTCGGCGGACCGGATGACGACGAAGTCCCAGGGCTGCGAGTGGCCCACGGAGGGCGCGGTGTGGGCCGCCTCCAGGACGCGGAGCAGCACCTCGTGCGGGATCGGGTCGTTGCGGAAGCCGTTGCGGATGTCGCGGCGCTCGCGCATCACCCTGAGCACGGCCTCGCGCTCGGCGTCCTCGTAGCCGGGCGCGGCCGGGCCGGTGGACTGTCCTGCTTCTGCCACTTCGGCCGTGCTCTCTTCCTGGTCGGCGGCCCTGGTGTCCAGGTCCTCCGCGTGCTGTACGACTTCGGGGTGGGGCGCCTCGTCCGGGTGGGCCGGCGCGAGGTCGGCCTCCCGGGGTCCGGGGACCGTGGCGACGGGCTCCGCCGGGGCCGCCGGCTCGTCCTGCGGGAGGACGAGGGGGTGCGGCGGGGTCGGGGCGAGGTGCGGAGTGGTGGGCACCGAGCCCTGCACGGGCACGAACCGGCCCAGCGGCTGGTCCGGGCGCGCCTGCGCCGGCACGCTGCCGGGAGGCGCGGCCGCGGGGTCGCCGGGCGCCGGGGGCTCCTCGGCGGCGGGGGCCAGGGGCTCGGCGACGGGCTCGGGCGCCTGGGCGTGCGGGGCGGCGGGGTCGGCCGCCGGCTGAGCGGGGGCCGTCTCCGGGCCGGTGCCGTCCTCGGCGTGGGCAGTGTCCTCGGGGGTCGCGTCGGGGGTGCCCGGCTCCGCCGGGGTCGCCTCCGGGGCCTGGAGCTCTTCCTGCGGCTGGACGTCCGGGCGCTGGTCCGGCTGCTGCTCCGCCTGGTCGGCCGGCGGCTGCTCCGGTACGAGCGTGGCGGGCTGCGCCTGGTCGCCGGCCTGGGGGTGGCCGAGCTGCGGGCCCTGGACCTGTGCGGGGATGTCGGCACCGGTGGGCGCCGTAGGTACGGCCTCCGCGGCGGCCGGGGCGGACTCGGCGCGCGGCGGCTCCGGGACGGCAGCTACGGCAGCGACGGCAGGAGCCTGCGGGGGCTCGGCGTCGGGCGCGGTCTGCGTGACGTGCTCGGCGGGCTCGGTCGCTTCGGCCGGTTCCGTGGCGGGCGCGCCGGCCGGGGTGTCGGTGGGGGCCTGCGGGGCCTCCGCGGCCGGCGGGGTCGCCTGGGCCTGACCCGCGTCGGGCACCTCCGTGCCCTCGATCGGCTGAACACCCTCCGGGGCCCGGAGGTCGTCGGCGGTCTGCGCGACCTCGGTGGGCTCGGTGGGCTCGGCGACCTCGGCGGCCTGCTCGATCTCCGGGGACTGGACCTGAGCCTCCGGGATCTGGGCCTCTTCCGGCGCCGGAGCGGTCGCCGGAGTGTGCGCGGCCTCCTCGTCCGCGGTCTCCTGGACCTCCACGACCTCCACCGTTGCCTCGCCGGACGCCTCCGCGGCCTCGGGACCCGGCACGGCCTCCGGGGCCTGGGCGACCTGCGGGTCGTGGACAGCCTGCGGGCCGGGCACGGCTTCCGGCGCCTCCGGGCCCGCGAAGTCCGGCACTCCGTCGGGGGCCTGGGCGTCTTCCGGGACCGGGACACTCTCGGGGCCCTGCGCGGCCTCCGGCGCGACGGCGGCCTCGCCGTCCTGCTCCTCGGCCACGGCGTGCGCCGAGTCATGCCCCGGAACGTCCTGCGCCGTGTCCGGCTCCTGAGCGACGACTCCGGCGGCCACTTCCCGCGCCGCCACCTGGGCGGCGGCAGCGGCGGCAGCGGCGACCTCCGTCGTGGCACCCGCCATGGCGGCCTGCGTGGCGAGCCGGGCCACGGCTGCCTGCGCGGCGGAGGGGCCGGTGGCCGGCTCGGGCGTCGGCTCGGGCGCCGGAACAACCGTTTCGGCAGCCGGGGCCTGTGCGTTCACCTGTGCCCCGGGCGCCCCCTGCGCCGCGCCCCACGGAGCCGCGCCCTGCGGGGCGAGGTCGCGCAGCGGCTGCGCGTCGAGGTACTCGGGGCCGGGGGCCTGTGGCCCGGACTGCCGTACCGGCGCGCCGGCGGGGCCGCGGTCGGCGAGGGAGCGGACCGGGCTGGCGGAGGCGTCGGGGATCGGCGGCCCGAGGTGCAGCGGACGTCGCGGGGTCGCCGGGGCCGCCGCGGGGTCGTGCGGCACGGAGAGGATCGGGGACGGCGGGACGGACACGGGCCCCGGGTCGAGCGGGCGGACGCCGCCGAGGTCGACGGAGCCGCTGTCGCGCCCGTCCGTCTCATGCGGGCCCGGCTCGTGGACGGTCTCCAGGACCGGCTCCGGAGGCGGCGGCGGCACCTCGTTGCCCCACGCGCCCTGGGCACCGGGCAGCAGCAGGTCTTCGTCCTCGGCGGTGGTCTCGGAGAGGTAGGTGTACGCGGCGTGCGCGGGGACGCCCGGCTGCTCCACCATGCCTGCGCTCTCCGGCAGTCCCTCGGCCGGGACCTGGCCGGTGTCCGTCATGCGTACCCCTCGCCCATCGGTTAGTGCTCCTACGACCAGCTCAACCGGAACGGCGCACCGACCGCCCCGTAGTGAAGAACGAGCGTGCGTGCCCAGCGGCACGAACGGCCCGCCCGGAAAAGGCGACAAAGCCATTCAGTGGCATTGTCGCGGGCATGCCGCCGTCGTGACAGCTTGATCCGCGACAGGCCGCTGTGGACTGCGCCACGTTGCGCGTCCTCCGGTTCTGCCGTACCACACTCGTCCCAAACCGGGCGGGTTTTCCGGACATTGACGAACGAATTTCCGGGCCACCTGATGCGGTACAACGATCGGCCAGCCTACCGCGCGTGGTACGACAAGCGGATCACGGGGCGCGGTCGGGCAGTCCCGCCCGTCGCCCGGCCACCACCCCTCAACGAGGCGCTTCGCGCCGCAGCAATTCCCCTGTGAGCAGGAACGCGACACTCCGTTCCGTCTCCCTCCAGGCCCGCGTGTCGAGTTCGACGGACTGTAGGAGGGCGCACTCGACCCGGTAGCCGTGCTCGGTCAGGTCCCGGCCGACGAGTTCGGCCGCGTCACGGGTCGCGGCGTGCGTGACGATGCGCTGCGGCCGGCGGTCGGCGACCGCGGAGACCACGGCCGCTCCCCCGCCGCCGACACGGACGACGTCCGGTTCGGGCAGGTTCTCCAGGACGTGCGGGGCGGTGCCGCGCACGATCTGGAGCTGCACCCCGAAGCGCCGTGCGGCGGCCTCGGTGCGGGCGCAGGCCTCCAGGTTCCGGTCGACGGCGATGACGGCGGCGCCGGCCCGCCCGGCCTCCGTGGCGAACGCGCCGCTGCCGCAGCCGATGTCCCACACCAGGTCGCCGACGCGCGGTCCCAGGCGGGCGAGTTGGGCGGCGCGGAGCAGATCCGTCTCCCCTTCGCCGAGCCCGCCGCCGTACTCCTCGTCGGGCAGCACCCAGCCGCGCGGGCCTGCGCCCGGTTCCCGGCCGGAGATCCAGCCGTCCCCCGGCGCGGCGGGACCAGCCGGGCCGCCGATGACGATGACGACATTGGGGTCGCGCCAGGTGTGGTCTGCGGCGTTGTCGGAGGTGACGACCGAGACCTGCTCGCGTTCGGTGCCCAGTTCCTCGCAGATGACGAAGGTGCGGTGCACGCCTTCGAGGAGCAGACCGAGTTCGGCGGGGCCGGCGCCGGGTGAGGTGAGGACGGCGACCTTGGTGTGGGCGCGGCACACATTCACCGCGCGTCGCAGGGTGCGCCGGTGTGCGACGACCACTTGGGCGTCGTCCCAGGGCATGCCCGCGCGGGCGAAGGCGGCGGCCACGGAGGAGACGGCGGGCACGACCTCGACCTCGAGGCCGAACTCCGGTGCGCGCAGGGTGCGTACGACGCCGAAGAAGCCGGGGTCGCCGTCGGCGAGGACGACCGCGGTGCCGCGGTGGGCGGCGATACGGCGGGCGGCCAGGGCGACGCTGCCGAGGCGGACGCGCTCGGCGGTGCGGGGGACCTCGGGGAGCGCCAGATGGTGGGCCGCGCCCGCCACGAGGCTGGCGGCCCCGAGCGCGGAACGTGCCGCGTCGGTCAGCGGCGAGCCGTCCCAGCCGATCACCGTGACCCGGTCGGCCATCGTCGTCAGTCTCCAGGTTTTCGCAGGTCGTCAGCGTACGGGTGCCCACAGTCGGGTCCCGTGAGAGTACCTGGTGGAGCTGCCGGGCGCGCGGTGGGCGGTGTCGCCGCGGGTCCCGTCCGGTCTGTTCCCGTCGGTTCCAGTCAGTTCCAGTCGGGGAATGACGTGAAACCACCGGTGTCGGCGAGCTGTTCGCCCGCGCCTTCCAGGTCCTCCGGGAGCAGGCTCCACACGATGAAGTCGGTACGGACGTCGCTCCAGGTGCCGTCCTCGGCGCGGACGTGGGCTATGCAGGCGTTGCGCAGCACGCCCTCGCTGATGCAGCCGATCTTCTGCGCGACCTGCTGGGAGGCGGTGTTGTCGGCGGCGGTGCGCAGTTCGATGCGCTCGAACTTCTGGTTGCCGAGCAGCCATTGGGCGGTGGCGAGGGCGGCCTCGGAGGCGTAGCCCTCGCCGCGGGCCCAGGGGGCGATGATGTACGACAGTTCGGTGGACCGTACGTGCCAGCTGGTCTTGGCCAACTGGACGATGCCCACCAGGCGCTGGGTGAGGAACTCGGTGACCGCGAGGTCGAGGCCGCGCCCCGCGGCACGTTCGGCGGGGGCGTACTCGGTGATCCAGCGGCGGGCCTGGTCCGTGGTGTAGGGCTGGGGCACGTCGGTCCAGGCCCCGACCTGCTCGTCGTTCATCATCTCGGCCAGGGCGGCCACGTCGTCCTCGTCGAGGGGCCGCAGCACCAACCGCTCCGTGCTGATGGAGATGTTGGGGAAGGTGCTAGTCATGCGCCGCTCCGTAACCTTCGGAAAACTGCAGGGCCTGCTGAACTGCCCAGCATGCAGCATGAAAGCACCGAACCGCACAACGGGGTCCACTCCCCGTGAGGGAGTGGACCCCGTGCGTGGCGATTTGGGATCAGAACGACGCGATGACCGAACCCTGGTACTTGTCCTCGATGAACTTCTTCACCTCGGGCGAGGTCAGGAGCTTGGCGAGCTTCTTCACGCGCGGGTCCTTCTCGTTGCCCTTCTTCACCGCGAGGAAGTTGCCGTACGGGCTGTTCTTCGCGGACTCCAGGACGAGGGCCTCCTTCGCGGGCTTGATCCCGGCGGAGATGGCGTAGTTGCCGTTGACGACGGCGGCGTCCACATCGTCCAGGGAGCGCGCGGTCTGGGCCGCCTCGACCTCCTTGAACTTGAGGTTCTTGGGGTTCTTGGCGATGTCCTGCGGGGTCGCCTCGTTGCCCGCGCCGTCCTTGAGCGTGATGAGCCCGTTGGCGGCGAGCAGCTTGAGGGCGCGCGCCTCGTTCACGGCGTCGTTCGGGACGGCGATGGTCGCACCGCTCTTGAGCGCGTCGGCCTTCTTGACCTTGTGGGAGTACAGGCCGAGCGGCTCCAGGTGCACCGTGACGACGGGCACGATGTGGGTGCCGCGCTTCTTGTTGAAGTCGTCCAGGTAGGGCTGGTTCTGGAAGTAGTTGGCGTCGACCGAGCCGTCCTCGGTCGCCGTGTTCGGCACGATGTAGTCCTGGAACTCCTTGACCTCCAGGTCGAGGCCCGCCTTCTTCGCCAGGTTCTCCTTGACGAAGTTCAGGATCTCGGCGTGGGGGGTGGGGCTGGCGGCGACGACCAGCGGGCCGCTGTAGTCGGCGGCGGCGGAGTCCTTGTCCGAGCCGCAGGCGGTGAGCCCGAAGGTGAGGGCTCCGGCGGCGAGGACAGCGGTGGTGATCTTGGCGGTGTTACGCACGAAAAGTGCCTTTCCTATGGTGGTGCGACCCCTTGGATCAAGGGGTGTCGGCGCGAAGCGCCGTCGTTGAGGGGTGGTGGTCGGGTGACGGGTGGGCGTGCGGGGAGTCTCAGGGGGTGTTCAGGCGACCTTGCCGACGTCGGCCGCCGCGGGCTCCTTGGCCTTCAGCAGGCGGAGCTTCGGCGCGGGGCCGGAGCGGCCGCCCCGGTGGTGCAGGGAACGGGCCGCGTAGTCGCCGGCGAACTGGATGAGGGAGATGACGACGGCGAGGATCGCCACGGTGATCCACATCATCTGGGTCTCGAAGCGCTGGTAGCCGTAGCGGATGGCGATGTCGCCGAGGCCACCCGCGCCGACGGTGCCGGCCATGGCGGAGTAGCCGATGAGCGCGACGATCGTGGTGGTGGTACTGGAGATCAGGGAGGGCAGGGACTCCGGTAGGAGCACCTTGCGGACGATCGTCCAGGTGTTGCCGCCCATCGACTGCACGGCCTCGACGAGTCCGCCGTCCACTTCCCGGACAGCCGTCTCGACCAGACGCGCGAAGAAGGGGATGGCGCCGATGGCGAGCGGCACGATCGCGGCCTCACGGCCGATGGTCGTTCCGGTGGTCGAGCGCGTGAAGTTCATCAGCGCCACCATCAGGATGATGAACGGCATGGAGCGGGCGACGTTCACGATCTGCCCGATGACCTTGTTCGCCAAGACGTTCTGGAGCAGTCCGCCCCGGTCCGTGAGGACGAGCAGGATGCCGAGCGGAAGCCCGCCGACGACGGCGATCAGCGTGGACCAGCCGACCATGTAGAGCGTGTCCCAACAGGCCTGGGACAGCAGGGGCTGCATCTCGGACCAGGTCACTTGGCACCTTCCTTCACCAGTGCGGGCTCCTGGCCCTGGTTGCCGACGACGTCGATCTGGAGTCCCTGCTCGCGCAGGAAGCCGATCGGCACGACGTTGTCCTCGTAGCGGCCGGGCAGTTCGATGCGCATACGGCCGATCTGGAGGCCGCCGACGGTGTCGATGGCGGCGCCGAGGATCGATATGTCGATGTTGTAGGTGCGCGCGAGCTGGGAGATGACCGGCTGGGTGGCGGCCTCGCCCTGGAAGGTGACGTCCACGACGGTGCGGTCGGCGCCGGCGGCCTCGCCGCCCACCGGGAACAGCGCGGCGGCGAGTTCGGAGCCCGGGGTGGCCAGGAGCTCGCTGACCGTGCCGGACTCCACGACGCGCCCCTTCTCCATCAGCGCGGCGGAGTCGCAGATCGACTTGACGACGTCCATCTCGTGGGTGATGAGCAGGACGGTCAGCCCGAGCTGCCGGTTGAGGTCGCGCAGCAGCGCCAGGATCGAGCGGGTGGTCTCCGGGTCGAGGGCGCTGGTGGCCTCGTCGGACAGCAGCACCTTGGGGTCGCCGGCCAGGGCGCGGGCGATGCCGACGCGCTGCTTCTGGCCGCCGGAGAGCTGGGCCGGGTAGGCCTTGGCCTTGTCGGCGAGGCCGACCAGGTCGAGCAGCTCCAGCGCCTTGCGGGAACGTTCCTTCCCCGACTTGCCGAGGATCTCGAGCGGCAGCTCGACGTTGTCCTGGACGGTCCTGGAGGACAGCAGGTTGAAGTGCTGGAAGACCATGCCGATCCGGCTGCGGGCCTGGCGCAGCTCCCGGCCGGCGCGCGGTCCGCGCCCGGCGAGGGCGGTGAGGTCCTGGCCGGCGACGGTGACCGTGCCGGCGGTGGGACGCTCCAGCAGGTTGACGCAGCGGATCAGCGAGGACTTGCCGGCGCCGGACTGTCCGATGACGCCGTACACCTCGCCTTCGCGGACGTGCAGGTCGACGCCGTCGAGGGCGGTGACCTCGCGGCCGCGGGATCGGTAGACCTTGGTGAGGCCCGATGTGGTGATCACGTGGGTTTCCGTCACTGTCGAGTGCGCGGGCGTGGATGTGCCCGGGCACGGGTGCATTCGTTCAGGGACGCGACACGGTTCTCGCGGTGGCGATGGAACCGGGGGAGAACATGTGCGCGGGGCGCGGCTCAGGTCACGTACGGCTCACGGCGTACGAACGTGCCACGGCGGCTCGCTTCGGGGCGCGAGCTCGGGGGTGGTGCGGGGGCCCTCTAGAAGGCGCACATTCGGCACATGCGACACATACAACGAGCACCGGGCGCCATGGTCGCCTCGGTCGCAGGGATGCGGCAGCTCGTCGTGGTCATGCGATCAGTAAACCAGACGTACGGTCCTGACAGGCCTCGGTTGTCCGCATGCCGGACAGCCGTGGACAGGGGCCGGTACGAGGTCAGCCGCGGGCGGATATCCGGATTCCCCCGTCGGTGACCAGTGCGGACAGGGCCGACAGGTTCTCGACCACCAGGTCGGCGACCAGTTCGTGGGCCTGGTGTGTTGTGGTCAATGCCACGGTGGTCATGCCGGCGGCGCGGCCCGCCCGGAGGCCCGCGGGGGCGTCCTCGAAGACGACGCAGCGGGCCGGGTCCACGCCCAGGCGGCGGGCGGCGAGCAGGTAGGGCTCGGGGTCGGGCTTGCCGCGCGTGATGTCGTCGGCGGCGATCAGTGTCTTGGGCCGGATGCCGACGGCGTCCAGCCGGGCTTCCGCGAGCCGCCGGGTGGCGGAGGTGACGACGGCCCACGCGTCGGCGGGCAGCGAGCCGAGGAGGTTCTCGGTACCGGGCAGCAGGCGGACACCGCCGTTCGGGACGTCCTCGACCTCCAGTTGCTCGACCCGCGCGACGGCCTCCGGCACGAGCCCGGCGGGCAGCAGGTCGGCGACGATCTCCGCCGCGGGCCGCCCGTGCAGCTCGACCCGCCCGAACTCCTCGGCCGTGATCCCGTACTCCCGGGCCCACCGCGTCCAGCAGCGCTCCACGGAGTCGAGGGAGGAGACCAGGGTGCCGTCGTTGTCGAACAACAGGGCTTGTGCGTCGATCATCATGGTCCGGACCCTACGGGCCCCGCGCGCCCCGGCCGACGGGCGGGCCCGCGCGCATCGGGCCGTTTGGGCCGTAATAGGGTCACCGCATGCTCAATGCCCTGACGCTGGTGACCGGCGTCGCCGCGCTGCTGCTCGCCGCCTGGTGCGGGTGGGCCGCCTACCGGGACCAGCCGACCAAGGACTGGCACTTCATCGGGATGGCCGTGGTGTCCCTGCTGGCCGTGGCGCAGCTGGTGATCGGGATCGTGCAGCTGGCTCGGGGCGAGAAGCCGGAGCAGGGCACGACGATCTTCGTGGCGTATCTGCTGGGCGCGTTCGCGTGCGTGCCGGCGGCGGGGTTCATGTCGCTGGCCGAGCGGACCCGCTGGGGCTCGGTGACGGTCGCGGCCGGTGGTGTGGTGCTGGCCGTGCTCGAGGTGCGGCTCTATGACATCTGGGGAAGGTGACAATGGCCACCGTGGAGGACAAGCCGGCGCGGACGCGGCTCATCAGCGGGCCGGGGATGCTGCTCGTCTGGTTCTACGGCGTGATGGTCGTCGGGGCCGTGTCCCGTTCCGCCTACCAGATCGCGACGGACTTCGGCCGGGCGCCGCTCGCCTACTCGCTGTCGGCGGTGGCGGGCGTGGTCTACGGCTTCATCACGTACACGCTGGTGCGCGGCGGGGAGACCGCCCGCAGGGCGGCACTGGTGTGCTGTGCCGCCGAGCTGGCAGGTGTACTGGTCGTCGGTACCTGGACCCTGGTCGAGCCGTCGTCCTTCCCGGACGCGACCGTCTGGTCCGACTACGGCATGGGCTACGTCTTCATTCCGGTGCTGCTGCCGCTGTCCGCCATCTACTGGCTGCGGAAGTCGCGCACGGTCAGGCAGTAGCGGCGTACGTCCCGGCCGACTTCTCCAGGACGATCATCTCCACACCGTCGGCGCCCCTGGACGTGCCCACCGTCTGGTAGCCGACCCGGCGGTACAGGCGGAGGTTGCCCTCGCTGCGGTGTCCGGTGTGCAGGCGGAACCTCTTGGCACCGCGCTCCTGCGCCAGGGCCCCCTCGGCCGCGCGCAGCAGGCGGGCGCCGATGCCGTGCCCCTGGAGGCGCGGGTGGACGCAGAGCTTGCCGATGCAGGCCGCGCCGTCCTCGGTGATCCGGCCGCGCACCGAGCCGACCACCTCCTCGCCGAGCCGAGCGACGAAGACACAGTCGGAGGTGACCTCCTGGCGGACCGATTCGAGGGTTTGAACGAGCGGGTCGATGCGGTAATTGCCGTACAGCGCGGCCTCGCTCTGGAAAGACAGGTACTGGAGCTTGAAGATCTGCTCTGCATCCTGCTCGGTCGCCACCGAGATGGTCACGCTCATGCCCATGTGCGCACGCCTCCCGCTCACCTGATCACCGGTCGTTCCCCACTCCTATCCCCGCACTTCGCGGGCCGCAACCTCCGGTGTCAGCAATCGCCGAAGACATCCCAGGCATCTGGAACGTTCCGGTCCAAGACTGCCCTGTGAGATACCCAACTCCCCCGCGATCTCCCGATAGGTGAGGTCCCGCGGCGACAGCAGGGCCTCCATCAGCCGTGGGCAGCGGCCCGGCAGCCTGCGCACCGCGTCGCGCAGGGCACGGCGCCGGGCGGCGGCGAGGGCCAGCTGCTCCGGGTCGCGCTCGCGGTCGTCGACGGGATCACCGTCGTAGGGCCGCTCGTGACGGGTCGTACGACGGCTGCGGCGCGCCTCGGCACGGACCGCCTTGCGCAGCCAGCCCTGCGGATCGAACGGCGGCCCGTCGGCCTGAAGCCGCTCCAGCAGGCGGAGCCAGACCGCCTGCTCCAGGTCTCCCGGTTCGGCCCCGGCCGCATATGCCTCGGCGGAGGCCTCGGCGGTCAGGAGCGGGCGCAGGGAGGCAACCAGGTCGTGCGTCATATGCAGTGCGACGCGGCCGCCCCGGGGCAGGTTGCCGGAGCGGCCGCGAGTCCCCTCGAACGGGGTGCCGGACGGATCAGCCGTTGACGAAGTCCGCGCGGGCGAGCACACCGGTGTCCGCGTTGTCGGTGAACACCCCGTCCATGCCGGTCGCGAAGTACGTCTTGAACGCACCGAAGGCGTCACCGTAGGCGTCCGCGTCGGTGCCCTTGCGGTACTCGGCCGGCAGGAAGGGGTTCTCGTTGCGCATGGTGTACGGGTGCAGGATCAGACCCACCGCGTGGGCGTCCTTGACCAGGCTGGTCGGCGTGGTGAGCCTGCCGCTCGCGTCCTTGGGGATGACCAGGTCCAGCGTCGGGCCGATGCCCTGCGCGTAACCGGCGATCTCCCTGAGGCCCTTCGGGGTGATCAGGTCGGCGACGGTGCGCGGGTCGCCCGTCGCGACGAAGTCGTAGGGCTGCGTGTTCGCGGCGGACAGCAGGACGACCAGGGGGTTGTCGACCAGTGTGTTCAGGCGCTGGATGCTGCTCGGCTCGAAGGACTGGAGGATGACCGGCGAGGTCCGCTTGTCCTTGCCGTGCTTGCGCAGCAGCTTGGCCACCCGCTCCTCGAGACCGAGGCCGAGCCCCCGGAAGTAGGTGGGGTGCTTGGTCTCGGGGTAGATCCACACCTGCTTGCCGCGCTTGCGGGTCTGCTCGTCCTGCCACTTCAGGACCTCTTCGAACGTGGGGATCTCCCAGCGTCCGTTGTAGAGGGTGTTGTGCGGGCGGTTGGCCGGGATGCGCTCGACGGCGCGCAGCGTCTTCAGTTCGGCGAGCGTGAAGTCCTCGGTGAACCAGCCGGTGGTGGAGACCCCGTCGAGGACCTTGGTGGTCTTGCGGTCGGCGAACTCCGGATGGGAGGCCACGTCCGTGGTGCCGCCGATCTCCGGCTCGTGACGGCAGACGAGGTGACCGTCCTTGGTGGGCACCAGGTCGCCCGCCTCGACGACGTCCGCGCCGAGGTCCAGGGCCAGCTGGTACGAGCCGAAGGTGTGCTCGGGCCGGTAGCCGCTGGCACCCCGGTGCCCGATGATCGTCGGCACGGGCAGGCTCTTGAGACCCCTGCCCCCGGTCGCCTTCTCCTCCGTGGCTCTGGCCGCACCGGGCAGCCCGAGGACCGCTCCGCCCGCGCCGAGCACCGCGGCGCCGAGCAGTGCCCGCCGTCCGGTCGCGTGCTGCCGCGCGTTCGCGTCCCGCTCGTTCGAGACCTGACCGTTCGAGTCCCGGGTTTCCATGAGGGTCCTCCTGCCGTGCGCCGTCGGTGCGGGCCGATGGTAGGGGCGTGGACATGACCCGCGGGAGACGCTGGTCCGAACAGGTGGGTGACGCCAGATGGCCTATGGAGGGCAAGATGTGACGATCCGTCGGCTTCGGCCGGCGGACCCCGGGTACCCGCCGGAACAAGGCTCTGGAGCGAGGTCCGTCACATCATCGCGGTGGCGTTACGGGCAGCCGTCTGTGCGGTGCCGCAGGTAAACCCGCGTCAACAGTGCGTAAGACATCGGTGAACCGGACGCCCCCGATGTGCGTTTCGCAGCGAGCCGCGAGTATCGTCCTCACCTGCACATACACATATCGACCCCTTGACATCGGAGGACCCGTTGTCCCGCTTCGCGCTCATCAAGGCAGTGCTCGGACCGATCATGCGCCTGATGTTCCGCCCACAGGTGGAGGGCGTGGAGCACATCCCGGGCGACGGCCCGGTCATCCTGGCCGGCAACCACCTCACCTTCATCGACTCGATGATCCTCCCGCTGGTGTGCGACCGTCAGGTCTTCTTCATCGGCAAGGACGAGTACGTCACCGGCAAGAGCCTCAAGGGCCGGCTGATGGCGTGGTTCTTCACCGGCGTCGGCATGATCCCCGTGGACCGTGACGGCGGGCGCGGTGGCGTGGCCGCGCTGATGACCGGGCGGCGGGTGCTGGAGGAGGGGAAGATCTTCGGGATCTACCCCGAGGGCACGCGGTCGCCCGACGGCCGTCTGTACCGGGGGCGTACCGGTATCGCGCGCTTGACGTTGATGACCGGGGCGCCGGTGGTTCCCTTCGCGATGATCGGCACGGACAAGTTGCAGCCGGGGGGCCGGGGTATGCCGCGGCCCGGCCGTGTGACGGTTCGTTTCGGCGAGGCGATGGAGTTCTCCCGGTACGAGGGGATGGACCGGGACCGGTATGTGCTTCGGGCCGTGACCGACTCCGTGATGACCGAGGTCATGCTGCTGTCGGGGCAGGAGTATGTGGACATGTACGCCACCAAGGCCAAGGCTGCCTGACGCCTCCGGCGGTTCGGCCGTACGTCAAGTACAGGTGTGGGGCTGGTCGCGCCCCTGACGGGGCGCTGTCCTCAGTCGGCGCTTTGCAGCTTCTGCCCCTTCAGCAAGAGCCACGCGCCCACCGATGTCGCCAGCAGCACCACCGCACCCGCGCCCGAGGCCAGGTGCAGGCCGTGGACGAAGGAGTCGCGGGCCGCGTCGAGGAGGGCCTTCGCCGTGTGCGGGGGCATGTTCGTCGACGCCTCCACCGCCGCGCCCAGTGACTCGTGTGCCCCCTCGGGGGTGCCGGCCGGGCCGGTGAAGTCGCGGTACGCGGCTGTCATGATCGAGCCGAGCAGGGCGATGCCGAGGGCGGCGCCGAGTTCGTAGGCCGTTTCGGAGACCGCGGAGGCGGCGCCCGCCTGTTCCTCGGGGACGCCGGCGAGGATGACGTCGGCGGTGACGGTGAAGGAGAAGCCCGCGCCGACGCCGACGACCAGGAGCGCGGCGCCGAGGACCGGGTAGCCGGTCGACTGGCTCAGCGTCGTCAGCGCGGCGAGGGCGAGGCCCATGGCCGCGAGGCCGCCGGAGACCACGGACCGGACCGAGAAGCGCCGGGCCGCGCGGCCCGCGACCAGGCCGGCCGCCACCGCGCCGACGGCGGCGGGCAGTTCCGCGAGCCCGGCCTCGAACGGGCGCCTGCCCTGCACGAGTTGCAGGTACTGGGAGAGGAAGAACACCAGCCCGGACAGGCCGAGGATGGTGAGCAGGTCGGCCAGGACCGCGCCGCTGAGACCCCGGTTGCGGAAGAGGCGCATGTCCAGCAGCGGGGCCGGGAGCGTGAGCTGGCGGCGTACGAACCCGTACAGGGCCGCCGCGCCCAGCAGGCCCACGCCGAGCGTCACACTGGTGAAGCCGTGGGTGGCAGCCTCCTTCACCGCGTACACCAGGGCGATCATGCCGACCAGGGACAGGACGACGCTGATCAGGTCCCAGGGGCCGGGGTCGGGGTTGCGGGACTCGGGGAGCGTGCGGATGCCGACCAGGACCAGGACCGCCATCACGGGCAGGTTGATCAGGAAGACCGAGCCCCACCAGAAGTGCTCGAGCAGGAAACCGCCGACGATGGGGCCGACCGCCGTACCGGCGGAGGCGGTGGCGCCCCAGATGCCGACGGCGAGGCTCCGCTCGCGCGGGTCGTGGAAGAGGTTGCGGATCAGGGCCAGCGTGGCGGGCATCAGGGTGGCACCGGCGACGCCGAGCAGCGCCCGCGCCAGGATCATCAGCTCCGGCGTCGTGGCGTAGGCGTTGAGGACGGATATCGCGCCGAACACGGTCGCGCCGCCGAGCAGGATCCGCTTGCGGCCGATGCGGTCGCCGAGGCTGCCCATGGAGACCAGCAGACCGGCGATGACGAAGGAGTAGACGTCACCGATCCACAGCAGCTGCGTGCCGGTCGGCTCGAGGTCCTCACTGATGTACGGGGTGGCGAGGCCGAGGACGGTCGCGTCCACGGCCACGAGCAGCACGGCGAGCACGAGGACCGAGAGCGCGAGCCAACGGCCCGGGCGCTGCTCCGCCTCCCGCGTCACGAACGCCGGCCGCAGGGTGCTGGTCATGATTCCTCTCTCCGTAGCGCACCGCCGAGCAGCAGCTCGACGATCATGTGGTGGAAGTCCTTGGGGGCGCCCTTGCCGCTCTGTACGACCCAGATGCCGGAGGCCAGCAGGCCGTAGAGCGCCTCGGTCAGCCAGGCGGGGGTGAGGTCGATGCGGAACTCGCCGCTGAGCTGGCCGCGCCGGAACAGGGCGGAGACGCGGTCGTCCATCCGGGACCAGCCCTCGTTCTGCTCCTCGCCCTCGAAGAGCTGGTTCTCGGTGTAGAGGAAGGCGAGCAGTCCGGCGGCCGGTTCGATCTCCTTCACGAACCGGCGCAGGGCGTCCTGGACCGGCCCCTCGTCGAGCCGCGCCCTGTCCAGCGCGGCGTCGCACTCCTCTATGCCGAGCGCCTCCAGCGCCCGCACGAGCGCGTCGCGCCCGGCGAAGTGGCGGTGCAGGGTGGCACGGCTGATCCCGGCGGCCTTGGCGACCTCGTCCATGGTCGCGGTGGATTTACGGGTCAGCAGCGCGGCTGCGCTGCGCAGCACGTGGGCACGATCGACAGCCATGAGACGAGAATAGCCCATGTGAGACACTGATGTCTCACAAGAGGCATGCATGCCTCATAGTGGCTGCTCATCGTCGCTGGTCGGGCAGGGAATGCGATCAGTGCCAGGGCAGCTGTCCGCGCCGCTCCCAGTACGCCCGCGGCTCCTCGACCAGCGTGGCGAGACGGGTGAGCTGGTCCTCGTCGAGGTCCACGGCGGCGGCGTGCAGGTTGGAGGCGAGCTGGTTCAGGGTGGCCGCGCCGGAGAGCACCACCCCGGCCCACGGCCGGCGGAGGATCAGCGCCAGGGCGACCGCGTCGCAGCCCAGGCCGGTCTCCGTGGCCACGGCCTTCAGCTCCTCGGGCGCGTGCGGCTCCGCCAGCCGGCCGTTGGCCATGCCCTCCTTGACGATCACGGTGAGCCCGGCCTCGTGCGCCTCGGCGAGGGCGGGGTCGGCGGAGGTCTCCAGCGCGTTGTACGTCGACTGGACCGTGCGGAAGAGGGGCTCGCCGTCGACGGTCACGGCGAGGGCGGCGCGGATGGCGTCGGCCTGGGCCGGGCCACTGGTGGAGAAGCCGACGGTGAGGCCCTGCGCGGCGGCCTCGGCGAGCCTGGCGTGCAGCTCCTTGTCGGTGAGGGCGGGGCTGTCCGGGGTCACCGAGTGGATCTGGTAGAGGTCGAGCCGGTCGCCGAGCAGTCCGGTGCTCTCGGCGCGCTGCCGCTCGTAGGTGGCGAGGCTGTGCTCCTTGACCTCGTGCCGTTCGGCGTCGGTGGACCAGCCCGCGGTGTACGTGTAGCCCCATTTGCTGCCGACGACGACGTCGACGACGTCCGGCCGGGCACTCAGCCAGCCGGCCAGGAACTCCTCGGAACGGCCGTAGGAGCGGGCCACGTCGAAGTACCGGACGCCCTGGGCGTAGGCGGCGTCCAGGAGCTCGTGGGTGCGCTCGCGCAGGGCCTCGACAGTCCGGTCCGCGGGGAGGTCCTGCTCCCGGCCGAGGTTGATGTAGCCGGGCCGGCCGACGGCGGCGAGGCCCAGGCCGATGTGGCAGGTGGGGGTCGTTGCTGAGGCCAGGCGGGCGAAGGGCATCGCGGGCTCCGTTCGGTCGGCACCATCCGGCTCCGGACCAACCTAACCCGCGATGCCCCGGGTATGCGTGACGACCTGCTACTTCTTGGCGTCCGCCCACGCGTGCTGCGCCGCCACGTCCGCCTTGACCTCGGCCAGCTGGACGGCGACCGCGCTGGGTGCCGTACCACCACGGCCGTTGCGGGAGGCGAGGGCGCCGGGGACGTTGAGGACCGAGCGGACCTCGGGCGTGAGGTGCGCGCTGATCTTGGCGAACTGCTCGTCCGTCAGCTCGTCCAGCTCCTTGCCCTCGGCCTCGGCGGCCTTCACGCACTCGCCGGCCACCTCGTGCGCGACGCGGAACGGCACGCCCTGCTTGACCAGCCACTCCGCGATGTCGGTGGCGAGCGAGAAGCCGGCCGGGGCCAGCTCCTCCATGCGCTCGCGGTTGACGGTGAGGGTGGCGATCATGCCGGTGAACGCCGGGAGCAGCACCTCCAGCTGGTCGCAGGAGTCGAAGACCGGCTCCTTGTCCTCCTGGAGGTCGCGGTTGTAGGCGAGGGGCAGGGCCTTGAGGGTGGCCAGGAGTCCGGTGAGGTTGCCGATCAGACGGCCGCTCTTGCCGCGCGCCAGCTCCGCGATGTCCGGGTTCTTCTTCTGCGGCATGATCGACGAGCCCGTGGAGAACGCGTCGTGGAGGGTCACGAAGGAGAACTCCTTCGTGTTCCAGATGATGATCTCCTCGGAGATGCGGGACAGGTTGACCCCGGTCATCGCCGTGATGAAGGCGAACTCGGCGACGAAGTCCCGGGAGGCCGTGCCGTCGATGGAGTTGCCGACGCTGCCGTGTTCAAAGCCGAGGTCCTTCGCCACCGCCTCCGGGTCCAGCCCGAGGCTGCTGCCCGCGAGGGCGCCGGAGCCGTACGGCGACACCGCCGTCCGCTCGTCCCACTGGCGCAGCCGTTCGGCGTCCCGGGACAGGGACTGCACATGGGCCAGGACGTGGTGGGCGAAGAGCACCGGCTGCGCGTGCTGGAGATGGGTACGGCCGGGCATCGCCACGTCCGGGTGGGCCTCGGCGAGGCCGATCAGGGCGTCCTGGAGGTCGGCGATCAGGCCGCCGATGACACGGGCGTGGTCGCGCAGGTACATCCGGAAGAGGGTCGCCACCTGGTCGTTCCGGGAGCGGCCCGCGCGCAGCTTGCCGCCGAGGTCGGGGCCGAGGCGCTCCAGCAGGCCGCGCTCCAGGGCGGTGTGGACGTCCTCGTCGGCGATGGTGCCCGTGAACTCGCCCGACGCCACGTCCGCCTCGAGCCGGTCGAGCCCGGCGAGCATCCGGGTCAGCTCGTCCGCGGTGAGCAGCCCCGCCTTGTGCAGCACGCGCGCGTGGGCACGGGAACCGGCGATGTCGTAGGGCGCGAGCCGCCAGTCGAAGTGGACGGACGCGGACAGCTTGGCCAGGGCCTCGGCGGGACCGTCGGCGAAACGGCCGCCCCAGAGCCGTACGTCACCGCTGTTGCTGCTCACTTGGGTTGCTCCTCGGAGGTGTGGATGTGCCACCGCCTCCCCACGACGTGCATGGGGAGGCGGTTGTCAGGCTAGTGCGTGCGAGGTGGCCGAACGCTGCTACGCGAGGTCCGCGTCAGGCTCCGCCTGCCAGATCACGCCGCGCGGCGATCTTCGACGACAGGCTGTAGATGTCGATGAAGCCCTTGGCCGCGGCCTGGTCGAAGGTGTCGCCGGTGTCGTAGGTGGCGAGGTTGAAGTCGTACAGGGACGACTCGGAGCGCCGGCCGGTGACGACCGCGCGGCCGCCGTGCAGGGTCAGCCGGACATCGCCGGAGACGTGCTGGTTGGCCTCGTCGATGAAGCCGTCGAGGGCGCGCTTGAGCGGGGAGAACCACTGGCCGTCGTAGACCAGTTCGCCCCAGCGCTGCTCGACCTGCCGCTTGTAGCGGGCGAGTTCGCGCTCGACGGTGACGTTCTCCAGCTCCTGGTGGGCGGTGATCAGGGCGATCGCGCCGGGAGCCTCGTACACCTCACGGGACTTGATGCCGACGAGGCGGTCCTCGACCATGTCGATCCGGCCGATGCCCTGGGCGCCGGCGCGCTCGTTGAGCTGCTGGATGGCCTGGAGGACGGTGACGGGCTTGCCGTCGAGGGCGACCGGGACGCCCTCCTTGAAGGTGATGATCACCTCGTCGGCCTCACGCGGGGTGGCCGGGTTGGAGGTGTACTCGTAGATGTCCTCGATCGGGGCGTTCCAGATGTCCTCCAGGAAGCCCGTCTCGACCGCGCGCCCGAAGACGTTCTGGTCGATGGAGTAGGGGGACTTCTTGGTGGTGGCGATCGGGAGCTGCTTGTCCTCGCAGAAGGCGATGGCCTTGTCCCGGGTCATCGCGTAGTCGCGGACCGGGGCGATGCACTTGAGGTCGGGGGCGAGGGCGACGATGCCCGCCTCGAAGCGGACCTGGTCGTTGCCCTTGCCGGTGCAGCCGTGGGCGACCGTGGTGGCGCCGTGCTTCTTGGCGGCGGCGACGAGGTGCTTGACGATCGTCGGCCGGGAGAGGGCGGAGACCAGCGGATAGCGGTCCATGTAGAGGGCGTTGGCCTTGATCGCCGGGAGGCAGTACTCGTCGGCGAACTCGTCCTTGGCGTCGGCGACCTCGGCCTCGACCGCACCGCAGGCGAGCGCGCGCTTGCGGATGACGTCCAGGTCCTCGCCGCCCTGGCCGACGTCGACCGCAACGGCGATGACCTCGGCGCCCGTCTCCTCGGCGATCCAGCCGATGGCGACGGAGGTGTCCAGACCGCCTGAGTAGGCGAGTACGACGCGCTCGGTCACGGGTTTCTCCTCACAGTGCATTCGCTGACATGCATGAGTATGCAGCACTCTGCATGATTCGTCAATCTCAGAGGATTCTGTGGGCGCGTTGAACAGACGAAACCGCTTTCTCGTACTGATCACCGAACGCTGGCGCCGCGTTTGTAAACCCCGCGTTGGTTACACCCACCTCTGACCCAAGTGAGGCATCCGCATGTCCAGGGCTCTTCCGAAGTACAACAAGCGTCGTGTGGCGATCATCGGCGGCGCTGCCGCCGTGGTGCTGTCCGGCGCGGTGATCGCCACCTCCGCGCTCGCCGGGACGCCCGACAAGAGCAACGACGCGACGAACGCGCGCACCCTCGCCAGCGCCGGCACCATCACCTGCCCCGACGTGAAGTCGCAGCTCCCGGCCATCCCGGCCTCCGCGCAGGCCGAGGTGGACCGCAACCTCACCCTGCTCCAGACGCAGATCGACGAGGCCAACAAGCGCCTCCAGGACACGGTGGGCCAGGGCGGACCCAACTTCGTACAGAACGCGATCCTCGGCCCGCTGGCCGACAAGCGGAAGTCCACCGTCGACCGCATCGCCACGGCCATCGGCCGCACCGCGGCCAAGCCGACCGGCCTCGACTCCCTCGCGACGTGCACCCTGAACGGGGGCGGCACCAACGCGACGGGCAACAACGCGAACGGCAACAACGCGAACGGCAACAACGGGAACGGCAGCAACGCGGCCGGCAACAACGCGAACGGCACCGGCTCGAACGCCGCCACCGGCGAGGCCTCGGCCTCGGCCTCCGCGGCGGCCAACGATCAGGCGGGCGGCGAGACCGGCAGCACCGCCGCCGGCGCGGCGGGCACCATCACCTGCCCCGACGTGAAGTCGCAGCTCCCGGCCATCCCGGCCTCCGCGCAGGCCGAGGTGGACCGCAACCTCACCCTGCTCCAGACGCAGATCGACGAGGCCAACAAGCGCCTCCAGGACACGGTGGGCCAGGGCGGACCCAACTTCGTACAGAACGCGATCCTCGGCCCGCTGGCCGACAAGCGGAAGTCCACCGTCGACCGCATCGCCACGGCCATCGGCCGCACCGCGGCCAAGCCGTCCGGCCTCGACTCCCTGGCCGCCTGCACGCTCACCAAGTGACGTGACAGGCAGCCGTGGCCGCCCCGAGTGAGCGCCGGCCGGGGCGGCCGCGGTCGAGCCGCGTATTCCTTAGACAGTCGAAAGGAATTCGCCGATAATCATCAGTCATGGGAAAGACCTATGAGCGCATAGACGGCCGGCTCCGTACGTTCATCGAGGAACAGCCCCTCTTCTTCACCGCGACCGCCCCCCTCTCCGGCGACGGCACGGTCAACCTCTCCCCCAAGGGCCTCAAGGGCTCCTTCGCGGTGCTCGACGAGCACACCGTGGCGTATCTCGACTTCGCCGGGTCCAACGCGGAGACCATCGCCCATCTGCGGGAGAACGGGCGGATCACCCTGATGTGGTGCGCCTTCCAGGGCCCGCCGAACATCGTGCGGGTGCACGGCCGGGGCGAGCCGGTCTTCCGCGACGACCCCCGCTTCCGGGAACTGCTCACCCGCTTCCCGGACATCGATCCGACCCGGCACGGCCTGCGCGCGATCATCGTCGTGCACGCCGAGCTCGTCCGGGACACCTGCGGGTACGCGGTGCCCTTCATGGCCTACGAGACGGACCGCGACCTGCACGGAAAGCGCTTCGCACGCGAGGACGACGCCTCGCTGGGCGAGTACTTCCGCAAGAAGGACCACATCGCCACCAGCCTGGACGGCCTACCCGGGCTGCCGTTGCCACTGCCTCCGTCTAGCGTCTGAGCCATGCGCCCCGGTGTCCTCGCCCTAGCGTCCGTGTCCCTCCTCCTGCTCGGTGCCGCGGCCCGCGGTGACCCGGACCCGCTGCCCGCGCGGATGGCGGACACCGGTGGCGGCACCCAGCTGATCACGGCTCAGGCGCCGGGCGCCGACTCCACGACGGGCACGCTCCTGTGGTGGGATCTGCGGGACGGGCGGTGGGAACAGGCGGGTTCCGCGCCGGCGCGCTTCGGCGCGCGCGGGCTCGTTGAGGGAACCACCCGGACACAGGGCACGAACACGACGCCCACCGGGCTCTACGACCTGCCGTTCGCCTTCGGCACCAAGGCCGCGCCGGACGGGACGAGGATGTCGTACCGCCCGGTCCACGCGGACTCCTGGTGGTGCCAGGACAACGACTCCAGCGCCTACAACCGCTGGACCGAACCCCTGCCCGCCGACTGCCGGGCCACCGAGTC
Organism: Streptomyces sp. NPDC046915; assembly: GCF_040644935.1. NCBI lineage: Bacteria > Bacillati > Actinomycetota > Actinomycetes > Kitasatosporales > Streptomycetaceae > Streptomyces > Streptomyces sp. NPDC046915. The sequence continues at coordinate 269,339 of NZ_JBEYXB010000007.1, read as the reverse complement.
CGAGCACCTCGTCGACTACGGGACGCAGTACGCGCACGCGCTCGTCATCGGCTTCAACTACGAGCACCCCGAGCGGGGCCGCGGCGCCGGCATCTTCCTGCACGTCGACGGGGCCGGGGCGACGGCCGGCTGTGTGTCGGTGCCGGAGGACGCCATGCGGAGGATTCTCCAGTGGGTGGATCCCGCGCGCGGGCCGCACCTCGCCACGGGCACGGAGAGCGGGGAGCTGGCCCTCACCCGGTACTGACGTCACCCAGCGGCAACCGCACCGTGAACGTCGTGCTCCCCGGCCGGCTCTCCAGCCCCACGCTCCCCCCGTGCGCCTCCACCACCGCCGCCACGATCGCCAGGCCCAGCCCCGCTCCGCCGCCGGGGGCGTCCGTGCGGCGGCGGTGTTCGGCCCGGGTGAAGCGTTCGAAGACGCCGGGCCGCACCTCCTCGGGCACGCCGGGGCCTTCGTCGTGGACCTCCAGGCGGGCCGCCGCGCCGTCGGTCTCCAGGGACACCGACACCTTGGTGCCGGCGGGGGTGTGCAGCCGGGCGTTGGCCAGCAGGTTGGCCAGCACCTGGTGGAGGCGGTGGGCGTCGCCGGTCACGGTCACCGGGTCCTCGGGGAGCTCCATGGTCCAGCGGTGTCCGGGGCCGGCCGCGCGGGCGTCGGTGACGGCGTCGAGGACGAGGTGGGTGAGGTCGACGGGGCGGCGTTCCAGGGGGCGGCCGGCGTCCAGGCGGGCGAGCAGGAGCAGGTCGTCGACCATCTCGCCCATGCGGGAGGACTCGGCGGCGATGCGCACCAGGGCCCGGTCGACCTCCGGCGGCACCGGCCCGGGGTGCAGCAGGGCGAGTTCCGCGTGGCCGCGCACCGAGGCGACCGGGGTGCGCAGCTCGTGGCTGGCGTCGGCCGCGAAGCTGCGCAGCCGCTCCTCGCTGGCGTGCCGTTTGGTCAGGGCGTCCTCGACGTGGCCCAGCATGCGGTCGAAGGCCGCCGCCACCCGGCCCACCTCGCTGCGCGGGTCGGACTCGGGGGCGCGTGGCGGCAGGGTGACCTCCCCGCTGGCGAGCGGGAGTTCGCTGACCCGGGCGGCGGTCGCCGCGACCCGGCTCAGCGGCCTGAGCGACCAGCGCACCCAGAGCGCGCCGGCCACGCCGGTGGCGGCCAGGGCGAGCCCGAAGACGATCCCGGCGACCAGCTCCAGCCGGTGGACGGTGGCCTGCACGGGTTCCAGGGGCAGCCCGGAGATCAGGATGTCGCCGTCGAGGCCCGGGGCGGCGACGACCCGGTAGTCGTGCAGCACGGAGAGTTCGACGGTGTGCCCGCCGCCGTCGGTGCCGACCGCCGCGAGCCGCCTGCCGTCCCTCTCGGTCAGTTTGCCGAGCACGTTCTCGATGCCACCGGGGCGGACGACCGCCGCGTTGGTGACGGTGCCGTTCACCAGGCGTGCGCCGAACGTGCCGGTCGCCTGCCGGCGGTCGTCGCCGTGCTCGTCGCCGTCGTGGTCGTCCGGCAGCTTGCCGCCGTGCTCGAGGCTCGCCGGGAACCGGGTGCCGACCTGGTCGAGCTGCTCGTCGAGGCGCTGGGTGAGGAAGCCGTTCAGCTCGACCACCGCGGCCACCCCGACGGCGGCGCAGCTGACCGCCAGCAGCACCACGAGGCCGACGGTGAGCCGGGCCCGCAGGGTACGGGGACGCGGCACACGGAGCGGCCGGCGCGGCCGGCGGAGAAACCTCACTTGATCACCGGCTTGAGCACATAGCCCGCCCCGCGCACCGTGTGGATCATGGGCTCGCGGCCCGCGTCCACCTTCTTGCGCAGGTAGGAGATGTACAGCTCGACGACATGGGCCCGGCCGCCGAAGTCGTACGACCACACCCGGTCGAGGATCTGCGCCTTGCTGAGCACACGGCGCGGGTTGCGCATCAGGAAGCGCAGCAGCTCGAACTCGGTCGGGGACAGCTCGATCAGCTCCCCGCCCCGGGTCACCTCGTGGGACTCCTCGTCCATGACCAGGTTGCCCACGATCAGCCGCGGTCCCTCGTCCAGCTGCCGGGCCATGCCGGCGCGGCGCAGCAGGCCGCGCACCCGGGCGACGACCTCCTCCAGGCTGAACGGCTTGGTGACGTAGTCGTCGCCGCCCGCCGTGATGCCCGCGATGCGGTCCTCCACCGCGTCCCGGGCGGTGAGGAAGAGCACACAGACGTCGGGCTTCACCCGGTGCAGGCTGCGCAGCACGGCGAAGCCGTCGGTGTCCGGGAGCATCACGTCGAGGACGACGGCGTCGGGCAGCAGCTCACGCGCGGCGGCGAGCGCCGACGCGCCGTCCCCGGCCGCGCGCACCTCCCAGCCCTCGTAGCGCAGGGCGCCGGTGAGCACCTCGGCGAGGTCGGGGTCGTCGTCGACGACGAGGACGCGCAGCGGGGTGCCGTCGGGTCGCGTGAGGGCCGGGCGGCCGGAGCGGGTCGTGTTCATCGCCCTTCCAGGATCACCCCTGCCCGGGGTGCCCGATGTCCGCCGAAGCTCTGAGTTTCCTCTGAGTGGGCTGGGAGCGGGCCCGCTCAGAGCTGTCTCAGAGGTCCGCCGCGCACAGTTGCGTACCGAACGGCAGAAAGGACCCGCCTCATGACCACCGTGTACGAGCGGCGGACGGCACCACCCGTGCTGCCCGCCCCCCGCAGCTCCCCCGCGGGCCCGCTGCTCGCCCTGCTCTGGGCGGGGGCGGCGGCGGTACTGGTCCTGTGGTGGACGGACACCGGCTCGGTGGTCGGCACCGAGGGCTGGCTGACCGGGGCCGGGCGGATCGCCGGGCTGCTGTGCGGGTACTCCTGCGCGGTGCTGGTCGGGCTGATGGCCCGGGTGCCGCTGCTGGAGCGGCGGATCGGCTCGGACCGGGTGGCCCGCTGGCACGCGATGGCGGGCCGGTACACGGTCTGCCTGCTCGTCGCGCACGTCGCGCTGATCCTGACCGGGTACGCCGCCCAGGACCGCGCCTCGATCGTGCACGAGACGCTCACCGTGGTCCTGGACTATCCGGACATGCTGATGGCGACGGCCGGCACGGTGATCCTGTTCGCGGTCGGCATCACCTCCGCGCGGGCCGTGCGCCGCCGGACCAGCTACGAGTTCTGGTACTACGTGCACCTGCTGACGTACGCCGCCGTCTTCCTGGCCTTCTTCCACCAGCTGTCGCTGGGTGACGACTTCAACGGCAAGCCGGTGTCCACGGCCGCCTGGTACGCCCTGTACCTGGGCGTGGCCGCGCTGGTGCTCTGGTACCGGATCCTCGCGCCGGTGCGGCTCAACCTGCGGCACCGGCTGCGGGTGGAGTCGGTGCACAAGGAGGCGCCGGGCGTGTACTCGGTCGTCGTGCGCGGGCGACGGCTGGACGAACTGGGCGCGCGGCCGGGGCAGTTCTTCCGGTGGCGGTTCCTCGGCGAGGGCATGGGCTGGGCGTCGACGCCGTACTCGCTGTCCGCGCCGCCCCGCCCGGATCTGATGCGGATCACGGTCAAGGCGCTGGGCGACCACAGCGCGGCCGTCCCCCTGCTGCGTCCGGGCACCCGGGTGTGGGCGGAGGGCCCTTACGGCTCGCTGACCGCCGACCGGGGCACCACCCACCGGTCGCTGCTGATCGCGGGCGGCGTCGGCATCACCCCGCTGCGGGCGCTGTTCGAGACGCTGCCCGGTGACGTCACCCTCCTCTACCGGGCCCGTACCGCCGAGGACCTCGCCCTGGGCGGCGAGCTGGAGGCGATCGCCGACTGGCGCGGCGCGAAGGTGCTGTACGCACTCAACGGGCCGCGGGGCGAGCGCCCGAGGTTCACGGCCGCGGCGCTGGCCGCCACGGTCCCCGGTCTCGCCGAGCACGACGTGTACATCTGCGGGCCGCACGGCTTCGCCCAGGAGCTGTACCGGGAGCTGCGCGCCGCCGGGGTGCCGGACCGCCGCATCCACCACGAGTCGTTCGAGCTGTGAGCCGGAAGAGCCGTGAGGCAGTAGAGAGGCAGTGGAAGTGCACGCGTTGAAGAAGAACCGCCCCCTGCGCCGCATCGTGCTGGCCAGTGCCGCCACCGTCTCCGGGATGGTGCTGCTGCTGGCGCTGAAGCCGCACGAGAGCCCCGGCATCGCCGCGAGCGCGTCGGCTCCGGCGCCGTCGAGCAGCGCGAGCGCGGCCCCCGGCGGGTCCGGCGGATCGAGCTCGGCCGGCAGCAGGACCGCCACGGGCGACACGGTCCAGACCCGTTGGGGTCCCGTCCAGGTGCGGATCACGGTGAAGGACGGCAAGCTCACCGAGGTGACCGCGGTCACCTACCCGGCGGAGAACCCGCGCGACCAGGAGATCAACAGTTACGCCGTCCCCCAGCTGCGGCGCGAGGCGCTGGCCGCGCAGAGCGCGGACATCGACACCGTCTCGGGAGCCACGTACACCAGCGACGGTTACCGCCAGTCGCTCCAGTCCGCACTGGACTCGGCGGGCTTCTGAACACTCCCGCGTCACGGCACGTATCTGTGGGCGCCAAGGGTCAAGTCCCCACGGAGGAAGCGTGACCACCACGATCGCAGGCGGACGTGCCGCCCGCCGCCAGACGATGCGCCGCATCCGTCCGCGCCGCTCCCCGGCCGTCCCGCTGTTGCTCGCCGTCTGGGCGGGCGCGGCGGGCGTGCTGTGGCTGTGGTGGCACAACACGCCGTCCATCGCCGACGACAACAGCAAGATCCTCAACGCCGGCCGGATCACCGGCATGCTCGCCGGGTACCTGATGGCCCTGGTGGTGCTTCAGATGGCCCGGGTGCCCGCACTGGAGCGCCGGGTGGGATCCGACCGGGTGGCCCGCTGGCACGCGATGAGCGGCCGCTACACGCTCTGCCTGGTCTTCGCCCACGTCTTCCTGATCATGTGGGGCTACGCGCTCCAGGCGGGCAAGTCGCTCGGCGACATCGTCCAGCAGACCATCGACTCCATCAACCAGCTGCCGGACATGGGCAAGGCCGCCATCGGCACGGGCCTGTTCCTGGTCATCGGGCTCACCTCGATCGGCGTGGTCCGCCGCAGGCTGCCGTACGACGGCTGGTACCACGTGCACCTGCTCACGTACGCGGCGGTGTACCTGACGTTCTGGCACCAGATCACCACCGGCAACGACTTCGCCCTCGAGCCCACCGCGAAGACCTTCTGGTACGGCCTGTACGGCACGGTCACCGCGCTGGTGATCTGGTACCGGATCCTCGTCCCGATCCGGCTGAACCTCCGTCACCGCATGCGCGTGCAGGCGGTCATCGAGGAGACGCCGGGCATCGTGTCGGTGCTGATCAGCGGGCGGAAGCTGCACCGGATGGGTGCCCAGGCCGGGCAGTTCTTCCGGTGGCGGTTCCTGGCGCCGGGCATGCGGTTCAGCTCCCACCCGTACTCGCTGTCCGCGCCGCCCCGCCCGGACATGCTGCGGATCACCGTGAAGGCGATCGGCGACCACACCGCCCGGCTGCGCGAGCTGACGCCCGGCACCCGGGTGTGGGCCGAGGGCCCGTACGGCGCGATGACCGCCCAGCGCCGCAGCCGCGGCAAGGTGCTGCTGGTCGCGGGCGGGGTCGGCATCACGCCGATGCGCACGCTGTTCGAGACGCTGCCGGGCGGCGCCGGGGACATCACGCTCCTCTACCGCGCGAACACCACCCAGGACCTCGCCCTGTGGGACGAGCTGGCCGCCATCGCCAACGAACGCGGCGCCCGGCTGATGTACGCGGTCAACAGCCCCGAGGGCGAGCGGCCGGACATCTCCGCGGAGAACCTCCAGCGGAAGATCCCGGACGTCGAGAACCACGATGTCTTCATGTGCGGCCCGCCCGGGTTCGCGCAGGGAGTGTACGAAGCACTGCGCGGCGCGGGGGTTCCCGCCCGCCGCATCCATCACGAGTCGTTCGAGATGTGAGCGACGGGAATCGTCGGGAAACCCACGGGAAATCAGGAGCTCAGGAACGATGAGGAAGAGCCACCCCATTCGGCGCGTCGTGCTCGCCACCGCCGCCACCGTGTCTGGCGTCGTGCTGCTGCTGGCGTTGAAGCCTGCCTCGGATCCGGCCTCCGCGCAGGCGGCCGGCGCGGCCCCGCAGCAGACCGCGGCGGGGCAGGAGTCCCCGCAGGGCGGCGCGGCGGCCGCCGGGACCGGCGCCGTCACCGGTGACGTGGTCCAGACCCAGTACGGCCCGGTCCAGGTGCGCCTCACGGTCGCGAACGGCAAGGTGACCAAGGCGGAGGCGGTGCAGGCGCCCAAGGGCGGCACCAGCGACCAGAAGACCGCGCTGTCCGTACCCAAGCTCAACCAGGAGGCCGTGGCCTCCGGGAACGCGAACATCGACTCCGTGTCCGGGGCGACGTACACCAGCACCGGCTACAAGAAGTCGCTTCAGTCCGCGCTGGACAAGATGAAGGCGTCGTCCTCGCAGAGCGGTAGCGGCGGCGGATCGTCGTCCTCCGGCGGTGCGGCCCAGGCGAGCCGCACGCTCACCGGCAAGGTCGCCCAGACCCAGTACGGGCCGGTCCAGGTCCGGATCACGGTCGCGAACGGCAAGGTGACCAAGGCGGAGGCGGTGCAGGCGCCCAAGGGCGGCACCAGCGACCAGAAGACCGCGCTGTCCGTACCCAAGCTCAACCAGGAGGCCGTGGCCTCCGGGAACGCGAACATCGACTCCGTGTCCGGGGCCACGTACACCAGCACCGGCTACAAACAGTCCCTCCAGTCCGCGCTGGACCAGGCCGGTGGCTGACACGGTGGCGGAATCACCGGAAGCTCCCGCCGCGGTGCGTCACGCGGAGGAGGTCATGGGGACGGTCTTCTCCCTCGACGTCCGCGGCGGGGAACCTCATGCCGTGCGCGCGGCCCTCGACGAGGCCGTCGCCGGGCTGCACCGGGTCGACGAGGTGTTCAGCACCTACCGCGAGGACAGCCAGGTGTCACGGCTGGCGCGGGGCGAGGTGACCGTGGCCGACTGCGATCCCGAGGTCGCCGAGGTGCTCGAACTGGGCGCCGAGGCGGAGCGGGTGAGCGGCGGCTGGTTCAGCATGACGTACGGGGGCCGGCTGGACCCGACCGGGATCGTCAAGGGCTGGGCCGCGGAGCGCTGCGCGCGGCGGATCGCGGAGGCGGCCGGGGTGACCGGTGTCAGCGTCAACGGCGGCGGGGACGTCCAGATGCTCGGCACGCCCGAGCCGCACCGGCCCTGGCGGGTCGGGGTGTCGGACCCGCTGCGGCCCGGTGGGCTGGCGGCGGTGATCTCTTCCACCGGGATGGAGGAGCTGGCCGTGGCCACGTCCGGTACGGCGGAGCGGGGCGCGCACATCGTGGACCCGCGGACCGGGAAGTCGGCGGTCACGGACCTGGTCGCGGTGACCGTCGTCGGCCCCCGGCTGACCTGGGCCGACTCCTGGGCCACCGCCGCGTTCGCGATGGGGTCGCGGGAGGGGCTGGCTTGGCTGGAGTCCCTGCCGGGGGTCGAGGCTTTACTCATTACGGCGGGCGACGAGGTGCGGTGCACTGGGGGCCTGGCAGCGCGTTTGGGCTGAGCGGGGTTCCCGGCCGGCCGGGGTTGCTGCTCGGGCAGGGGTTTCACTTGCCCGCGCTGGCGGGGTGCCTCCCCCACTCTCGGCTTCGCTCGAGCGGGGGGACCCCCACCGCCCACCCGTGCCGCCTGGGGGTTCCCCCAGGCCCTCAAGGCACTGGGGGAGGCACGACTGCCCGCAGCGAGGTCGGCTGCGCTGCTGGACGGGGACCAGCCGCACCAACCCAGGGGCGCGGGGAACTGCGCGACCAGCCCCCACACACCCGCAGTCGGCACACAGCAGTCACCACGCCACTCAGTGCCCGTTCTGAGCCAGCCTCAGCAAATGGTCCGCCAAGGCCTGCCCACCCGTCGGCTCCCGGCTGATCAGCAGCAGCGTGTCGTCGCCCGCGATCGTGCCGAGGATGTCGTGCAGCTCGGCCTGGTCGATCGCCGAGGCGAGGAACTGGGCCGCGCCGGGCGGGGTGCGAAGGACCACGAGATTCGCCGAAGCCTCGGCGGAGATCAGCAGCTCCTGGGACAGGCGCCGCATCCGCTCCTCCTTCGCCGACTCCCCCAGCGGAGCGCGAGGCGTACGGAAGCCTCCCTCGCTCGGCACCGCGTAGATCAGGTCGCCGTCGGTGTTGCGGATCTTCACCGCGTTCAGCTCGTCGAGGTCCCGGGAGAGCGTCGCCTGGGTGACGCTCAGCCCGTCGTCGGCGAGCAGCTTCGCCAGCTGGCTCTGCGAGCGCACCGGCTGCCGGTTGAGGATGTCCACGATCCGGCGGTGGCGGGCGGTGCGGGTCTGCGGCACGGCAGGCCCTCCGAACTGCTCGTGATCCTGCGCCTGACTCATCGTCGCCTCATTCTCCGGCTCGTCCGTCCCCGTGACCTGCGTCGAGGATGCCGGGCAGTGCCTGGAGAAGGGCGTCCGCCTCGTCGTCGCCGAGGTTCAGCGGCGGCATCAGCCGGACGACGTCGGGAGCGGGCGCGTTCACCAGGAAACCGGCCTCCTGAGCCGCCTGCTGCACCTGGGGCGCGAGCGGCTCGGTGAGCACGATACCCAGGAGCAGGCCCGCACCCCGGACATGGTCGATCAATGAGTGGCCCAGTGCCTCGATTCCGTCGCGCAACTTCTCGCTCTGCCGCTTGACGTTCTGAAGCAGCCCCTCGTTCGCGATGGTGTCGAGGACGGCGAGTCCGGCGGCGCAGGCGACCGGGTTGCCGCCGAAGGTCGTCCCGTGCTGGCCCGGCTGGAGCAGTTCGGCGGCGCGGCCGAAGGCGACGGTGGCGCCGAGCGGCAGTCCGCCGCCGAGCCCCTTGGCGAGGGTCACGACGTCCGGCAGGACGCCCTCGTGGGCCTGGTACTCGAACCAGTTGCCGGTACGGCCGACACCGGTCTGCACCTCGTCGAGGACCAGCAGCGACCCGGTGGCCGCGGTGATCGCGCGGGCCGCCTTCAGGTACCCGGCGGGCGGGACCACGACCCCGTTCTCGCCCTGGATCGGCTCGATGACGACGAGCGCCGTCTCCTCGGTGACCGCGGCGGCCAGCGCCTGCGCGTCGCCGTACGGCACATGGGTGACGTCGCCGGGCAGCGGCAGGAAGGGCTCCTGCTTGCCGGGCTGGCCGGTGAGCGCGAGGGCACCCATCGTCCGGCCGTGGAAGCCGCCCTGGGTGGCGACCATGTGGGTGCGCCCGGTCAGCCGGCCGATCTTGAAGGCGCCCTCGTTGGCCTCGGCGCCGGAGTTGCAGAAGAAGACCTTGCCGTCCCGGCCGAAGAGCTGGAGCAGCCGCTCGGCGAGGGCGACGGGCGGCTCGGCGACGAACAGGTTGGAGACATGGCCGAGGGAGGCGATCTGCCGGCTCACGGCCTCGACGACGGCGGGGTGGGCGTGGCCGAGCGCGTTGACCGCGATGCCGCCGACGAAGTCGGCGTACTCCTTGCCGTCGGCGTCCCACAGCTTCGCGCCCGCACCGCGCACGAGGGGCAGTCGCGGCGTGCCGTAGTTGTTCATGAGCGCGCCCTGCCAGCGTGCCGTCAGTTCCTCGTTGCTCATGACTCCCCCTCTTGCTCGTCGGGCACGACCATCGTGCCGATGCCTTCGTCGGTGAAGATCTCCAGCAGGATCGAGTGCTGGACCCGGCCGTCGATGACGCGCGCGGTCTGCACGCCGCCCCGCACGGCGTGCAGGCAGCCCTCCATCTTCGGCACCATGCCGGCGGACAACTCCGGCAGCAGCTTCTCCAGTTGGGAAGCGGTGAGGCGGCTGATCACCTCGTCGGAGTTCGGCCAGTCCTCGTAGAGGCCCTCGACGTCGGTGAGGACCATGAGGGTTTCGGCGCCAAGTGCCGCAGCGAGAGCCGCAGCCGCCGTATCAGCATTGACGTTGTAGACATGTCCGTCGTCCTGGGATCGGGCGATCGACGAGACGACCGGGATGCGGCCGTCGGCGAGCAGCGCCTCGATGGCGCCCGTGTCGATCTCGGTGATCTCGCCCACCCGCCCGATGTCGACCAACTCCCCGTCGATCTCGGGCTGGTGCCTGGTGGCGGTGATGGTGTGCGCGTCCTCGCCGGTGAGGCCGACGGCGAGCGGCCCGTGCTGGTTGAGCAGCCCGACCAGTTCGCGCTGCACCTGTCCGGCGAGCACCATGCGTACGACGTCCATGGCGTCCTCGGTGGTGACGCGCAGGCCGGCCTTGAACTCGCTGACGATGCCGTGCTTGTCGAGGGCGGCGCTGATCTGCGGGCCGCCGCCGTGCACGACGACGGGCTTGAGGCCGGCGTGGTGCAGGAAGACGACGTCCTGGGCGAACGCGGCCTTCAGCTCCTCGTCGATCATGGCGTTGCCGCCGAACTTGATGACGACGGTCCTGCCGTTGTGCCGGACCAGCCAGGGCAGCGCCTCGATGAGGATCTGGGCCTTGGGCAGAGCGGTGTGTTTCCGGGTCACATTGCTCATGAGGAGTACGCGCTGTTCTCGTGGACGTAGTCGGCGGTGAGGTCGTTGGTCCAGATGGTGGCGGTCTCGGAGCCGGCGGCGAGGTCGGCGACGATGTGCACCTCGCGGTAGCGCATGTCGACGAGGTCGCGGTCCTCGCCCACCGAACCGTTCTTGCACACCCAGACGCCGTTGATGGCGACGCCCAGCTGGTCGGGTTCGAAGGCGGCGGACGTCGTGCCGATGGCGGACAGGACGCGGCCCCAGTTGGGGTCCTCGCCGTGCAGGGCGCACTTGAGGAGGTTGTTGCGGGCGATGGAGCGGCCCACCTCGACGGCGTCCTCCTCGGTCGCGGCGCCCACCACCTCGACCTTGATGTCCTTGCTGGCGCCCTCGGCGTCGCCGATGAGCTGCCGGCCCAGGTCGGCGCAGACGTCGCGTACCGCCGCGGCGAACTCCTCGTACTCCGGGGTGAGACCCGAGGCGCCGGAGGCGAGCAGCAGCACGGTGTCGTTGGTGGACATGCAGCCGTCGGAGTCGACCCGGTCGAAGGTGACCCTGGTGGCGTCCCGCAGGGCCCGGTCCACAGTGGCGTCGTCCAGGTCGGCGTCGGTGGTGAGGACGACCAGCATGGTGGCGAGGCCGGGGGCGAGCATGCCCGCGCCCTTGGCCATGCCGCCGACGGTCCAGCCCTCCTTGGTCACGACCGACGTCTTGTGGACGGTGTCGGTGGTCTTGATGGCGATGGCGGCCTTCTCACCGCCGTGCTCGGAGAGCTGGGCGGCGGCCTTCTCCACTCCGGGGAGCAGCTTGTCCATCGGGAGGAGCACACCGATGAGGCCGGTGGAGCAGACGGCGACCTCGATGGCGCCCCGGCCGAGGACCTCGGCGGCCTTCTCGGCGGTGGCGTGGGTGTCCTGGAAGCCCTTCGGTCCCGTACAGGCGTTGGCGCCACCGGAGTTGAGGACGACCGCCGACACCTGCCCGGCCCCCAGCACCTGCTCGGACCAGAGCACCGGTGCCGCCTTGACGCGGTTGGAGGTGAAGACGCCCGCGGCGGCGCGGCGCGGCCCGGTGTTGACCACGAGGGCCAGGTCCGGGTTGCCGTTCTCCTTGATCCCGGCGGCGATGCCCGCCGCCGTGAATCCCTTGGCTGCCGTGACACTCACGGTGCGACTCCGATCGTGGAAAGCCCGGTGGTCTCGTCGAACCCCAGGGCGAGGTTCATGCTCTGCACGGCACCGCCCGCGGTGCCCTTGGTCAGGTTGTCGATGGCGCTGATCGCGATGATGCGCCCCGCCGTCTCGTCGTACGCGACCTGCACCTGAACGGCGTTGGAACCCTGGACGGACGCGGTCGCGGGCCACTGCCCCTCGGGGAGGAGGTGCAGATACGGCTCGTCGGCGAAGGCCTTCTGGTACGCGGCCCGCACGGACTCGGCGGTCACGCCGGGGACCGCCTTCGCACTGCATGTGGCGAGGATCCCGCGGGGCATCGGCGCGAGCGTGGGCGTGAAGGAGACGGTGACCCGCTCCCCCGCCGCCGCGCTCAGGTTCTGGATCATCTCCGGGGTGTGCCGGTGGCCGCCGCCGACGCCGTACGGCGACATGGAGCCCATCACCTCGCTGCCCAGCAGGTGCGGCTTGGGCGACTTGCCCGCGCCCGAGGTGCCGGAGGCGGCGACGATCACGGCCTCGGTCTCGGCGAGATGGGCGGCGTAGGCCGGGAAGAGCGCGAGGGAGACGGCCGTCGGGTAGCAACCGGGTACCGCGATGCGCTTGGACCCCTCCAGCGCGGCGCGGGCACCCGGCAGTTCGGGGAGGCCGTAGGGCCAGGTTCCGGCGTGCGGGGAGCCGTAGAACCTCTCCCAGTCGGCCGGGTCCTTCAGCCGGAAGTCGGCGCCCATGTCGACCACGAGCACATCGGGTCCGAGCTGCTCGGCGACCGCGGCGGACTGTCCGTGCGGGAGGGCGAGGAAGACGACGTCGTGCCCCGCGAGGGCCTCTGGTGTGGTCTCGGCCAGCACCCGGTCGGCCAGCGGCAGCAGGTGCGGCTGGAGCGCGCCGAGCCGCTGCCCGGCGTTGGAGTTGCCGGTCAGGGCTCCGATCTCGACCTCGGGGTGCGCGAGGAGCAGCCGCAGGACCTCTCCGCCCGCGTATCCGCTCGCTCCGGCCACCGCCGCACGTACCGCCATGTCACCCTCCTCTGGATGGCATGACTATACGTTTCGCTGCACGTTTATGCAATCGGGTTCCATGCAATGCGGGATCTATGCGGGCCGGGCCCTGGCCGGCACGCACCGCCACGCGAGGGCGGCGGCCGTGAGATAGGCGAGGGCTCCGATGATCATGCTGGTGCGCAGTCCGGCCCCGTAGCCGGCGCCGGTGGCGAGCAGGCTGCCGCCGAGCGCCACACCCATGGCACTGCCGATCTGGCGGGTGGTGTTGAACAGGGCGGAGGCGGCCCCCGCGTACGCCGGGGGCGCGGCGCCCATCACGGTGGCGGTCGAACCGGTGAGCGCGAAGGACGTGCCGAAGCCGGTGGCCATCATCGGGACCACCAGCAGCGGATAGGCGGGATCCAGACCCGCCGCGGCCCAGCCGGCCAGCCCGAGGGCACCCAGGAGCATGCCGGAGATCACCAGCGGCCGGTCACCGGTGCGGCGGGTCAGCCGTCCGGACAGGACGGAGGCGAACGTGGTCATCGCCACCGCCGGGAACAGCGCCAGGCCGGTTTCGAGGGCGCTGAAGCCGCGCTGGTGCTGGAAGTCCAGGCTGGCGGTGAACACCATGCCGTAGAAGCCGAAGTTGAAGAGCAGGCCGATGGCGGCCCCGCCGCTCATCGTGCGTGAGCGCAGCAGACGCGGCGGAAGGGCGGGAAACCGGGCGAGCCGCTCGCGCAGCACGAACGCTGCGCCGGCCGCCGCGGCCAGGCCCAGCCCGGCGAGAACGGCCGTGTCGGACCAGCCGCGCCGTCCGGCCTCGTTCAGCGCGGCGGTCAGCAGGGCCACGCCCGCGACCACGGCGCACTGCGCCGGCCAGTCCAGGGCCCGGTCGGGGTGCCGCGGCGAGGGAGCGACGTACCGCGAGGTCAGCACCAGGCAGGCCACGCCGACCGGCAGGTTGATGAGGAACACCCACCGCCAGCCCACCGTGGACACCAGCAGCCCGCCCAGCAGCGGCCCGGCGGAGGCCGCGATGCCCGCCATCGACCCCCACAGGCCGAAGGCGCGTGAGCGGGCCGTCGGCGCCGGATAGGCCTCCTGGAGCAGGGCGAGGGAGCCGGGGACGATCAGCGCCGCGCCGAGCCCCTCCACCAGGCGGGCCCCGACGAGGAAGGGGGCGCTCGGCGCGAAGGCGCACGCGGCCGAGGCCACCGTGAACACCACCACGCCGGAGCAGAAGACGCGCCGGTTGCCCAGCCGGTCGCCCAGCGCGCCACCGGTCATCAGGAACCCGGCGAAGACCAGGGTGTACCCGTCCGTGATCCACTGGATGCCGGTGAGCGAGGCCGACAGGTCCCGGCCCACCACGGGCACGGCGACGTTGATGATCGTGACGTCCAGGATGACCATGAAGTATCCGGCGCACACGGCGAGCAGGGGCGCCACGGAGCGCCGTGCGCCCGTCGGGGCCGGCGCCGGGGGTCCCGGTTCGCCGCCACCGGCCGACTCCGCGAAAGGCACCTCGCCAACCCCGTCCTGTCCGCGGAATCCGTGAGCAGTCAGCATGCTAATCGGGTCGAAACAGGGGATCGACGACATTCCGCCCTGTGTTCACAGATCCGCCGCGTCGATCCAGCTGATCGTCGCCACCCGGTCCGGCGCCACCGCCGCGGCCTCGGCGGCCAGGAGGGCCCAGTCGCGGCAGTGGGCGACGGTCTCGGACCAGGGACGGCCGCGGTCGACGTCCCAGTCGATGCCGGGGCCACCGGCGCCCCGGCGGCCACCGTCCGGCAGGACCTCCCAGAGCTGGAAGTACAGCACCGCCTGCCCGTGGTCGGCGAGATCGCGGATCACCTCGGCCAGGTGCCCCACCGGCCAGAGGCCGTTCAGCATCCCGCCCGGCCGCCTGAGCGCGGCCGACCGCGCCGGGAGGACGACCTCGCGGGCACCCAGCTCGGTGAGCGCCCAGCGCAGCCCCTCGCCCTCGCAGTCGTCGGGCGCCGCGCCGCGCCGCCGGAAGGCGTCGTAGGCCTGCCGCAGCCGTGGCACGGCCCGCCGGACACCCAGTTCGGCCAGCGCCTCGGCCGTCCACTCCCGTACGGTCGCGCTCTCGCTCGCCAGCATGCCGATCAGGACGTCGGCCGGGCGTGGGTCGGCGAGCGCGGTGAACACCTCGATGGCGCACAGCTGCCCGAACGGGTTGAGCGCGGGAGCCGCCGCGATCAGCGGCTCCAGCACGCCTGGCCCCAGGGCGGTCAGCGCGTGCTGGGCGTCCTCGGCGACCTCGGTCGACTCGGCGTCCAGGTCGGCCACGAGGCGGGTGATCTCGTCCTCCATGGCGATCAGTCTGCCTCAGGAATTACCGCTGGCACATCACCGGAATGGAAGACCTCCAATGACGGGTGAAGCCCACATTCGGCGGCCACCATGCGGAATAGGACTCCCAAGTAGATGCAGCGGGAAATCACCGATGCCGCGGTCAGCCGACGCCGGTCATACGCTCCCGTGGCCGTGCGGTCGTGGGCGCCGGCGCCGGCGGTTCCGTGGCACGCCGTCGGCGGCGGACGGCGCCGAGGACGCCGAGCAGGACCAGGGTGAGGAGCGAGGCGGCCCCGACGGTCGTGCCGAGGCGTAGCCCGGGTGGGTGGAACGTGCACGTGACGCTGGTCGAGGAGCCGTCGAGAGGGACCCCGATGAGACCGTAGTACTCCTTGGCCGGTACGGCGGCGGCGTCGCCCGCGGCACAGCGCCAGCCGGCCGTCCGCGGGACCGCCACGACCGCGGTGCCCGTGCCGCCCGCGGGAAGTTCGGCCCGGATGGTGCCGTCGGAGACGTGCACCCGGGTGGCGCCGGTGGTCTTGAGCCGCTGGACGACCGTGTGCAGCCGGGCGGTGTCCAGGCAGCCGACCGCGCCGTACGGTATGCGGCCGGCCCGCTCGGGGGCCAGTTCGACGCGGAGGCGTCCGGAGGACGGGACCCTGCCGAGCGGCTGCATGGCGGCGATCCTGGCGCCGGAGGGTTCGGACCTGAACCGTGCGGCCGGCCGGCCGGCGGGGTCACCGGCCAGCCATGCGGTGCCCGAGAAGCGCGGTGCCCACAGGTACGCCTCGCTGCCGGCCGGACACCGGGCCGTGATCGTCGGCCTCCCGACGGTCCCGGGGGCCGGGGCGCCGACGAGCAGTCCGGGATGCGCGGCGTCGCCGCCGTGCGGGGGCTTGCCGGTGGCGGTCCGGACCGTGAGGCGGGGCACGGTGTAGACGCGGGTGCCGAGCAGCAGTTCCTGATTGCGGTACGGCGACGGCCCGAAGGCGGAGACACCCGTGCGCCGGTGTGCGGCGGTGCCGGACGGCCGCACCGTGACCAGGGGCGGAACGTCACTTCGGGAGACGGTCAGATGACTGCCGTCCTGGGGTGGCCACTTGTGATGGGGGTCCGGCGGGGAGTGCACCCGCGCGCCGACGGAGAAGATCACGTCCGTGACGGCGTTGTCCAGGCTCTGCGGGCTCCGGCCGCCCGAGGTCCAGCCGGCCCCGAGGGCGGTGAGCGTGCGGAAGAGGACGTCGGAAGTGTGGCTGCTGTAGTACTGGGCGCCCTGGCCGCCCACCAGCAACGGGTCGTTGCCGACGGTCTGTTCCCGGCCCGGGTCCGTACGGTAGCGGGGCCAGCCGTCGGCCTCGGTGATCGCCTGCGACTGCTGCCGCTGCCGTTCGCCCCAGGGGGCGTAGTTGTCCATGTTCGCGAACCGCTGCCGGGTGGTCGCGGCGGAGTTGGCGGTGGCCTCCCCGAACTGCGCACCGACGAGCAGCGCGACGGTCAGCCCGGTGAGCACGGTGCCGCGCGTACCGCCGGTGAGCCGCCCGCCGTGCGTCCCGGCGAGCAGGGCCAGCCCGCCCAGCGCGCCCACGGCGGCGAGCAGAAGCACCGGCCAGGCGTACGGGCGTATCAGATGACTCCGGCTGGCGACGGCCACGATCAGTACGAGCAGGGCGCTCGCGGCGAGCAGCGCGCGCCGGTCGGGCGGGCCGTACGACAGCGAGTGCCAGGCGGCGATCACCAGCAGCGCGCACAGGACGAAGGCCTGGCGGTACGGACTGCCCTGCGGTGCGGTGAAGGCGTGCCAGGCGAGGTGGGTCGGGTTCCACTGCATCGACAGCGTCACCGCGACCACCAGCAGTGTCCACCCCGTGCGCACCGCGGCGGGTGCCGCCCGGTGGAACGGCAGGGCCAGGGCGAGCAGCAGCGCCGTGATGCCCACGTACACGGCCGGCGTGCCGAAGCTGTACGTCGTCGGCAGCAGCCGGGCCGCCAGGTCCTCCCCCGTCGCCGGGACGAACTCCTGGAACCTGCTCGGGGAGGCGTGCTTGGAGCCGAAGTACACCACCGTCACCAGCGGTGCGGCCAGGCCCATGCCGAGCGCGAAGGTGAGACCGGCGCGGCCCGCCGCCGCGAGTGCCCGCCGGCGCGGCAGGCCGGCGAGCAGCAGCCGGAGCAGCAGCACCAGCCCGGCGCCGACGGTGGCCATGTAGGCGGTGTAGAAGTTGGCGATCCAGGCGGCCGTGACGACCAGCACGGCGAGCAGCGGACGCCGTCCGGTCAGCGTCCATTCGCCGGCCAGGCACAGCAGCGGCAGGGCGATGAGTCCGTCGAGCCACATCGGGTTGTACGAGGCGGCCGCCACGCTCCAGCCGCACAGGGCGTAGGAGGCGCCCAGCAGTCCCGCGGCCCACCAGCGGCCCGGGCGCAGGGTGAGCAGCAGAAAGGCCATGGCGGCGGCCGCGCACCCCGTCTTCAGCACGGTGATCACGTACACCGCGAGGTCGATCCGGTCCCGTGGGAACACCCCCACCAGCAGGGCGAACGGGCTGCTGAGGTAGGTGCCGAAGTCGGGCAGGAAACTGGAGCCGAAACCCGACTGCCAGTTGACGAGGAGCCCGCCGTCCGCGCGTCCGTGCAGCAGGTCCCACAGGTGTGCGTGGAAGGGCACGTACTGGTTGCCCAGGTCGTTGACGCTCCGGGTCCGGGGGCCGAAAGGGTAGCTGCGGGCCATGACGTCGCCGGCGCATAACGCGGTGACGGTGAGGACCGCCGCGAGCAGGGAGGCGGCCCGCCGGACATTGCCGCCCCCGGGCAGTATGGTGCGTCGCATTCTCGGAAAGCCCCCCAGTGAATTTCGTCGATCCACCCCCTTAGACGGGCCGGATTTCAGAACGGTTGTGTCATCACCGAAAAGTGGGTGAGGGAATTCCGAATATGCGAAGCGAGGTGTCACGTAAGGGATTTCCGACTTTCGGGTGAATAGGAGCTGTCTGACGAATGACCGGCCGGTAAATGGGCTCGGCCGAAGCCCCGACGGAGGCGGCGCTTGACCTGGAGCGCGCTCCAGGTTCTACCGTTCTTGCCATGACCAGCGGACAGCCGTTCCCGGGGGCCCGGGAGACCTCTCTGACCATCGCGCAGGTCGCCGAGCGCACCGGCCTCTCGCACGACACGCTGCGCCACGGCCGGCCTGGCCTGGCTGGAGTTCCTGCTGCGGCTGCGCGAGACGGGCATGTCGATCGCGGACATGCAGCGCTACGGTCGCCGACCGGCTGGCGATGCTCCGCGAGCACCGCGCCGGCCTGATGGAGCGGATCCGGGTGCTCAGGCGCAATGCGGCGGCGCTGGACGACAAGATCGAACTCCCCCACGCCTGAAGGGCGCGGGGGGACCCCCATCGAACGGCTGCTGGGCCCGGAGCCCGGGCAGCCGGGAACGGAAGACGCGACATGAGCGAGAGCACCACCCGTGACGAGCGTTTCGCCCACGGCCTGGAGGTCCTGAAGAGGGTCGACGGCGAGGCCGGTCAGCGGGTCGTCGACTCACTCGCCGACATCAGCCCCGAACTGGGCCACCAGGTCGTCTCCTGGGCCTTCGGGGAGATCTACGACCGCCCCGGACTCGCCCCGCGCGACCGCCAGTTGGTGACCCTGGGCGTGCTCACCGCGCTCGGCGGCTGCGAGGCCCAGCTGGACGTGCACGTCAACGCGGCCCTCAATGTGGGTCTCACGCCCGAGCAGATAGTCGAGGCGCTGCTGCACTCGGCCGTGTACTGCGGCATGCCGCGGGCGCTGAACGCGACCTTCGCCGCGAAGAAGGTCTTCGCCGAACGCGGGCTGCTGCCGGTGGGGCAGCAGCCCGCGGACGGGACCGCGGCTACTTCTGCCTGATCCGCAGGAAGGTGACGGAGTTCGCCGGGAAGGTGTACGTGAACTTGTCGGCGACCCTCCGGTAGGTGGAGGTGACGGGGGCGACCGGGGTGGCCGTCTCCGTGTTCACCGCGTCGGGCGCGGCGGCCAGCGTGGTCACGCGGGCCTTGCGGGACACCTTGGCGCCGCCCAGGTCGATGGCCGTACGGGCCGCCGAGGACTGGGCGTTGACGACCTTCACGATCAGGTCACCGGTCTTCGCGTCCCGGGTCACGACCTGCCGGAAGGGTTCGGCCGGCTTGTCGTCGGTGAAGCTGCCCCACTCCTGGCCGTCGAGGTAGAGGGTGACCTGACGGCCGCGCACCTTCACGTCGACGTCGTAGCTGCGGCCCGTCTCCACCGACCCCGCCTTGGAGAGCAGCGTGGACTTGCCGCCGTCCACGGCCTGTTCGACGGCGTTCTGGGTGTTGTTCCAGCCGCCCAGGTTCCACCAGTAGTAGTTACCGGTGTCCTTGACGCCGAAGGCGACGAGGAAGCCCTCCTTGCCGGACTTCTTGGTGGCCTTCACGTGCAGGTCGTAGTCGTGCCAGGCGGTGTCGCCGGCGGAGACCATGGTGTTCTCGGCGGCGGTGTCCGTCTGGACGTAACTCCCGTCCTGGACGCTCCAGCTGCCGGTACCGGTGTGCGTCCACTGCGCGGCGTCGCCGGAGAAGTCGTCGGTGAGCAGCGTCTTCCCGTCGGCGCCGGTCACCTTGACGTCGTCGTAGGCGGCACTCGTGCTCCACGTCGACAGGCCCACGGCGCCGGTGATGGGGGCGAGCAGCGACGGTGTGCCCGTCGCCTTCGAGGGCACCACCCGGTCGCCCACGTTGTTCATGAAGAGCTTCTGGACCTCGTAGTCGGCGGAGCCCCAGGAGGCGTGGTTGTTGAACCACACCATGTCCGGCCTCCACTGGACGTAGTCCTCGTTGGCGAACAGCGGGGCGTAGGAGGCCAGTTCGACGACGTCCGCGTTGCGCTCCAGGCCGGTCATGTACGCGGCTTCGGCGAGGCCGTTCTTGAAGGCGTTGCCGCCGGAGGCGTACTCGCCGAGGAAGACCTTGGGCCCGGTGCGGTCGTAGGAGTCGTAGCGGTCGTTGTTCTGGAGGAACCACTGCGGGCTGTTGTAGTAGTGCTCGTCGACCATGTCGACCTTGGCGTCCTTGTTGAGCTTCCAGGCCGTGTCGAAGGTGGAACCGGAGTCGTCCGGGCCGGCGTTGGAGATCACCTTCATGTACGGGTACTTCGCCTGGATGGCCGCGCGGAACTGCTTGAAGCGGGCGAAGAACTCGTCCGGGAGGTTCTCCTCGTTGCCGACCTCGATGTGGGTGAGGTGGAAGGGCTCGGGGTGGCCCATCTCGGCGCGCTTCTTGCCCCAGGTGGAGGTCACCGGGCCGTTGGCGAACTCGACGAGGTCGAGGGTGTCCTGGATGTGCCGCTTGAGCAGCGCGTCGTCGTCGACGGCCTTGTTCTGGCCGCAGCCGGTCACCAGGGCGGGGACGACGGGCAGGGGCATGGCGCCGATGTCCTCGGCGAAGCGGAAGTACTCGTAGTAGCCGAGGCCGTAACTCTGGTTGTAACCCCAGAAGTTGGAGTTGGTGGCGCGCGTCTCGACCGGGCCGATGGTGTCCTTCCACTGGTAGGAGCGCTTGCGCTGCCAGCCGGAGGCCTCGCTGTAGTCCTGCATGGAGCCGGTGTTGACCAGACAGCCGCCGGGGAAGCGCACGAAGCCCGGGTGCAGTGCGGCGACCTTCTCGGCGAGGTCCTTGCGCAGGCCGTTCGGCTCGTGCTTGTAGGTGTCCTGCGGGAACAGGGACACCATGTCGAGGGCCGCGGCGCCGGAGGAGGCGACGGTCAGGCGGCCGGTGGTGCTGGTGCGGGTCGCCTTGAACGTGACCTTGTACTGGGCCCAGCCGCCCTTCACGGCCACCCTGCGGGCGGTCGCCGGCGTGCCGTCGGCGTCCTGGAGGGTGACGGTGAGGGTGGTGCCGCTCGCCGCGCGGGCCCAGACCGAGAAGTCGTACTTCTGGCCCTGCTCGACGGCGATACCGGTGTTGTAGCCGGAGTTGGTGACCGAGGAGCCGGCGCCCAGGGAGAGGTAGTCGCGGTTGCGCTCGTCGAGCCGGCCGGAGTCGTTCACGACCTGCGCGGTGCCGGTGACCGTCCAGGCGGTCAGGGGGGTGTACGACTTGTTGTCGTCGGTGGAGTACTCGAAGGACCGGTTCTGGACGAGTTCGGCGTACAGGCCGCCGTCGGCGGCGCGGTTGATGTCCTCGAAGAAGACGCCGTACATCGTGTCGTCGATCTTGGCGCCCTTGGCAGCCGGGTCGACAGTGATCGCGTAGTCGGTGACGTCCTCGGCGTGCGCCGGGGCGGGGACGAGGCCGACGGCCAGGAGGAAAGCGCTTGCTCCTAGGCCGAGTCTGAGGCGGTTGCGGGTGGTGCGTGACATGGATACTCCGCGGCTCTGGGGTCGGTGCGGTCGATGCGCTCGTCGGTGACGTCGCAGACGTTGCAGAGATTGCATCGTTCGGGATATCGGACAGCGGTCAGCACTTCGAACGGCAAGATAGGCAGGAGGCATGAGCGCGTCAATGGGGCGGGACGTATCGTCGACGGTATGGATGCGACGCTGTTGCCGTACCTGGTCCTGCTCGCCGGTCTCACCGTGGTCCTGGGTCTCTTCACCTGCCTGGCCCGGCTGATCCGGCGGCGAGGGTCCGCGGGGGCGGGCGTGGGTGCGGCCCTGGCCGCGTACGAGGAGGCCTTCCGCGCCACGAGTCACGCCTCGCACCACGAGATCCGGGCCCAGGCCGAACGCGAGGCGCCGGCCGATTCCCCGGACGGGTGGCACCGCCGGCCGAAGCGGGGATGACGATGGGCGAGTTCTGGCCCGTGGCGGACGTGCTGGAGCATCTGGCCGGGCGGTGGCAGGTGGAGCGCACCGTGCGGGATCTGGCGAGCGGGGACGAGGGGCTGTTCCGGGGGACCACCGTCTTCGGCCCGCTGGAGGGCGGCGGCCTGCTGCACCAGGAGTCCGGCACCTTCACCTGGCAGGACGTCCCGCGGCCGGCCGAGCGCACCCTGCGGTTCCTCCCGGGCGCGGCGCCGGGCACGGCGGACGTACGGTTCGCCGACGGGCGGCCCTTCCACGAGCTGGACCTGACCTCCGGACGCTACGTGGCCGACCATCCCTGCGTGGCGGACCTCTACCGGGGCGAGTTCACCGTCCGGGACGCCGACCACTGGCGGACCGTGTGGCGGGTGGGCGGCCCCGCGAAGGACCTCGTCCTCACCACCGACTACACGCGCGTGCGCTGAGCCGGTACGGACTCATGGCCGGGGCCGGCAGGGGGCGGCGCTGCTCAGGCGCGGGTGTTGCGCCGATACGTCGTCGAGCGGACACTCCCGCGGTCGGCGCCGGACACGACGGACCCGCGGTTCGCCCACGGGCCGCGCTTACGCCGAGCAGGCGGGCGATCCCGCCGAGGGACCTCGCGCTCGGCGCTGCTCAGGCGCGGGTGCGTTGGGCCGATGCGGGGTCGAAGCGGAGGTTCCAGCGGCCGGCGTGGCCTGTGACGGTGGTGGTGGACAGGGGGCGGACGTCGATGTTCCAGAAGGTCGAGGGCGGCGCCTTCAGGGCGTAGACCAGGGCGGCGCGGATCACCGCGGGCTCGGCGACGGCGACTACGCGGCCGCCGTCGTCGACGGGGCGGGTGTCCAGCCAGCCGCCGACGCGGGAGATGAAGGCCAGCAGTGACTCGCCGCCGTGCGGGGTGGAGCGCGGGTCGGCGAGCCATGCGTCCACCGCCGCCGGCTCCCGGGCCATCGCCTCGCCCAGGGTGAGCCCGCGCCAGCGGCCCATGTCGCAGTCCCGCAGGGCGAGCTGCACCAGCG
This sequence comes from Streptomyces sp. NPDC046915, assembly GCF_040644935.1. Taxonomy (NCBI): domain Bacteria; kingdom Bacillati; phylum Actinomycetota; class Actinomycetes; order Kitasatosporales; family Streptomycetaceae; genus Streptomyces; species Streptomyces sp. NPDC046915. Next base: position 246,582 of record NZ_JBEYXB010000007.1, on the reverse strand, counting down.
GGGCGTACCCCAGGGCGTCGCCGGTGGCGCGGCTGCGCGGCGTCGGCGAGCAGTAGCGCAGCTCGGCCGCCGCGAGCGGCAGCAGTTCCCTCGCGACCCGCTGCACCTCGTCCCAGCCGGCCTGGTCCAGCTGCCGGTCGTCCTCGAAGCGCTCGGCGAGCAGCGGGGCACTGCGCGCTGCGGCGACGAACGTGACCCGAAGTTGCATGCGGTGATGGTGAGCCGCTCGAGTAAGCAGGTCAAGAGGGCGTTACCCGGGAGTTACCGAGGGCGTGCCGCCTCGAAGCCGTGCACCATCCACTGGTCCGGACGGTCCAGCGGCCGGAACCCCAGCTTCTCGTAGACGCCGTGGGCGTCGTCGGTGGCGAGCACGAGGCGGCGCAGCCCGTACGGCCGCAGGTGCTCGCGGATGGCGCCGACCATCGCCGTCCCGAGGCCCTTGCCCCGCACCGACGGGTCGACGTACACGTCCGCGAGCCAGCCGAACAGCGCCTCGTCGGTCACCACGCGCGCGTACGCCACCTGCTCTCCCGATGCCGTGTCGTACACCCCGAAGTTCAGCGAGGCCGCCATCGCGCGCTCGTGCTTCTCGCGGGGGCGGTCCGTCGCCCAGTACGTGTCGGTGGACAGCCAGCCGTGGACGCGGCCGACGTCGACGCGTTCGGAGTCGGCGGAGAACTCGTAGCCTTCGGGGAGGGCGGGTGTGTCGGTCATGCCGCGAGACTCGCAGGGCGGGAACGCCGGTGTCGAACGGATTCCCCCCAGGGGACCCAGAAGCGGGGACACAGGAGCGCGGTCCCGCTCTACAGCACCTCGTCGCACGCCGTCCGCAGCCGCCGTACCCCCTCCGCGATCTCCCCGGTCCCGGCGACCGCCGCGAAGCTCAACCGGACGTGGGCCGCCGGGGGCTCGGCGCTGAAGTACGGGCGGCCGGGGGTGATCGCCACGCCCGCGCGGAGGGCGGCGGACATGAGGGCGGACTCCTCGGTGCCGTCGGGGAGACGGAGCCAGAGGTGGTAGCCGCCCGAGGGGATGTGCGGCAGGGCGAGTCCGGGCAGGTCGCGGCGCAGGGCGGTGGTCATCGCGTCCCGGCGGGCCTTCAGCTCGGTCGCGACGGTCCGCAGATGGCGGGGCCAGGCGGGCGAGCCGACGAGTTCCAGGGCCGCCTCCTGCAACGGGCGGGGCACGAAGAAGGAGTCGACGACCTGGATCGCGCGCAGGCGTTCCAGCACCGGCCCCCGGGCGGCCAGCGCGCAGACCCGGAAGCTGGGCGAGGTCACCTTGGTCAGCGAGCCCACGTGCACGACGACGCCGTCGGGGTCGTCGGCGGCCAGCGGGCGCGGCAGCGGGCCCGCGTCCGCGTGCACCAGGCGACGTACGAAGTCGTCCTCGACCACGAAGGCGCCCGCCTCCCGGGCGATGCCGAGCACCTCGGCGCGCCGCCCGGGGGCGAGCACGGCTCCGGTGGGGTTCTGGAACAGGGGCTGGCAGACGAACACCCGGGCGCCACTCGCCCGGAACGCGTCGGCGAGCAGCTCCGGCCGCACCCCGTCGGGGTCCACCGGTACGGGCACCGGGCGCAGTCCGGCGGCGCGGGCGATGGCCAGCATGCCCGGGTAGGTGGGCGACTCGACGAGCACCGGCGCGCCGGGCGGGGCGAGCGCGCGCAGCGCGGTGGCCAGCGCGGACTGACCGCCCGCCGCGATCAGCACCTCGGCGGCGGTGACGGCCCCGCCGATGCCGCGCGCGAACCACTCCCGCAGTTCGGGCAGCCCCTCCAGCGGCGGCCGGCCCCAGGCGCCGGGGCGCCGCCCGGCGCGGGCCAGGGCCTCGGCCATCGCCCGCTCCGGCTGGAGCGAGGGGTGCAGATAGCCACCGCTGAACTCCAGCACGCCCGGTGGCGGGGCGGCCAGCGAGACCGTGACCCCCGAGGCGTCGACGGTGCGCGGGACGAGTTCGGCGGCGCCGTCGGCGCTGAGCGCGACCTCCTGCCAGGAGGTGTCACCCGTGGCCGGGGGCGCACCGCGCGAGTGGGTGCGGAAGGCGCCGGCGCCGGGGCGGGTCACGACCAGGCCCTCGGCGACCAGCTGCGCCAGCGCCCGTGAGACGGTCACCGGGCTCACCCGGTACCGCTCGACCAGGGCCCGGCTCGACGGGAGCTTTCCACCCGGAGAGTAGCGGTCGAGTTCCCGTCGCAGCTGATCGACCAGCTCGGTGACGCTGCTACGCTGTTGCATGAGAGTACAGAGTAGCGCTACTGCCGCGCCCCCGATAGCGGTCACCACTCGCCGGCGGCGTCCCGGCCTCGGCGGCACCCTCCAGGCCGCCCTCGGCGTGCTCGCGTTCTCCCTCACCTTCCCGGCCACCGCCTGGGGCCTTCAGGGGTTCGGGCCCTGGTCGCTGGTGGCGGTGCGGAGCGTGCTCGCGGCGGCCATCGCGAGCTGCTGCCTCCTGACCCTGCGCGTCCCCTTGCCCGCGCGCCGGCACTGGCCGGGGCTCGCCGTCGTCGCCGCCGGAGTGGTGCTCGGCTTCCCCCTGCTGACCACCCTCGCCCTCCAGACCTCCACCACCGCGCACGCCGCCGTGGTCGTCGGCCTGCTCCCGCTGACCACCGCGCTCTTCTCCGCCCTGCGGATGGGCACCCGGCCCTCCCGGACCTTCTGGGCGGCGGCCCTCGCGGGCGCGTGCGCGGTCCTCGCCTTCACCGTGCAGCAGAGCGGCGGCGCGCTGACGGCGGCCGACGGCTACCTGGCCGGCGCGCTGCTCGTGTGCGCGGCCGGCTACACCGAGGGCGGCCGGCTGGCCCGGGTGATGCCGGGCTGGCAGGTGATCGGCTGGGCGCTGGTGTTCTGCCTGCCGCTCACCGTCCCGGCCGCCGCGCTGGCGCTGACGTACGAACCGGTGCACCTGACCGCGCACGGCGTGGCCGGGCTGCTGTGGGTGGCGGCGGGCTCGCAGTTCCTCGGGCTGGTCGTCTGGTACCGGGGCATGGCGGCCATCGGGATACCGCGGGCCAGCCAGTTGCAGTTGGCGCAGCCGCTGCTCACACTGGTGTGGTCGGTGCTGCTGCTGGGCGAGCACCTGACGGCGGCCGCCCCGCTGACGGCCGCCGCCGTGCTCGTGTGCATCGCCGTCACCCAACGGTCGCGATCGTGAGGAGGACCTGCAGATGCGCGCATCCGTGGGCGACCAGCTTGTCCAGCACGGCAGGGTGGTTGGCCAGCACGACCAGATTTCGGTAGTCGTCGAGGTGATGGGTACGGAGGGCACCCCGCCGTACCGCGTCCGCTTCCCGGACGGTCACGAGGCCGTGATGTCCCCCGGTCCGGACTGCCAGGTCCGGCACCGGGAACAGGAACACCAGACACAGCAGTAGGGATTCAGCGCGGTGGCGTCGCCGGCTGCCGGTAGTGGTCGGCGACCACCCGCGCCATCGCCCCGATCGGGTCCTTCGCGATGTCCTGCGCGGCGAAGAAGACGTGGCCGCGCACCTTCGCGTACCCGGCGGCGAGAGTCAGGTGCCGGGACAGCTCGACCGGGTCCTGCCAGGCCGAGGGCTGCCCCGCGGCACCCGCCTTGTACAACGCCTCGCCGAGGTAGAGGTGCGTCTTCGTGCCCTTGGCGACGTCCGCCCACCAGGCGACGAGCTTGGCGTAGTCGGCGGCGGCGAAGCCGATGTTCCAGTACAGCTGCGGCACGATGTAGTCGATCCAGTGCTCGCGGACCCACTTGCGGGTGTCCGCGTGCAGGTCGTCATAGGTCTGCACGCCCGCCCGGGTGTCCGAGCCCCGCTCGTCGGTCGTGGCGTTGCGCCACACCCCGAACGGGCTGATCCCGAACCGGGTGCCGGGCCGCACCTTCTTGATCCGGGCCGCGGTCTCCCGCACCAGCCGGTCGATGTTGTCGCGGCGCCAGGCGGCACGGTTGTCGAAGTCACCGCCGTACGCGTCGTACGCGGCGTCGTCGTCGAAGGTCTGCCCGGCGACCGGATAGGGATAGAAGTAGTCGTCGAAGTGGACGGCGTCGACCGGGTACTTCGCGACCGCGTCGAGCATCGCGTCCTCGACGAAGGCACGCACCTCGGGCAGGCCCGGGTTGTAGTAGAGCTTGCCGCCGTACGGCACGACCCAGTCCGGGTGCCGGCGGGCGGGGTGCGAGGTGGCGAGCTTCGTCGGGTCGGTGTGGCCCGCGATCCGGTACGGATTGAACCAGGCGTGCAGTTCCAGCCCCCGCGCGTGCGCCTCGGCGACGGCGGTGCCCAGCGGGTCCCAGCCGGGCGCCTTCCCCTGCGTGCCGGTCAGGTACTGCGACCACGGCTCGTAGGGCGAGGGCCACAGGGCGTCCGCGGTGGCCCGCACCTGGAAGACCACGGTGTTGAGGCGGTCGCGGACGGCCCGGTCGAGGTGGGCGATCAGCTCCGTGCGCTGTTCGGCCGCCGTGAGGCCCGGGCGCGAGGGCCAGTCGCGGTTGCTGACCGTCGCCAGCCACACGCCCCGCATCTCGGTGGCCGCGTGACGGCGGCGAGGTGCCGCGGACGCGCCCTGCGCCATCGTCAGCGTGGACAGCGCCGCCAGCGCGAACGCGCGCCGTGACACCTGCCTCATGGACCCCATGGAGATACCCCCATACGCTGCGGATCCGCTCCGTCACGGATCGTCTCGCGCCCAAGGATGCCCCTACCCGGACGATCGATCATCGATACTTGGGAGTAACGTGCACGATCGGAGCAGGAGCGGAACCCGGAGCACCTGCCTCAGCCGTTGAGCAGCGAAGGGGACGACGTGACGGACATCGCCGGAGACATTGCGCGGGTCGGGGTGGTGGGCTGCGGCCAGATGGGAGCGGGCATCGCCGAGGTGTGCGCCCGCGCCGGGCTGGACGTGAAGGTCGCCGAGACCACCGGCGAGGCCCTGGAGATCGGCCGCACCCGGCTGTTCAACTCCCTGACCAAGGCCGCCGAGCGCGGCAAGATCAGCGAGGAGGAGCGGGACTCCACGCAGGCACGGCTGAGCTTCACCACCGACCTCGGCGAGTTCGCCGACCGGGACCTGGTGATCGAGGCCGTCGTCGAGAACGAGCAGGTGAAGACCGAGATCTTCCAGGTGCTCGACCAGGTGGTGACCCGGCCGGACGCGATCCTCGCCTCCAACACCTCCTCCATCCCGCTGGTGAAGCTGGCGGTCGCCACCTCGCGCCCCGACCACGTCATCGGCATCCACTTCTTCAACCCGGCACCGGTGCAGCAGCTCGTCGAGGTGATCCCGGCGCTGACCACCTCCGAGGGGACGCTCGGCCGGGCCCAGCTCTTCGCCGAGAAGGTGCTCGGCAAGCACTCCATCCGCGCCCAGGACCGCTCCGGGTTCGTCGTCAACGCGCTGCTGGTGCCCTATCTGCTGTCCGCGATCCGTATGTTCGAGTCGGGCATCGCGAGCCGCGAGGACATCGACAACGGCATGGAGATGGGCTGTGCCCACCCGATGGGCCCGCTGAAGCTGGCCGACCTGATCGGCCTGGACACCATCGTCTCCATCGCCAATTCGATGTACGCCGAGTACAAGGAGCCGCTGTACGCCGCTCCCCCGCTGCTCCAGCGCATGGTCGAGGCGGGCCGGCTGGGCCGCAAGACGGCGTCCGGCTTCTACACGTACGGCTGATTACAAGCTGCGACGCCCTGATGTGCCCGGCACTCGATTCGGTGCCGGGCACATCTGTTTCACTCCCCGTGTGCGCGCCGGGCACGCATATGCCCGTCGCACACGCTCCCCACGCGCCCACCAGGCGAGTTCACTCATCATGCGCATGCAAGGGATGCGGAAACACCACGTTCGACTACGGAAAGGAGTGGATCCGTGACCGCCGATCAGGAGCATCCCGTGGTCCATGGAGAACTCGCAGAGTTACGTCGCCGCCTGGATGTGGCCTACGCCCGCGTGGAGGGCGGGCTCGCCCTGCTCAGCCACCGGACCGAGGAGACCGCGAAGGAACTGGACGAGCTGAACACCCGCATGATCTCGCTGGAACACGCCCGCTGGCCACTGCCCTCGATTGCCGCACTCACGGCCCTGGGAGCCCTGGTCGTGACGATCTGGCAGGCGCTGGCCCACTAATCATCGGCGAGCCTGAGGTGATGCAGCAGTAGTAACGCGGCCGCCATGTTGGCGGCCGGGACCTCCCCCCGGGCGACCATGTCGGGGACGAGCTTGAGGGGGACCCATTCCCGGCGGTCCGACTCGAAGTCGTCCACGGGATGTCCGACGTACTCGCCCTCGTCGGCCCAGTAGATGTGGTGCCGGGCGTCCGTGAGGCCGTTGGACGGCTCCACGCTCATGAGGTGGTGCAGGGGTCCCGGCCGCCAGCCGGTCTCCTCCTCGAGTTCCCTGGCGGCCGCGCGCGCGATGTCCTCGCCGTCCTCGACCACCCCCGCGGCCAGTTCCCATCCCCAGCTGTCCGTGATGAAGCGGTGGCGCCACAGCAGGAGTACCTCGTTGGCCTCGTTGACCACCGTGGCCACGGCCACCGGCCGCAGCCGTATGAGGAAGTGGTCGAGGTGCCGGCCGTCCGGCAGCTCGACATCTGCGAGATTGACGCTGAACCAGCGGTTTGCGTACACAGTTTGTTCGTTCTGTTTCGTCCACTGCACGGTTCTGCCACCTTCCGCCGAGTAAGTGGCAATATCGCAGCAGCGTGTCTCCTGAACCTACAGCGGTACGCGCAGTGCCCCGTCGATGAGTTCGGCGGCTTCGGCGGTGCCCGCGCAGCCACTGCGCACGAGGTGTTCACGTACCGCGCGCAGTCTGTCCCGCAGTCGCTGGGACTCCATGCCCCGGGCCTGCTCGGCCATCTGCACGGCCGTGGCCACCGCCTTGTCCGCGTTGCCCTGCCGGACTTCGATGGTGCTCAGCATGGCGAGCCGGTGCACCCGGCCCCGGTCGTGGGCCGGGTTGTCCACGGCCGCCGCCGCGTGCTCCCGGGCGGCGGCGAGCTCCCCGAGGCTGAGCAGCGCCTCGGCCACCTGTACGTTGACCAGGCCCGGCTGGACATAGCCGGTCTCGTCGGGCTCGTACCCGCGCCGGATGCGTTCGGCGGCCGTCTCCGCCCGCCGGATGCAGGACAGGGCGCTCGTGCCGTCGCCGAGGTGGGCGTACGCCTTCGCCTGCATCGCGTACAGGTCGGAGGCGAGGGCGGGGGTGATGTGCCGGCCGGCGGCACGCAGCGCGGCCTCCGCGAAGGCGACGGCCTGCCGGTACTCCCGCATGAACAGCGCCTGGTTGACCAGCAGCGCGATCACATACGCGCCAAGCCCCCGGTCGCCGCTGGCCTTCGCCAGCCTGAGCGCCTGGTGGAAGTAGCGCTGGGCGAGCCCGTGCGCGTCGGAGTCGTACGCGCAGATACCGGCGATCGCCACCAACCCTCCCGTGGTCCGGTGCAGTTGGCGGCCGGTGGCATCGGTGTAGCTGCCGCGCAGCAGCGGGGCCGTCTCGGCGTTCAGGAAGCCGACGATGCGGGAGCGGGTCGCTATGCCACCGGCCTTGCGGTACATCTGCTCGTAATGGGTGCGGGCGGCGCGCAGCATCTCGATGTCGGCCGGGGTGACCCGGTGCCGGCCGCCGCGGGAGACGTCCACGTCCTCCGGCGGGTTCTCCCATTCCCACACCGGCATCACGGCGGGCGTGCCGGTGACCGCGGGGGCGCCGAGGATGTGCGGGCGCTGCTGTTCGTCGGAGCGCCACAGGGCGGTGGCGCGTTCGACGAAGCCGGAGAGCGAGGTGCCGTGCGGGACGCTCGGTTCGCCGGGCACGCCGAGGCCGATGTCGTCGAGGGTGACGGACCGTTGCAGCCGGGCGGCGAGCACCTCGCAGATCAGGTCGGGTACTTGGCCGCGTGGCCGCTGTCCCTTCAACCACCGTGCGACGGCGGTGTGTTCGTACCGGAGCGCGAGACCGCGCGCCCGGCCCGCCTGGTTGACGTGGGCGGCGAGACCGGCGTGCGAGATCCCGGCCTCGTCGAGGATCGCGTCGAGCAGAGTGTTGGGCTGCATCAAGGCCCCCCGGGTGGCTCGGTGAGCGCCGCCTTCGTAGGGTAGTGGGTCCACCTTCACACGGGGTGTGAACGGAGTGCGCGAATCCGGGCTGTGTGCGCGGTGTCGCTCAGCGTGTCCGGCCGGTTGACTTAACTGCCTCGCAAGAGGCCGGCCGGGCCGCCGGCTCCCCCTCGAAAAGCGGTGGCCTGGCCGTTGGCGTCGGCACCCGCGGTCCAGGGACGGGGGTGGCGGTCGTTGCGCAGTACGAGCAGGGCGACGTCGTCCGCCGGGGTGCCGTTCGTGTGGCGGAGCAGGGCGGTGAAGACCTTGCGCAGGATCGTCTGCGGCGTCACGGAGTGACCGCCCGCGGCTTCCGCCAGCACCGTCGGCAGGGAGAAGAACCGGCCCCGCGCGTCGCGGGCGTCCTCCGCGCCGTCGGTGAACAGGACCAGGGTCCCGCCCGGGAGCAGACGGCCGCAGGGCAGGGCGGGCAGGTCGGACGGGAGCGGGAAGGGGCCGAGCGGCGGGAGGGGATCCGCTCGCACGAGGGGCTCGACCCGGACACCGCTGAGCAGGTACGGCCATGGATGGCCGCAGTTCAGGGCGTGGATCTCGCCGTCGTGACTGATTTCCAGGAGCAGTACGGTGACGAACTCCTCGGCGACGGGTGGGTCCGGCTCCAGGCCGCTCGAGGGATGTTCGCTCCGGGCCCGCTCGCGGAGGTGGCGGGCCAGGGCGCGGTCCAGGCGCCGCAGGACCTGGTCGAGGGCGGGCTCGTCGTGGACGGCCTCGCGGAAGCTGCCGAGGACGGCGGCGACGGTGCCGATGGCGGACAGGCCGTGGCCGCGCACGTCGCCCATGACCACGCGTACGCCGTGTTCGGTGGCCACCGCCTCGTAGAGGTCGCCGCCCATGGCCGCCCCGCGGTCGGCGGAGAGCTGCGCGGCGGCGACGCTCAGGCCGTCCACGCGCGGCGGAGGCGGCCGCAGCAGCACGCTCTGCGCGGCGCCCGCGACCCGGCGGGCCTGCCTGAGCTCGCGCAGGAGCGTCCGGCGGACGTGGACGACCAGGCCGGTGCCGACCGCGAAGAACACGGCGCTGGTGGCGATCCGGGCACCGAGCCCGTCCTGCTGGGCGGTCGGGCAGGTCAGTTTGTAGCCGATCGCCAGGGCCCCCCACCCCGTGGGCAGGGCCAGCGCCAGCGCGCGGCGCAGCGGCCGGCGGTCGGACCGGCGTACGTACCCCTGACGGGTGGGTGCGCGTGCCTTGATGCGGATCATGCCGATAGTCCCCCATGCAGGCCCTGACGGAGCAGATCGGACCGGCCCCGAGAGGCCGGTCCGATTCTGTCGACGTCATGGCCCGGGAGGGCCGGATCACCCGGAGTTCTCACCCGAATGAGTGAGCACTCAGCGGACTCCTGCATTTATGCAGGTGAGGCGCCCCGCGAGGGGGCGCCTCACAGCTAGCTCCGCAGCGCCGCTCCCGTGCGCTCGCCCGCGAGAGCGACCGCCGCGTCGCGGGCGGCGGAGGCCTCGTCCACGGTCAGCGTCCGGTCCCCCGCGCGGAACCGCAGCGCGTACGCCAGGGACTTCTTGCCCTCGCCCAGCTGCTCGGCGTTCTCGTAGACGTCGAACAGGCGGATGGACTCGAGGAGTTCACCGGCGCCCTCGCGCAGCGCGGCCTCGACGTCCGCGTGCGGCACGGGCCGGTCGACCACCAGGGCGACGTCCTGCGTGGCGACCGGGAAAGTGGAAATGCGCGGCGCCTGCGGGGTGCCGTCGCCGACCGTCTCCAGGGCGTCCAGGTCGATCTCCATGGCGGAGCTGCGCTCGGGCAGGCCGAGAGCCTTCAGCACGCGCGGGTGCAGCTCACCCGCGTGGCCCACGACCCGTTCGGTGCCGTCCACCACGACCGCGAGTTCGGCGCAGCGGCCCGGGTGCCACGGACCGTACTGGCCGTTGCGGACGATCAGCTCGGCACCGGCCTCGCGGGCGACGGCGCGGGCTGCCTCGACGGCGTCGGCCCAGTCGGCGGGACGGCCCTTGCCCCACCAGCCGGCCTGCTCGCGGGCCCCGGCGAGGACGACGGCCACGTGCCGCGGCTGGTCGGGCAGCGCGGCGTCGAGCCGTGCGAGCTCCTCGTCGGTGGGGCGCCGGTCGACGGGCAGGTGCCCGGCGACGCGCTGCTCCTCACGCGGGTGGAAGACCAGGCCCGTCTCGAACAGCGCCAGGTCGTGCGAACCCCGGCCGGCGTTGCGCCGCAGCGCGGCCAGCAGGCCCGGCAGCAGCGTCGTGCGGAGCGCGGGCTCCTCGTCGCTGAGCGGGTTGACCAGCTTGACGACGCGGCGGGCCGGGTCGTCGGCCTCCAGTCCGAGCTGGTCGAAGGTCTGCTCGGCGACGAAGGGGTAGTTCGGCGCCTCGACGTAGCCGACGCCGGCCAGCGCCCGGCCGACCCGGCGGTGCAGCCGCTGGCGGTGCGTCAGGCCGCGGCCCGAGGGGGGCTTGGGCAGCGTGGAGGGCAGGTTCTCGTAGCCCTCCAGCCGGATGACTTCTTCGGCCAGGTCGTTGGGCTCGGCGAGGTCGGGCCGCCAGGACGGGACGGTGACGATCAGCTCGTCCTGCCCGTAGACGTCGCAGCCGACGTCCTGGAGACGGCGTACGACCGTCTCGCGGCCGTAGTCGACGCCCGCGACCTTGTCCGGGTGGTTGGCCGGGACGGTGATGGTGTGCGGCGCGGACGGCGCGATGACCTCGGTGACGCCCGCCTCGGCGGTACCGCCCGCGAGCAGCACCAGCAGGTCCACCGTGCGCTGGGCGGCGGCAGCGGCGGCCTGCGGGTCGACGCCGCGCTCGAAGCGACGGGACGCCTCCGACAGCAGCTTGTGGCGGCGGGCCGTACGCGCGATCGCGACGGCGTCGAAGTGGGCCGCCTCGATGACCACGTCGGTCGAGGCGTTGTCGAGGTCGCCGTGGTCGGCGATCTCCGTGTTGGCGCCGCCCATGACTCCGGCCAGGCCGATCGGACCGCGCTCGTCGGTGATGACCAGGTCCTCGGCGTGCAGCTTGCGCTCGACGCCGTCGAGGGTGACGAGCTTCTCGCCCTCCTCGGCCCGGCGCACCCCGATCGTGCCCTGGACCAGCTGCCGGTCGTAGGCGTGCAGGGGCTGGCCCAGCTCCATCATCACGTAGTTGGTGACGTCGACGGCGAGCGAGATCGGGCGCATGCCGACCTTCTGGAGCCGGCGCTGGAGCCAGATCGGGGAGCGCGCCTCGGGGCTCAGGCCGGTGACGGTGCGGGCGGTGAAGCGGTCGCAGCCGTACGGGTCGGAGACCTGGACCGGGTAGCCGAAGGCGTTCGGGCCGGGTACGTCGATGAGCGCCGGGTCGCGCAGCGGCAGGCCGTAGGCGATGGCGGTCTCGCGGGCGACGCCGCGGATGGACAGGCAGTCGCCGCGGTTGGCGGTGACGGCGATGTCGAGGACCTCGTCGACCAGCTCAAGCAGCTCGATGGCGTCCTTGCCGACCTCGGTCTCCGGGGGCAGCACGATGATGCCGTGGTTGCCGTCGTCGCCCATGCCCAGCTCGTCGCTGGAGCAGATCATGCCGTGGGAGGTCTTGCCGTACGTCTTGCGGGCGGCGATGGAGAAGCCGCCGGGCAGGGTGGCACCCGGCAGGACCACGACGACCTTGTCGCCGACCGCGAAGTTGCGGGCGCCGCAGACGATCTCCTGGGGCTCGCCGGTCCCGTTGGCCCGGCCGACGTCGACGGTGCAGAAGCGGATCGGCTTCTTGAAGCCCTCAAGCTCCTCGATGGTCAGCACCTGGCCGACGACCAGCGGCCCCTTGAGGTCGGCGCCGAGCTGCTCGACGGTCTCCACCTCGAGACCGGCCGAAATGAGCTTGGCCTGGACGTCGCGCCCGGTCAGAGTCGCCGGCAGGTCGACGTACTCCCGCAGCCAAGAAAGCGGGACCCGCATCAGATCTCCATCCCGAACGGCCGGGTGAACCGGACGTCACCCTCGACCATGTCTCGCATGTCCTCGACGTTGTGGCGGAACATCAGCATCCGCTCGATGCCGAATCCGAAGGCGAAGCCGCTGTACTTCTCCGGGTCGACGCCGCAGGCGGTGAGCACCCGCGGGTTGACCATGCCGCAGCCGCCCAGCTCGATCCAGCCTTCGCTGGAGCAGGTGCGGCAGGGCCGGTCGGGGTTGCCGACGGACTCGCCCTTGCAGACGTAGCAGAGCATGTCCATCTCGGCGCTCGGCTCGGTGAACGGGAAGAAGTTCGGCCGCAGCCGGGTCTTCATGCCCTCGCCGAACAGCGACTGGACCATGTGGTCCAGGGTGCCCTTGAGGTCGGCCATGGTCAGGCCCTCGTCGACGGCGAGCAGCTCGACCTGGTGGAAGACGGGCGTGTGCGTGGCGTCCAGCTCGTCGGTGCGGTAGACGCGGCCGGGGCAGATCACGTAGACCGGCAGTTCGCGCCCCAGCAGGGAGCGGATCTGGACCGGCGAGGTGTGGGTGCGCAGCACGACGCCGGACTCGGTGCCGCCGTCAGGGCCCTGCACGAAGAACGTGTCGGCCTCCCCGCGCGCCGGGTGGTCCGGGCCGATGTTGAGGGCGTCGAAGTTGAACCACTCGGCCTCGACCTGCGGGCCCTCGGCGACCTCGTAGCCCATGGCCACGAAGATGTCCTCGATCCGCTCCGACAGGGTGGTGAGCGGGTGGCGGGCGCCGGCCGGGACGCGGTCGTGGGGCAGCGTGACGTCGACCGCCTCCTCGACCAGCACGCGGGCATCCCGCTCGGCCTCCAGCTCGGCCTGGCGGCCGGCGAGCGCCTTGTTGACGGCGCCGCGGGCCATGCCGACGCGCTTGCCGGCGTCGGCCTTGGCGTGCGGGGGCAGGGCGCCGATCTCGCGGTTGGCGAGGGCCAGCGGGGAGGCGGGGCCGGTGTGGGCGACCTTGGCCTCGTGGAGCGCGTCGAGGGAGTCCGCGGCGGCGAAGGCGGCGAGCGCCTCGTCCCGCATGCGCTCGATCTCTTCCGGTTTCAACGCCTCGACCTCTACAGGGTCGTACGACTTATTCGGTGCCGACATCTCTTCCCGTGCTTCCGATTGGCTGGCTGGTGTGCCCCGTCTTCGACCCGGACCTGGACGATCCGTCTCTGGTTTTGGACACAAAGGTGCCAATGGCCGAGTCTAACGGGGTCGGGGAACGCGGATGCGCCCGCGGGCGGCTCAGGCGAGATACGCCGGGGCGCCCACGGGCAACGTAAATCGGAACTCGGCGCCGCCGCCGGGGGCGCGGCCGACCGTGATAGTGCCGCCGTGGGCCTCGACGATGCCCTTGACGATGTAGAGCCCGAGGCCGGTGCCGCCGCGCTTGCTGCCCCGCCAGAAGCGGGTGAAGACGCGGTTCATGGACTCCTCCGGGATGCCGGGCCCTTCGTCGCTCACCGTGACCGACGTGGCTGCGTTCTCGCCGTCCTCGCCCTCGCGCGGGGATGCCGAGGGCGTCACGTCAATGGTGACGGTTCCCTCGCCGTGCCGCACCGCATTTTCGATGAGGTTGCTGAGCACCTGGTCGACCTTGTCGGGGTCGGCCCAGAGGGCGGGCAGCGGCTGCTCGATGCGGAGCAGGAAGCGGTCGGCGGGCTGTCCGGCGGCTACGTAGGCCTGGATGTGCCGCCCGACGGCGGCGCCTATGTCCACGAGCTGGCGGCGGACCTCCAGGCGCCCCGAGTCGATGCGCGAGATGTCGAGCAGCTCGGCGATGAGCCGGGTGACCCGGTCGGCGTCCGCGTCGACGGTCTCCAGCATCAGCCGCTTCTGGTCGTCCGTGAACCGCTCCCACTTGGCGAGCAGGGTGGCGGTGAAGCCCTTGACGGAGGTGAGCGGGGAGCGCAGCTCGTGGGCGACGGTGGCGATCAGCTCGGCGTGACTGCGTTCGGTGCGGCGGCGGGCCTCGGTGTCGCGGAGGGTGACGACGACGCGGCGGACGGGTCCGGTGGGTTCGGCGCGCACGTAGCGGACGGAGACGAGGACCTCCCGGACGCCGGGGAGCAGGAGGTTGCGCTCGGGCTGCCGGACCCGGATGGCGAGCCCGCCGTAGGGGTCGGTGAGCTGCCACCAGCGCCGTCCCTCCAGGTCCTCTAAGGGCAGGGCCTTCTCCAGACGCTGTCCGAGGGCGTCGGCGGCGCGGACCGCGGTGATGCGCTCGGCGGCGGCGTTGAAGCAGATGACCCGGCCGTCCTCGTCGGCGACGACGAGACCGTCGGGCAGGTCGTCCGGGTCGATGCCGAGCTCGGTGAGGTCGGCGTGCCGGGACGCGGGTGTGCGTCGCACGTCCCGCCCTTCCGGCGCCGTGCTGGTGCCGACGACACTCATCCCCGTACCCCACCTCTCAGACGGCGCAGGGCCCCGAGCTGGTCACCCTACTAGCTGTGGGTGACGGAGCGGCACCCTCCGGAGGCGCGCTGCGCACGGGCTGACGCGTAGAGACATACGGCGGCGGCGGTGGCGAGGTTCAGACTCTCGGCCTTTCCGTGGATCGGGACGCGCACGACGGCGTCCGCGAGCGCGCGGGTCTCCTCCGGGAGCCCCCAGGCCTCGTTTCCGAACACCCATGCGGTGGGGCCGCCCATGGTGCCCTTGTCGAGTTCGTCGTCGAGATCGCGGTCACCGGCGCCGTCCGCGGCGAGGATGCGGACACCGGCGCTCTTCAGTCCCGCCACGGCCTGCTCGACGGGCACGCCCACGGCGACGGGCAGGTGGAACAGCGAGCCCACGGAGGCGCGGACGGCCTTCGGGTTGTACAGGTCGACGGAGGCGTCGGTGAGGATCACGGCCTCGGCGCCGGCCGCGTCGGCACACCGGAGTACGGTCCCGGCGTTGCCCGGGTCCCGTACATGGGCGAGCACGGCGACGAGCTTGGGCCGGGCTGCGAGGACGTCCTCGAAGGACGTGTCCAGGAACCGGCAGACCCCGACCAGCCCCTGTGGGGTGACGGTGGTGGAGATGTCGGCGATGACGTCCTCGGCGGCGAGGTGCACACGGGCCCCGACGTCCCGGGCCGCTCCGACGATGTCGGCGTACCGTTCCGCGGCCTCGACCGTGGCGAACAGCTCGACCAGCGTGGGCGTGCCGTCCACGTGATGCCCGGCAGCCTCCCTGACGGCCTGCGGCCCCTCCGTGAGGAACAGCCGGTCCTTCCCCCGGAAGTTCCGCTTGCCGAGCCGCCGCGCGGCAGCCACACGTGCGGAACGGGGTGAGATCAGCTCGGGGGTGGCGGGGGGCATGGGTTCACCTTCGGATGTTCACGAGTGCTGGTCGGTGCCGGTTCGCTGCGGCGCCTCTTCGCCGCCGCGACGGCGCTCGGCCACGACGGCGGTTTTCGGCGGTGCCGAACCCGGCGTTGCGACGCGCAGCGGGTCGAGGTCACCGCAGAGGGACGCTCACCGGCGCTGGCCGGGTGCCGCTGCGCCCACCCGTGCCGCCCCAGCGGCACGACTGCCCGCAGCGGCGGCGCGGCTTGCCGCAAGCGCAGGACCCGCAGGCTCGTAGCCTGCGGGTCCTGTAGTCACGTTGGCTGAGGCCAGCGCAGCGTCACGCGGCCTTCGGCGCGTTGACGTCCGACGGCAGCGCCTTCTGCGCGACCTCGACGAGCGCGGCGAACGCGTTCGCGTCGTTGACGGCCAGCTCGGCCAGGATCTTGCGGTCGACCTCGACGTTCGCGGCCTTCAGACCCTGGATGAAGCGGTTGTACGTGATGCCGTTGGCGCGGGCAGCGGCGTTGATGCGCTGGATCCACAGCTGACGGAAGTCACCCTTGCGCTTCTTGCGGTCGTTGTAGTTGTAGACCAGCGAGTGGGTGACCTGCTCCTTGGCCTTGCGGTACAGACGCGAACGCTGACCGCGGTAGCCGGAAGCCTGCTCGAGGATCGCCCGGCGCTTCTTGTGGGCGTTGACTGCCCGCTTGACGCGTGCCACTTGTTAACTCCTTGTAGCGGGGCCGTGGGGGTACTCACACGACCCGGAAACGATTGGGTCCCGGTCCAGACGTACGGCGCTCGGTCGGCGCCGCCACGTCACTTGCCGAGAAGCTTCTTGATCTTCGCGGCGTCGCCCGGGGCCATCTCGGCGTTGCCGGTGAGGCGACGCGTCACGCGGGACGACTTGTGCTCGAGCAGGTGGCGCTTGCCGGCGCGCTCACGGAGCACCTTGCCGGAGCCGGTGACCTTGAAGCGCTTGCTGGCACCGCTGTGCGACTTGTTCTTCGGCATAGCGCCGTTCTCTCCTCGTCGGTGGCGCTCCGATGCCCGGTCGCGAAAACCGGGCACGGTGGAGCGTCGTTCTTGTATCGGTTACGTCCTGGGGACTCGCGTCCCCCGGGATCACGCCTCGGCAGGTGCCTCGGACGGCGCCTCGACCTCGGACGGCGCCTCGACCTCGGCCTCGGCCTCCGCCTCGGCAGGGTTCTGCGACCGACCGGGGTTGGCCTTCGCTTCCGCCTTGCGGGCTTCCTGCGCCTGCCTGGCCTCGGCCATCGCCTCGGTCTTCTTCTTGTGCGGACCGAGAACCATGATCATGTTTCGGCCGTCCTGCTTCGGGTTCGACTCGACGAAACCGAGGTCCTGGACGTCCTCCGCGAGACGCTGCAGCAGTCGGTAGCCCAGCTCGGGCCGGGACTGCTCGCGACCACGGAACATGATCGTGATCTTGACCTTGTCGCCCTGCTTGAGGAACCGGACGACGTGACCCTTCTTGGTGTCATAGTCGTGCGGGTCGATCTTCGGCCGGAGCTTCATCTCCTTGATGACCGTGTGCGCCTGGTTCTTGCGCGCCTCACGGGCCTTCATGGCCGACTCGTACTTGAACTTCCCGTAGTCCATGAGCTTGCACACGGGCGGACGGGCGTTCGCCGCGACCTCGACCAGGTCCAGGTCGTACTCCTGCGCAAGCTCCAGTGCCTTGGCCAGGGGGACGATGCCCACCTGCTCGCCACTGGGACCGACAAGTCGCACCTCGGGAACGCGAATCCGGTCGTTGATGCGGGGCTCGGCGCTGATGGATCCTCCTCGGTAGCACCACACGGCGGTCTGGCGGACAGCCGCGTAACGTCTTTAGCGTTAAGACCTAACCGCGCCGAAGCACAAAAAATGCCCCGGACGATCACAGGCGGGGCTCCAATGACTACCGGAGCACCGTCGCGGTGAACGCGGGGCGCACTTTCGGGCGACTCCATCGTCCGTACGGAACGATGGTGGCCGCCTGACCGGGGTGACCTGCCGTCCCGGAGGGCGGTCAGGTGGGAGATCGGAGCCTCCACTTGTGGGCCGGACACGGTGATGTCCAGCCGGTCGTTACACAAGGTTAGCAGCAACCATGGGGAAGGGCTAATCGGGAAGGCGCCGCACGCGACCGCTTATCGTGTGGGCATGAGTGAGACCTCCCCCTCCGGCCCCGCCGAGCAGCCCGACTTCGACGAGATGACCCGCGACATCGCCGAGGTTCCCGCGGTCGAGGTGATCGTGACGGTCGCCGTCAACCTGATGAGCGCCGCCGCCGTGAAGCTGGGCCTGACCGAGGAGGGCGACAAGTACAAGGACCTGGACGAGGCCCGCAAGCTGGTGACCGCCCTCGCCGGTCTGCTGGACGCGAGCACCACCGAGATCAGCTCGTTCCACGCGGCGCCGCTGCGCGACGGCCTGAAGTCGTTGCAGCTGGCGTTCCGCGAGGCGTCGCTCGTCCCGGACGAGCCGGGCCAGGGCCCCGGCGAGAAGTACACCGGCCCGGTCTACCGCTAGTCCGGCTCGCGCGGGTTCATCCGCGTACGAGCGCGTACGTTCACCCGCGTACGAACAAGGGCTCGCCCGGAGGCGTCGTCCCGGCCGGCAGCAGTGCCAGGTCGAGACCGCGCACCAGGCGGGCCCTGAGTGTGTCGTCGGCGGCCAGGCGCCGGGCGACCGCGCGTGCGGCCTCGTCGGGGGCGGCGGCCGGGTCGAGCACCAGCGCGAGGGTGCCGTCCGCCCGGCCGGGGCCGAGGTGGGCGCGGAGTACGGCGGGTTCGGCGGCGACGGCGGTGCGCACGGCCTCGACGACGGCCGGGTCGGCCAGCGGGTCGGTCGTCGTACGGCCCTCGGCCAGCGCGAGCAGCGCGGGGCCCGTCAGCTCGAAGGGCACCGGACCGGACATGTCCAGCACGATCGTGTCCGCCTTCTCGTGCGCGGCGGCCTGGAGAGCCTGGTGCAGGGGTACGGCGACGGGCCGGGCCCCCGCGTCCCAGCGGGCCAGCGAGTCGGTGGAGGTGAAGGCGGGCAGGGCGGTGCGGGAACCGGCCTTCAAGGTCGGCACGGCCATGTCGCTGGTCTTCTCGCGGCGCAGCCCGTTCTCGTCCTCCTCGACCTCGCCCAGTACCGCCACCACCGGAACCAGCAGCCGCGCGCCCTTGAGTGCCTCCAGGACGGGTCCGACGGCGCCGCGGTCCTCGGCCCACGCGGCCAGCGCGGCGCTCAGCCGGGGGTCGGCGGAGCCGTCGTCGTCGGAGAAGCCGGGGTCGGGAATGTTCTTGTTCGCCACGGTCACCGACCCTATAGGGGGGAAGCTGCTGGGCTTGTGCGGCCCCTGAAACCCCGCGGTCACGGCTTTCACAGGAATCTCAGTGTTCCCTGACGCGGTTCTCACTTCCGTCTAACCCGGCGCACAGTCCCCGCCCCGAGCATCGCGGGCATGGAGTCCTCCAGAGCCGGCCGACGCCGGCGCGCCCGCCCGTCCCGGCGCCGTCCGCTCCTCTACACCGCGCTCGCCGCCGTCGCCGTGGTCGGCGGCACGGCCGCGGGGACCGTGTATGTGAAGGCGCGGGCGCAACCCGGCCCCGTATCCTCGGCGGCGTCGCCGTCGCCCTCCTCCTCGGCCTCGGCGAGCGGGGAGGCATCGGTGGAACCCGTGGCGGAGCCGTCGGCGGACCGCGAGGCGCGGCTGACGAAGGCCATGAAGACGGTCGGCGTGCCCGCGGCCGCGAAGGTGTCGACGGCCGTGCTGGACCTGGACTCCGGTGCGAGCGCCTCGTACGGCGACGCCCTCTTCGACACGGCGAGCATCGTCAAGGTCGACATCCTGGCGACGCTGCTGTTGCAGGCCCAGGACGCGGGCCGGCATCTCACGGCGACGGAGAAGGCGTACGCCACGAAGATGATCGCGAACAGCGACAACGACTCCGCGACAGCCCTGTGGCACGCCGTCGGGACGGCGGACGGGCTCGACGCGGCGAACAAGCGGTTCGGGCTCACGGACACCACGGGCGGCGACGGCGAGCTGTGGGGGCTGACCCAGACCACCGCGGCGGACCAACTCGTTCTGCTCCAGCAGGTGTTCGGGGAGGACTCGAAGCTGAGCGAGGCCTCGCGGGCGTATGTCCAGGGGCTGATGAAGGCCATCGAGCCGGACCAGGACTGGGGTGTCTCCGCGGCGGCCGACGGCTCCGCGTGGGCGCTGAAGAACGGCTGGCTGGCCCGCAGCACGACCGGCCTCTGGGACGTCAACAGCATCGGGCGCGTCACGGCGGGCGGCGACCACTACCTGGTCGCCGTGCTGTCGAACGGCAACGCCGACCAGGCGACGGGCATCTCACTGGTCGAGGCGGCGGCGAAGGCGGCGGTGTCGGTGTTCACCGGGGACGACGCCACGTCGCCGGCCTCGTCCACGGCGTCCGAGCAGGGGTGACGGGCGGCGGGCTCAGCAGCCGTACAGCCGCCTAGCCGTACAGCCGCCTAGCCGTCCAACCGTCCTGGGTCCCGCTCCTCGCGGCGGCGCCGCCACAGGACGCCCGCCGCCACCAGGAGCACCCCGCCGGTGCTGCCGGCCAGCGGTCCCGCCCAGCTGGACGCGCCGCCGGTGGCCTCGGCGCTGTCCGGGCCCGAGCCGAAGTACTTCTCGCCGTGGGACGCGGCCCGTATGCCCTCCGGCTCGAGGCTCGCGGCGGCCTTGATGGCGGCCGCGGGGTCGATCATGCCGAAGCCGCGGGAGTCGTCGCGGCCGCCGCTGGGGGCGTCCCGGGCGGTGTCTTCGAGCAGCTTCTTCGTCTGGGCCGGGGTCAGGCCGGGGTGGGCGGCCTTGACCAGCGCGACGGCGCCGGAGACGAAGGCGGAGGCCGCGCTCGTCCCCCACCCCTCGTAGTACTTGTGGTCCGGGTCGGCGATGACGACGTCGACGCCGGGGGCACTGACCGTCGCGTACCAGCGGCGGGTGGAGAAGTCGGCGCGGGTGCCGTAGCGGTCGACGGCGGTCGCGGCGATGACGCCCGGGTAGGCGGCCGGGTAGGAGATGTGGTCGCCCTTCTTGCCGCCGTTGCCGGCCGAGGCGACGACCACGACGCCCTTGTTCAGGGCGTACTGGACGGCCTCGTCCTCGCTGGGTTCGGGGTGGGCGGAGGCGGAGTCGTCGCCGAGGGAGAGGTTGATGACGTCGACGCCCTGGTCGGCGGCCCAGCGGATGCCCTCGGCGAGGGCGTTGCCGCGGGTGGCGCGGGCCTTGCCGCGGGCGGAGTCGCCGTCCTCCAGGATCACGCGGACGGGGAGGATCTTCGCCTCGGGGGCGATGCCCATGACGCCGTCGCCGTTGCCGGGTCCGTGTCCGTGACCGGCGATGATGCCGGCCATCGCGGTGCCGTGCCGGGCCCAGGCGCGGTCGCCGCGCTGGGCGCCGAACTTGATCATGTCCTTGCCGGGCAGGACGTTGCCCACCAGGTCCGGGTGGTCGTCCTCGACGCCGGTGTCCAGGACGGCGACGGTGATGCCCTTGCCCTTGGTGGTGCGCCAGGCCTCCTGGGTGTGCATCGCCGACAGGGCCCACTGCTGGGCGCGGATGCCGTCGGCGTACGCCGCGGTGGACGGCAGGAGGGCGATCGAGCCGGCGAGGAGAAGGCTCAGGGCCGCACCGGTCCTACGGTTCATGAGGGGCTCTCCGAGGCCGAGCTGACGGTCTTGCGCAGGCGCCGTTCGATGCGGTCGGCCAGGCCCTGCGCCTCGTTGCCCAGTCCCGCCTGGGCGGGGGCCGAGGTGGCGCCGGAGCGTATGGCCTCCGCCGCGGGCTGCGGGTCGTCGACGGTGCGGCCGTCGGCCCAGCCGGAGACGGCGTAGGCGACCACCGGGGCGTCGGTGAGGACGGAGATGGACCAGGAGGCGCGCTGCTTGTCGCCGAAGGCCGCGGCGACGGTGCCCTTCGCGGCGTACGGGCGGGGCATCAGGTCGGTCCGGCCGCCGAGGCCCTCGCTCTGGAAGCGGCGGGCCAGGGAGCTCATGGCGGCCGGGTCGGCCTTGGTGAAGAGCAGGCCGACGGTGGTGACGTAGCTCTGGGTGGCGTCGGTGTAGGTGGCCCGCAGCAGCCGCCGGCAGCCGACGGGGGCGAGCGCCTTCCTGAGCAGCGGGTCGAAGGCGTCCGCGCAGCCGCTGTCCGGGGCGACGGCGATCCGCGTCCAGGTGCGGTCGGCGCCGCCGGGGCCCGCGCCGGTGCCCTCCACGGTGGGCGGGAAGAGGTCGTCGACGGGCACGCTGTGCCACAGGTCGGCGGCCGCGGCGTAGCCGGTCCCGGGCCCGGTGCTCCCGCCGTCCCCGGTGAGCCAACTCCCGGTCACCGCACCGCCGATGAGCCCGAGTCCGAGGACGAAACAGGCGGCGGCAGCGGCGGTGCGGGGCCCCACCCGCGCGCCCAGCGGCCGGGGCCGCCCGCGCTCGTCGTACCCCTCGGCCTGCCCGAACGTCACGACGGCCGGTACCGCCGCGCTCCAGGAGAGGGCCGGGTCGGGGGTCGGTACGGGCGCCGTCACGGTCGGGGTGCGCGTGTCCTGGGCGGCCGCGCGGGGCGTGTCACCACTCACCGCGTCGGGCTTCGTCGCCGACAGGATCCGGCGCAGCCGGGCAGTCGTCTCCGAGGGGGTTTCGGCCGGGGGGCGGGCCGGCCGGGGCGGCACGGTGGGGCGGTGACCGGGCCGGGACGGGATTCGGTCCGCCGCGGGGGTGCCGGTCTCGCGCGGCTCACGGCCTGCGGTCGGCGGGGCGTCGGGGAAGCGGGCGGAGGCGGGTGGGGGCGGGGCCGTGGGGGCCGGTGGGGCCGTCGGGCTGGGGTGCCGCGCCGCGAAGGCGGGACGGACATAGGGGAAATCGGGCCGCGAGCCCGGCCCGCCCGAGCCGGGACGGGTCGCCTTCCCGTCCCCCGGCGCACCGGAGTTCGGCCGCACCGGCGGACTCGGCCGACGCACGCCGGCAGGCGCCCCGCCGGTCGCCGTACGCGTGCCGGAGGAGCCGTCGCCGGCCACCGTACGCGCCCCCGCGGAGGCACCGCCGGTACCGCCCGCCACCCGCGACCCCGAAGCCGCGCCGCCGCCCGTCACCCGCGCACCCGAACCCGTGCTCCCGTCCACCGCACGCGAACCGGACGGAGCGCCACCGCTCGCCGGACGCGAAGCGGAGGGGCCGTCACCGGCCGGCGGACGCCCGGGTGAACCGGACGAAGCGTTGCCCGACGTCGGACGCGCGGCCGCAGGAGTGTCACCGGGCTCGGTGCGGCCGGGGGCCGCCTCGGCCGTCGCCGACTCCCCTTCCGGGGCGTCGGCGCCCGGCGGGGTGGGGTTGTGGGAGGGGCGTGGCGGGATGGGGGCGTGCCGCGCTTCCGTGCTCATGCACCCCCCGCTTCCTCGTGCCATTACGCATACCCGCACGCGTGGACCGGCATCCCGGTGCGGAGCAAGCGGCCGGGGTGGTTCCACTGTGCGTGTGCGCGTCACTCTACGGCTTGACCACGGTCGAACGGGAACCAGTCCACGAGCCCGGGGCTTCTGCCCGGAACGTCCCCCTACCCTGCGGTAATCCTGTCTGGCAGGCTTCGTGCATGACTGCGCGCGCCTCCGACCGGGCCCGTTACGACAGGGCCACCGCCCATCTCGACGCCCCTCTCGCGATCGTGGACCTGGACGCCTTCGACGCCAACGCGGACGATCTCGTCCGGCGGGCCGGCGGCAAGCCGATCCGCGTGGCCAGCAAGTCCGTGCGCTGCCGGGCCCTGCTGGAGCGGGTGCTGGCGAAGGACGGGTTCGCCGGCATCATGTCGTTCACGCTGGCCGAGTCCCTGTGGCTCGCCCGCTCCGGCTTCGACGACGTGCTGCTCGCCTACCCGTCCGTCGACCGGACCGGTTACGCGGAGCTGGCCGGCGATCCCAAGCTCGCCGCCGCCGTCACGGTGATGATCGACGACCTCGCCCAGCTGGATCTGATCGACGCCGCCCGTGCCGGTGGCCGTGAAGTGGTGCGGGTCTGCCTGGAGTTGGACACCTCGCTGAAGCTGCTCGGCGGGCGGGTGCGGGTGGGGGCGCGCCGTTCGCCGCTGCACTCCCCCGCCCAGGTGGCCGACCTGGCGCGGGCCGTGAGCCGGCGGCCGGGTTTCCGGCTGGTGGGGATCATGGCGTACGAGGGGCACATCGCCGGGGTCGGGGACGCGGTCGCGGGCCGCCCCTTCCGGTCCCGCGCCGTCCGGTTGATGCAGGCCACCGCCCGCCGGGAACTCGCCGAGCGGCGGGCCGCGGTGGTGCGGGCGGTCCGGGCGGTGGCGCCCGAGCTGGAGTTCGTCAACGGCGGTGGCACGGGCAGTGTGCAGCACACCGCGGCGGAATCCTCCGTCACGGAGATCGGGGCCGGTTCGGGGCTGTACGTGCCGCGCCTGTTCGACAACTACACCTCGTTCACCGGCCGCCCCGCCGCCCTCTTCGCCATGCCGGTGGTACGGCGGCCGGGGGTGGGCGTCGTCACCGTGCTCGGCGGCGGCTATCCCGCCTCCGGCGCTCCTGGCCCCGACCGGCTGCCGGTGCCGTACCTGCCGGAGGGACTGCGGTACGACCCTCAGGAGGGGCCCGGCGAGGTGCAGACCCCGCTGCTCGGCTCGCCCGCCGACGACCTGCTGATCGGCGACAAGGTGTGGTTCCGGCACGCGAAGGCCGGTGAGCTGTGCGAGCGGTTCGACGTCCTGCACCTGATCGAGGGGGACGCGGTGACGGCCACGGCGCCGACGTACCGGGGCGAGGGCCACACGTTCCTGTGACCCGCGCCCCGGTATGCCGGGAACGCCCGGTGACGTCCTAGAGCGGGGTGACGTACGCGCCCGAGATCCCGCCGTCCACCAGGAAGTCGGTGGCGTTGACGAAGGAGGAGTCGTCGCTGGCCAGGAAGGCGACGGCGGCGGCGATCTCCTCGGCCTCGGCGAACCGGCCGACCGGGATGTGCACCAGGCGGCGGGCGGCCCGCTCGGGGTCCTTGGCGAACAGCTCTTGGAGGAGGGGCGTGTTGACCGGGCCCGGGCAGAGGGCGTTGACGCGGATGCCCTCCCGGGCGAACTGCACGCCCAGTTCGCGGGACATGGCGAGGACGCCGCCCTTGGAGGCGGTGTAGGAGATCTGCGAGGTGGCCGCGCCCATGCGGGCGACGAAGGACGCGGTGTTGATGATGGAGCCCCTGCCCTGGCTGCGCATGTAGGGGATGGCGGCCTTGCAGCACAGGTAGACGGAGGTGAGGTTGACCTCCTGGACGCGCTTCCAGGCCTCCAGGCCCGTCTCCAGGATGGAGTCGTCGTCCGGCGGGGAGATGCCGGCGTTGTTGAAGGCGATGTCGACGCTGCCGTAGGTGTCGTGGGCGGCCTTGAAGAGGGCCTCGACCTGCTCGGGGTCGGTGACGTCGACCTTCACGAAGAGTCCGCCGACCTCCTCGGCGGCGGCCTTGCCCCGGGTCTCGTCCACGTCGCCGCACACGACGTGCGCGCCCTCGGAGGCGAGCCGGCGTGCGGTGGCGAGGCCGATGCCGCTGCCGGCTCCGGTGACGACGGCGGTGCGGCCGACCAGGCGGCGGCAAATGTTGTCTGCGGTCATGTGCGGCTCAGGCCTCCGTGCTGATGAAGACGTTCTTGGTTTCGGTGAAGGCGGTCAGGGCCTCGGGCCCGAGTTCGCGGCCGAGGCCGGACTGCTTGAATCCGCCGAACGGGGTCCAGTAGCGGACGCTGGAGTGGGAGTTGACGGACAGGTTGCCCGCGCGGACGGCCTGGGAGACGCGCAGCGCGCGGCCGACGTCGCGGGTCCAGACGGAGCCGGAGAGGCCGTACGGGGTGTCGTTGGCGAGGCGGATCGCGTCCTGCTCGTCGGTGAAGGGCAGGAGGACGGCGACCGGGCCGAAGATCTCCTCGCGGGCCGCGGCGGAGTCGGGCCGTTCGCCGGTGAGCACGGTCGGCGGGAACCAGAAGCCGGGCCCGTCCGGTGCGCTGCCGCGCAGGGCAGGGGCGGCTTCGGGGACGTAGGACCGTACGCGGTCGAGCTGCTGACGGGAGATCAGCGGGCCCATCCCGGTCCTCTCGTCGGCCGGGTCGCCCACGACCACGGCGGCCAGCGCGTCGGCGAGGAAGTCGCGGGCCGCGTCGTACACCGTCTCCTGGACGAGGATGCGGGTGCGGGCGCAGCAGTCCTGGCCGGAGTTGTCCAGGAAGGAGAAGGGGTCGAGGGCGGACTTGAGGTCGGCGTCGGCGAAGACGATGTTCGGGCTCTTGCCGCCGAGTTCCAGGGTGACCGGCTTGACCAGCCGGGCGCAGCGCTCCATGACCTCGCGGCCGGTGCGGGTCGAGCCGGTGAACACGATCTTGGCGACGTCGGGGTGGTCGACCAGGGCGCGTCCCGCGGTGTGGCCGTACCCGGGGAGCACCTGGAACAGGTGCTCGGGCAGGCCCGCCTCCAGGGCCAGTTCGGCCAGGCGGAGGGCGGTGAGCGGGGTGGTCTCGGCGGGTTTGAGGACGACGGCGTTGCCCGCGGCCAGGGCCGGGAAGGAGCCCCAGGCGGCGATGGGCATGGGGAAGTTCCAGGGGGCGATCACGCCGACGACGCCGAGGGGTTCGTGGAAGGTGACGTTCCAGCCGCCGGGGGCCGGGATCTGCCTGCCGAGCAGGCGTTCGGCGCCGCCGGCCGCGTACAGCAGCAGGTCGCGGGCGTTGCCGGCCTCCCAGCGGGCGTTGCCGACGGTGTGGCCGGCCTCGCGGACCTCCAGCAGGGCCAGTTCCTCGACATGGGCGTCGACGGTGTCGGCGAAGCGGCGCAGCAGCCGGGTCCGGTCGGCGGGCGGGAGGGCGGCCCACCGCGTCTGGACCCGCGCGGCGCGTACGACGGCGGCGTCCACGTCCTCCGCCGTGGCGGCGGGGACGGTGGCGACGACCTCCTCGGTGGCGGGGTTGAGGACCTTCAGCTCGTGCGGGTCGGACACGTGATGACCTTTCACATGCGTTCGAAGGAGCGGCGCAGCTCCCAGTCGGTGACCGCGGCGTCGAAGGCGTCGAGTTCGACGCGCGCCATGTTGCGGTAGTGCGCGACGACCTCGTCGCCGAAGGCGGCCCGCGCGATCGGGCTGTTCTCCCAGAGATCGGCGGCTTCCCGCAGGGTGGTGGGCACGTGCGCGAAGTCGGCGGTGTAGGCGTTGCCGGGGCAGGCGTCGGGCAGTTCCAGCTTCTGCTCGATGCCGTACAGCCCCGCCGCCACCAGTCCCGCCACCGCCAGGTGCGGGTTGACGTCGCCGCCGGGCAGCCGGTTCTCGAAGCGCAGGGAGCGGCCGTGGCCGACGACCCTGAGGGCGCAGGTGCGGTTGTCGTGGCCCCAGGCGACCGCGGTGGGCGCGAAGGACCCGGACTGGAAGCGCTTGTAGGAGTTGATGTTCGGGGCGTAGAGCAGGGAGAAGTCGCGGAGCGCGGCGAGCTGTCCGGCGAGGAAGTGGCGCATGACCTCGGACATCCCCTCGGGTCCGGCCATCGCGTTGGTGCCGTCGGCGTCGGCGAGGGAGAGGTGGATGTGGCAGGAGTTGCCCTCGCGCTCGTTGTACTTGGCCATGAAGGTGAGGGACATGCCCTCCTGGGCGGCGATCTCCTTGGCGCCTGTCTTGTAGATGGCGTGCTGGTCGCAGGTGACGAGGGCCTCGTCGTAGCGGAAGGCGATCTCGTGCTGGCCGGGGTTGCACTCGCCCTTGGCGGACTCGACGGTCAGGCCGGCGCCGGCCATCTCGTTGCGGATGCGGCGCAGCAGCGGCTCGATGCGGCCGGTGCCGAGGACCGAGTAGTCGATGTTGTACTGGTTGGCGGGGGTGAGCCCGCGGTAGCCGGCGTCCCAGGCCTGTTCGTAGGTGTCCTTGAAGACGATGAACTCCAGCTCGGTGCCGACCTGCGCGGTGTAGCCGAGCTCGGCGAGCCGGTCCAACTGCCGGCGCAGTATCTGTCGCGGGGCGGCCACCACCGGGGAGCCGTCGTTCCAGGCGAGGTCGGCGATCAGCATGGCCGTGCCCTCGTTCCAGGGGACGCGGCGGAGGGTGGACAGGTCGGGGTGCATGGCGAAGTCGCCGTACCCGCGGTCCCAGGAGGACATGGCGTAGCCGTCGACGGTGTTCATCTCGGTGTCGACGGCGAGGAGGTAGTTGCAGCCCTCGGTGCCGTGCTGGAGGACCTCTTCGAGGAAGAAGCGGGCGGCGAACCGCTTGCCCTGGAGCCGCCCTTGCATGTCGGGGAAGGCCAGGACGACAGTGTCGATCTCACCGCCTGCGACGAGGGCGTGCAGTTCCTCGACGCCGAGCGGGGGTGTGCGGTCTGCCACGGGAGAGCCTCCTCAGGCTTCTTCGCGCTCTTTCGCGCTTCTTCGCGCTTCTTCGGCCGGGCCGGGAGCCATAAGGTATTGCCGAGAACCATTGCTTGGGAAGGGGGCGCGGCCGGATGTCAGTGGATGCCGACGGCGGTCTCGGCGACCGGCTCACGCCGGTGCTGCGGCCGGTGCGGGCGGGCAACGGCTTCGAGGAGGCGCTGGAGCAGATCCTCCAGGTGGTCCGGCTCGGCCTGGTGCCGGGCGGGGATCGGCTGCCCGCCGAGCGGGAACTGGCGGAGCGGCTGGGCATCAGCCGGGTGACGCTGCGCGAGGTGCTGAAGGTGCTCCAGGACCAGGGCCTGGTGGAGTCCCGGCGCGGGCGGTACGGCGGCACGTTCGTGCTGCCGCGCACGGACGTGGGCGGCGAGGACGAGTTGCGGCGGCGGATCGCCGAGGTCGACATCGAGGACGTGCTCCGCTTCCGTGAGGTGCTGGAGGTGGGCGCGGCCGGGCTGTGCGCCGCGCACGGGCTGACCGGTGCGCAGGCGGACCGGCTGCGCGGGGCGCTGGCCCGTACGCACGACGCGCCGCTCGCCGACTACCGCCGGCTGGACACCCTGCTCCACCTCACGCTGGCCGAGCTGTGCGGCTCGCCGAGCCTGACCGCGCGGTACGCGGCGGTCCGGGCGACGGTGAACGACCTGCTGGACTGCATCCCGCTGCTGGTCCGCAACCTGGAGCACTCTCAGCGGCAGCACACCGCGCTCGTCGAGGCGGTGCTGGAAGGGGACGCGGACGGGGCGCGGGAGATGATGCGGGAGCACTGCGCGGGGACGGCGGCGCTGCTGCGGGGCTTTCTGGCCTGAGCGGGCTCTGCAAAGGTGTGCACGTGAACCATTGGATCGCTGGGAGGCCCGCGTGACCGGACGACCGCTGATCGGTGTGAGCACGTACCTGGAGACGGGGGCGCGCTGGGGCGTCTGGGAGCTGGAGGCCGCCCTGCTGCCCGCCGCCTATCCGCGTCTGGTGCAGCGCGCCGGAGGACTGGCCGCGATGCTCCCGCCGGACGACCCCGCGCACGCGGCGGCCACGGTGGCCCGGCTGGACGGCCTGGTCGTCGCGGGCGGCCCGGACGTGGACCCCGCCCGCTACGGTGCCGAACGCTCCCCGCGCACGGGCCCGCCCGCGCCCGAGCGGGACGCCTGGGAACTCGCCCTGATCGACGCGGCGCTGGCCGCGCGCGTTCCGCTGCTCGGCGTCTGCCGGGGCATGCAGCTGCTGAACGTGGCCCTCGGCGGCACGCTCGTGCAGCACCTCGACGGGCACGCGGAGGTGGTCGGCGTGTTCGGCGGCCACCCGGTCAAGCCGGTTCCGGGCACCCTGTACGCCGAGGCCGTGCCGGAGGAGACGACCGTGCCGACCTACCACCACCAGGCCGTGGACCGCCTCGGCGAGGGCCTCGTCCCCTCGGCGTACGCGGCCGACGGCACGGTGGAGGCCCTGGAACTGCCGTCCGCCGGCTGGGTGCTGGGCGTGCAGTGGCATCCGGAGATGGGCGAGGACCTCCGGGTCGTACGGGCGCTGATCCGGGCGGCGTCCGGCTCGTCAGCCCCGCAGCGCACCTGAGCCTGCGGCGAGCCGCTTCCTGAGCCACGTCAGGGCCGCCTCTCCCTGCGCCCGCTGGAAGGCACGGACCGTGGGGATGCCCGGGGGCGGGGGCTGGAGCGAGTGGCTCAGGAAGTAGCCGGTGAGGGCGGCCAGGGTGGCGGTGACCGCGGCCGGATCGGCGTCCCGGCCCACCGGATGCGCGGTGAACAGCTCCTCCGGATCCGGTCCGGCCTGGGCCCGCACGCACGGCAGCATCACCAGCAGGTCGAACCACGGCGCGGCGCGCACGGCGTGCGGCCAGTCGACGAAGACGACGCCGTGGCCGTTCTCCTCGCCGGTGAGGAGGATGTTGTCGGCACGCAGGTCGCCATGGGCGAGCGTCTCACCGGACGCGGCCCCGGGCCAGGCGTCGGCCAGCTCGGCGAGCTCGGGCAGCCGGGAGACGGCCCACGGGTCGAGCCGCCCGGTGACATCGCCCTGTGCCCCGTCGAGCAGTTGCCGCCAGCCGCCGAAGCCGCCGGCCATCGCTTCGGCGACGGGCGGGGCGGCGACCGGCGACGGGGTGAGGCCGCGGCTCAGCTCGCCGACGGCGTCGAGGACCAGCCGCAGCTCGGCCGGCCGCCACGGGACGTGGGGCTGGTGCCCGGCGACGTCCTCGAAGACGAGGGCGACCCAGGTGCCGTCGCCGTACGTGCCGAGCAGGCGGGGCGCGGGCACGGTCGCCGGGAGGGCGGCGGCGTTGCGGGCCTCGGCGCTGTGCATGGACGGGCTGTGCGGGTTGGCGTCCGCGCTGACCGCCTTCACGAAGGCCCGCCGGCCCCCGGCGGTACGGACCCGGGCGGCCACACCGGGCGAGAAGCCCCCCGGCTGGGTCACGGCGTCCACCACAGCCGCCCCGAGCAGCTCGGCGACGGCGTCCGTGACGGCCTCGGGAAGTCCTTCCCAGGGAGTACGGACGCCGGTGGCGGGCGGGGCGGTGGAGGCCATGCGGGCCATGGTGGCGAGTGCCAACGCGGCCGCGCCAACGGTTTTCCACCGGGGGTGCGCCGGCGGACTCACCCTCGTCTGCCGGTGCGCCCCGCCCACGCCTCGCCTGCGTTCGCCCAGGAAGGCGAGGACCTGCTGCCCGGCCGTGGCGCGCACCGCGCGGACGTCACCGTCGGGGCGAACGCGGGCGGCATCGCGCCGCTGACCGCGCGGAGGGATGGCATCCCTCCGGCGGTGCGCAGCGGGTACTTCAGGCCGGGTGGGCGGGGCGGGAGCGGGTCAGGGAGAGGAGGTCGCGGGCGGGGCCCACCGGGCGGTGGCCCGTCGGCCAGACGGCGCGCAGGTCACGCCGGAGGGCGACGCCGTCCACCGGGATGCTGACGAGCCGGCGCAGGGAGAGTTCGTCGCCCACCGCGAGTTCGCTCAGCACCGCGGGGCCCGCGCCGCTGACCGCCGAGGCCTTGACCGCGGTGGTGGAGGACAGCTCGATCAGCGGGCGGGCCAGGCCGCCCAGGGCGGCGTCCAGGACCTGGCGGGTGCCGGAGCCCTTCTCCCGGAGGATCAGCGGGGTGGACGCCAGCTCCTGTGCCGCCAGGGGGCGCCGGCGGCGGGCCCAGGGATGGGCGGGTGCCGTCACCACGATCAGCCGGTCGTGGGCGATCACCGCGGAGTCCAGGCCGGACGGCACCGACAGGCCCTCCACGAAGCCGACGTCGGCCTCGTCCGCGAGCAGCCGCTCGGCCACCGCGGCCGAGTTCCCGGCGAGCAGCGACACCGCGGTGTCGGGCCGCCGGGTGCGCAGCGCGATCAGCCAGCCCGGCAGCAGGTACTCGGCGATGGTCATGCTCGCCGCCACCCGCAGCCGTGAGTCCCGGCGGTCCCGCAGCGCCTGCGCGCCCGCGTCGAAGGCCTCCGCCGCCTCCACCACCCGCCGGGCCCAGTCGGTGACGAGGGCGCCCGCGTCCGTCAGCCGGGAGCCGCGCGGCGAGCGGTCCACGAGGGCCACGCCCAGCTGGCGCTCCATCGACCGGATCCGGCTGCTGGCCGCGGGCTGTGTGATGCCGACCTCCCGGGCCGCCGCCCCGAGACTGCCCAGCCGCGCGACCGCCAGCAGCAGCTCCAGCGCGCCCAGGTCGGGCACCCGGTGCGCCAGTGATCCGGCCCCTCGTCGTTCCTCCGCCGCACCGCTCGCCTCGCTCATAAGACCAGCTTATGCCGCCATAGAGGCGAACTCCCTGGTCGTCGGCCTCCGCTCGCGCGACCGTGGGTCCATGGTCACCCCAGCGGCAGTCCGCCACCTCGGCCCCAACTGGTACGCCTCCGTGATGGGCACCGCGGTGGTGGGCACCGCCGGCGCCGCGCTCCCCGTCCGCGTCGAGGGCCTGCGCCCGCTGTGCGCCGGCGCCTGGGCCCTCTCGCTCGTCATGCTGGTGGTCCTCCTCGCCGCCCGCGCCCTGCACTGGGCCCACCACGGCGACCAGGCCCGCGCCGACCTCCTCGACCCGGCGACGGTCCCGTTCTACGGCTGCCTCGCGATGGCCCTGCTGGCGGTCGGCGGCGGCGCCCTGGCGGTCGGCCGGGACTGGATCGGCACCGAGCGGGCGGTGGCCCTCGACGCCGTGCTGTTCACGGCCGGGACGGCCGTCGGGCTGGCGGCCGCCGTCGCCGTGCCGTACCTCATGGCCGTACACCACCGCGTCGAGCCGGGTCAGGCCGGCCCGGTGTGGCTGCTGCCGCTGGTCGCGCCCATGGTGTCGGCCGCGGTCGGGCCGCAGCTGGTGCCTCATCTGCCGCCGGGCCAGCCCCGGGAGACGCTGCTGCTCGCGTGTTTCGCGCTGTTCGGGCTGAGTCTGCTGGCCACGCTGCTGATGCTGCCGCTGGTGTTCGCCCGGCTGATCACCGCGGGACCGCTCCCCCTCGCGCTGACCCCGACGCTGTTCCTGGTGCTGGGGCCGCTCGGACAGTCCACCACCGCCGTCGGCAACATCGCCGACCTCGCGCCCGGGGTCCTGCCCGCCCCTTACGGCCGGGGCTTCGGCGCCCTCGCCGTCCTGTACGGGGTGCCGGTCATGGGCTTCGCGCTGCTCTGGCTGGCGCTCGCGACCGCGCACGTGGTGCGGGCCCGGCGGCGGGGCATGGGGTTCGCGATGACCTGGTGGGCGTTCACCTTCCCGGTGGGCACCTGCGTCACCGGCTCCGCCGTCCTGGCCCGGCACACCGGGCTCGTCGCCTACGAGGCCCTCGCGGTCGGGCTGTACGCGCTGCTGGTCGCCGCGTGGCTCGTGGCGGGCGTCGGCACGGTGCGCGGGCTGGTCAGCGGACGGCTGCCCGCAGGGCCCCGGCCAGCACCCGTGGCGCCTCGGCCAGTGACGGCCCGTACCAGGTCAGGTGCCGCCCGCTGACCAGCGCGCAGCGCAGGCCGGGGAAGGCCTCGGGCCCGTCGTCCGCCGTGAAGCGGTACGGCTCGTCGGGGAGGACGACCAGGTCGGGGGCGGCGGCCCGCAGTTCGTCGAGGGGGACGCGGGGATAGCGGTCGGGGTGGCGGGCGTACAGGTGGTCGACGCCCAGCCGGGCCAGCACGTCGCCCGCGAAGGTGTCCCGGCCCAGCACCATCCAGGGGCGCCGCCAGATCGGCACGACCGCGGTCGTACGGCGGTCCGGCACCGGCGGCGCCGCCCAGGCCGCCTCGGCCTCGTCCAGCCATCGCGGCCGGGCCCTCGCCCCGCACGCGGTCAGCACCCGCTCCAGCTCCCGGAAGGCCTGCGGTACGTCCCGTACCTCGGTGACCAGGACCGTCGGTCCCGCCGCGCGCAGGGCGTCGAGGTCGGGCGCGCGGTTCTCCTCCTCGTTGGCGATCACCAGGTCGGGGGCGAGGGCGACGATGCCGTCGAGCCGGGGATTCTTCGTACCGCCGACACGGGTGACGTCGAGGCCCGCCGGATGGCCGCACCAGTCCGTGGCGCCGACGAGGACGCCGGGCAGCGTGACGGCCACCGCCTCGGTGAGCGACGGCACGAGGGAGACGACCCGCACGCGGCGAACCCTAACGGGCGCGGTCCTTGACCGCCTCGATGTGTTCCGCCACCGCGACGACGATCACCCGGGTGTCGGGGACCGTGGCCCGCCAGCGATGGCGGACGCCACCGGTCAGGTAGAGGGTGTCGCCGCGGCCGAGGCGGTAGGCGCGGCCCTCCGCCTCGATCTCCACGGCGCCGTCGGCGACGTACATCAACTCGTCGTTGCGGTGCTGGAATTCGCGGCCGGCGTCGTGGTCGCCGGTGAACTCCGAGGCGTGCAGTTGGTGGTGGCCGCGCACCAGGGAGCGCACCCGCGGGTCGAAGCCGTTCTCGGTGTCCTCGGCGCGGACGACGTCCACGCTGCACGCCGGGTCGGCGGCGGCGAGCAGCTCGACGGCGGTGGTGCGCAGGGCGTCGGCGACCTTCTCCAGGGAGCTTCTGCTGGGGCGCGCCCGGTCGTTCTCGATCTGACTCAGGAAGGGGACCGACAGGCCGCTGCGGTCGGCCACCACGGCGAGGGTGAGCTCCAGCGCGCGGCGGCGCCGCCGGACGGCCGCGCCCACCCGGAGGGGCTGCTGTTCTTTGTGGTCGCCCATCGCTCCGGCTCCCTCCTTCGCTCGCCGCGATTCCGACCGGGTGCCCCGCATCGGGCGCACCACTTCTGATGACTTCTCTGCACCCTACGCATGTTCGGCAAACCGTTTCATGCGGCCGTCACATCGATGTCACCCGGGATCGGCGTCACCCCCATGGATCGCGCCAGCGCGCGAGCCTCCGTGGGCCGCCGATCGGGGCCGTGCTGCCGGATGGTGAACTCCCGGAGTGTAGTGCGGAGTTGGCCGACAGTGGCGCATCCGGGGCGCGGGCCGGGAGGACGGCGAGGTTTGGGCAAGACCATAGCGCTCTGTGGTTGGCCGGATTCTTTCCGTAGGTGCGTCCGGACTCGTGCCGTCCACCGCACCTCGTACGCCACGAGGGGTGGGCGGCACCGGAACGGTGCCGCCCACCCCTCGCGCGAGCGGATGCGGGTGCTGTCAGGTCACCCGGCCGCCCGGCTCTTCGCCCCCTGGCCGGCGACCGGGGCCCACTTGTCGACCAGCCCGGGGTGCTGCTTCAGCCAGGTGCGGACGGCGTCCTGCTCCTTGCCCTTGCCGGCCTTCTGGATCTGCGCCTCCAGACCGGTGAGCTGCTGCTCCGTCATGGAGAAGTTCCGCAGCCACCTGCCGGCCTCGGGGTTGTCGGCGGCGAAGCCCTTGCGGGCGATGGTGTGGACGCCGTCGCCCTTGCCCCAGGCGCCCCGCGGGTCCTTGAGCTTCTTCAGGTCGTAGTCGCTGTACGCCCAGTGGGGCGACCACAGGGTGACGACGACCGGCTGCTTCTTGGCGTAGTCACGCTTGAGCTCGGCGAGCATCGCGGGGGTCGAGCCGTCGACGACCTCGTACGCGCCCGTCAGGCCGTACTCCTTGAGGACCTTGCTCTTGAGCAGGCCCATCATGCCGGCGCTGGGCTCGATGCCGATGATCTTCCCGCCGAACTCGGAGGCGTGCGCCTTGAGGTCCGCCAGGGAGTTCACGTCCTTCACGTAGGACGGGACGGTCAGCTCCAGGGAGGTGGGGCCGTACCACTTGCCGAGGTCGTCCAGCTGCTTGCCGTACTTCTTCCAGTACTCGGCGTGGGTGGTGGGCAGCCAGGAGTCGGTCTGGAAGTCGAGCTGGCCGGTGGCGAGGCCGGTGTAGAGGGGGCCGGCGGCGTACTGGCTGGTGGTGACCTTGAAGCCGCGCTCCTCCAGGAGCTCCTTCCAGAGGTACGTGGAGGCGATGCCCTCGTCCCAGGGGATGTAGCCGATCCGGACCTCCTTGCCCTTGCCGACGTCCGTGGCGGAGGCCTGGGAGGTGCCGGAGGAGCCGAAGACCCCCATGCCGCCGGCCACCAGGGCCAGCACGACCACGCCGACGACCGCGACCGCGGGGCGCGGGCGGTGGGCCCAGACCCTGGTGCCGCCGGCCGCGCGGGCCTTCGCGGCGGAGCGGCGGCCGAGCGGCGACAGCTGGGTGCCGAGGGCGCCGGTCACCCGGTCCAGGTAGATGGCGAGGACGACGATGCCGACGCCCGCCTCGAAGCCGAAGCCGATGTCGAGCTGGCCGATGGCCTCGTTGACGGCGCCGCCGAGGCCGCCGGTGCCGACCATGCCGGCGATCACGACCATCGACAGGCCCAGCATGATCACCTGGTTGACGCCGGCCATGATGGTCGGCAGCGCCAGCGGCAGCTGGACGCGCAGCAGGATGTCGCGGGGCGGGGTGCCGAACGCCTCGGCCGCCTCGACCAGCTCGGCGTCGACCTGGCGGATGCCCAGCTCGGTCATGCGGACGCCGGGCGCGAGGGCGAAGATCAGCGTGGCGATGACGCCGGCGGCGGTGCCCAGGCCGAAGAAGAGGATGGCCGGGATCAGCAGCACCATCGACGGCATGGTCTGGAGCAGGTCCAGGACGGGGCGCACGGCCGCGCTGACCGCCTTGGAGCGGGCGGCCCAGATGCCCAGCGGCACGGAGATCACCAGGGCGATCAGCGTGGCGACGAGGACCAGGGCGAGCGTCGACATCGCCCGGTCCCACAGGTCGAGCGAGTCGACGAGCGCGAACCCGGCGAAGGCGAGGACCCCCGCGACCAGGCCGCGCAGCCACCAGGCGAGCACCGCGAGGATGCCCGCCAGGAGCAGCGGCTGGGGTGCGGTCAGGACGGCGTCGATGCCGTCGTACATGCCCTCCACGACCGCGCGGATCGCGTCGAACAGCCAGGACAGATGGGCGACCAGCCAGTTGACGCCGGAGTCGACCCAGTCACCGAGGTGGACCCTAGGCACCGGCGGTCACCTTCTTCGTCCCGTCCTGACCGCCGTCGCAGACGGTGGGCTCGCCCTGCTCGTCGCCGGGGAACGCGTCTGCGAGGAAGCCGACGAGGCGCCGCCTCGGTACGACGCCCACGAGCGTGCGTGCGTCGTCGCGGACCGCGACCGGGTGCGGGAGGCGGGCGCTGAGCGCGCACAGCTCGGTGAACGGCGTGTCCGGCGTGGCGGCCGGGCAGCCGCAGTCCGCCTCGTCGCCGCGCAGCTCGGTGTCCATGACGGCGGCGGCGGTCAGGACGCGGGAGCGGTCCACGTCCTTGGTGAAGGAGGCGACGTAGTCGTCGACGGGACGGATCAGGATGTCCTCGGCGGTGCCGGTCTGCACGATCCGGCCGTCGCGCATGACGGCGATCCGGTCGCCCAGGCGCATGGCCTCGTTGAGGTCATGGGTGATGAAGACGATCGTCTTCTTGAGGGTCTGCTGAAGCGTCAGCAGCTGGTCCTGCATGTCGCGGCGGATCAGCGGGTCGAGCGCGCTGAAGGACTCGTCCATCAGCAGCAGGTCGGCGTCGGTGGCGAGCGCGCGGGCCAGGCCGACGCGCTGCTGCATGCCGCCGGACAGCTCGTCGGGCCAGGAGTCCTCCCAGCCGGCCAGGCCGCACAGGGCGAGCGCCTCGTCGGCGCGGCGCTCGCGCTCGGCGCGGGGCACGCCCTGCACGGCGAGGCCGTAGGCGGCGTTGTCGCGGACGCTGCGGTGCGGGAACAGCGCGAAGTGCTGGAAGACCATGCTGATCTTGCGTGCGCGGACCTCGCGCAGTTCGCGGTCGGTGAGCGCGGTCAGGTCCCGGCCGCCGAAACGGACCTGCCCGGCGGTCGGCTCCAGCAGACCGTTGAGCATCCGCAGCAGGGTGGACTTGCCGGATCCGGACAGGCCCATCACGACGAAGATCTGGCCGGGGTCGACGGTGAAGGAGGCGTCGATCACGGCGGCGGTGGTGCCGTCGGCGCGCAACTCCTCCCGGTCGGCTCCCCGCCTCAGTCTTTCCACTGCTTTGTCCGGTCGTCTGCCGAACACCTTGTACAGATGCTCGGCCTCAAGGCTGGCTGACACACGTACCTCTCGTTGAAAAGAGCAACTATCTCCGCTCGGAGGCGGCGCCTGCCCCAGCCCTCTGGAGGCAAACACAACAGTGGGCCAGCTCACAGACCCGTCCGGTACGGCATGATGGCGAGGCGTGACCGGACGACTGATGCTCCTCGACACCGCCTCCCTCTACTTCCGCGCCTATTTCGGCGTGCCGGACTCGGTGAGGGCGCCGGACGGCACGCCGGTGAACGCCGTGCGCGGACTGCTGGACTTCATCGACCGGCTGGTGAAGGACCACCGGCCGGAGCACCTGGTGGCGTGCATGGACGCGGACTGGCGGCCCCGGTGGCGGGTCGACCTGATCCCCTCCTACAAGGCGCACCGGGTCGCCGAGGTGCACGAGGCCGGACCGGACGAGGAAGAGGTCCCGGACACGCTCTCCCCGCAGGTGCCGGTCATCGAGGCCGTCCTGGACGCGCTCGGCATCGCGCGGGTCGGGGTCGAGGGGTACGAGGCGGACGACGTCATCGGCACGTTCACCGCGCGCGCCAAGGGCCCGGTCGACATCGTCACCGGCGACCGCGATCTGTACCAGCTGGTGGACGACGCCCGCGGGGTGCGGGTGCTGTACCCGCTCAAGGGCGTCGGCACGCTGCAACTGACCGACGAGGCGTGGCTGCGCGAGAAGTACGGGGTGGACGGCAGCGGGTACGCGGATCTGGCG
Organism: Streptomyces sp. NPDC046915; assembly: GCF_040644935.1. Lineage (NCBI taxonomy): Bacteria > Bacillati > Actinomycetota > Actinomycetes > Kitasatosporales > Streptomycetaceae > Streptomyces > Streptomyces sp. NPDC046915. Next base: position 208,658 of record NZ_JBEYXB010000007.1, on the reverse strand, counting down.
CTGCTGCGCGGCGACCCGAGCGACGGCCTGCCCGGCGTGCCCGGCATCGGCGAGAAGACGGCCGCCAAGCTGCTCACCGAGTTCGGCGACCTGGCCGGGATCATGGCGGCGGTCGACGACCCCGCGGCCAAGCTCACGCCGTCACAGCGCAAGCGGCTGGAGGAGGCCCGCCCGTACGTCGCCGTCGCGCCGACGGTCGTCCGGGTCGCCGCCGACGTCCCCCTGCCGGACGTCGACACGGCAGTGCCGCGCGGGCCGCGCGACACGGCGGGGCTGGAGGAGCTGTCGGCGCGCTGGGGGCTGGGCGGTTCCCTCCAGCGGCTGCTGACGACGCTGGGGGGCTGACGCGCACGGTGGCCTCCCAGTGCCCTCTCATCCAGCTCTGAAGGAAAGGGTGTTTACTTGCTCCGGATGCTAACTTAGGCGAACCTAACCAATGGAGCGCCAACCAAAGGAGCCGGGAGGCCGTCATGGCAGAACGTCCGGGACGCAAGCCGCGGAAGCCCCATTCCGCCCAGGTCGTGCGCACCGAGCGGCTGACCCCGCACATGCAGCGGGTGGTGCTCGGCGGTGAGGGTCTGGCGGACTTCGCCGCGGACACCTGCACCGACCATTATGTGAAGCTCCTGTTCCCCGCCGGGGGCGTGACCTATCCCGAGCCCTTCGACATGGAGCGGATCCGTGCGGAGTTCCCGCGCGAGCAGTGGCCGGTGACCCGGACGTACACGGTGCGCGCCTGGAATCCCGAACAGCGCGAGCTCGCCCTCGACTTCGTGATCCACGGCGACGAGGGCCTGGCCGGGCCGTGGGCGGCGCGCGTCCAGCCGGGCGAGACCGTGCGCTTCATGGGCCCCGGCGGGGCGTACGCGCCGGACGTGAGCGCCGACTGGCATCTGCTCGCCGGTGACGAGAGCGCCCTGCCCGCCATCGCCCGCGCCCTGGAGACGCTGCCCGAGGGCGTCAGGGCGCACGCCCTCGTGGAGGTCTCCGGACCCGAGGAGGAGCAGAAGATCGACTCCGCCGTGGCGGTCACCTGGCTGCACCGCGGTGACCGGCCGGTCGGTGCGGCGCTGGTCGAGGCGGTACGGGCGCTGGAGTTCCCCGAGGGCCGGATGCACGCCTTCGTGCACGGCGAGGCGGCCTTCGTGAAGGAGCTGCGCCGGCTGCTGCGCGTCGAGCTCGCCGTCCCGCGCGAGGACCTGTCGATCTCCGGCTACTGGCGTCTGGGTCACAACGAGGACGGCTGGCAGGCCGCCAAGCGCGACTGGAACGCACGCATCGAGGCGGAGCAGGAGGGCGGCGCGGCCGCGGCCTGAGCCCCTGATGAGACGCAAGACCCGCACCCCGCCCTCACCCCTGCCGCAGCGTCACGGGGTGGATCCGGTACGGGTGCGGCTGCCGCTCGGCGGGGCGTGGGCCACGGTGGGTGAGCATCTGGTGGAGCGGCTCAGCGGGGCCGGCCCCGGGATGGTCGCGGGGATGCTGGACGCGGGACAGGTCGTCGGCGCGGACGGACGGTCGGTGGCCGCCGACACCCCGTATGTGCCGGGAATGTACGTGTGGTTCCACCGCGAGCTGCCCGACGAGGTGCCGGTGCCGTTCCCGCTGGAGGTCGTGTACCGCGACGAGCGGATCGTCGTCGTGGACAAGCCGCACTTCCTCGCCACGACCCCGCGCGGCAGCCATGTCGCCGAGACCGCCCTGGCCCGCCTCCGGCGCGAACTCGGGCTGCCGACGCTGACGGCGGCGCACCGGCTGGACCGGCTGACGGCCGGGCTGGTGCTGTTCACGGTACGGCCCGGGGATCGCGGCGCCTACCAGTCGCTGTTCCGCGACCGGCAGGTCCGCAAGGAGTACGAGGCGGTCGCCCCGTACGTCCCCGGTCTGGCCCTGCCCCGGACCGTGCGCAGCCGGATCGTCAAGGAGCGCGGGATCCCGGCCGCGCGAGAGGTGCCGGGCGAGCCGAACGCGGTGACCCTGGTGGAACTGGTCGAGCACCGCGAGCGGGACGGGCTCGGCCGGTACCGCCTGATTCCTGCCACCGGCCAGACGCATCAGCTGCGGGTGCACATGAGCGCCCTGGGCGTGCCCCTCCTCGGCGATCCGCTGTACCCGGAGGTGACCGGCCCCGTACCGGCCGGCGACTTCCGGCGTCCGCTGCAACTGCTCGCGCGGAGGCTGGAGTTCACCGATCCGGTCACGGGGACGGAGCACCGCTTCGTCAGCGGGCGGGTGCTGCGGGCGTGGTCGTCGCCCGCCGAGTGGGCTGCCGGGTAGGCGGGGACCCTAGGCGGGGCGGCCAGGCCGGCAGGCCGGTCAGTGGCCGCGCCACCACTGCTTGAGGCGCTGCCACACACCGCGCCGGCGGGCCGGTTCGGCGGGCGCGGGAGCCGGCTGCGGTGCCACCGCCGCCTCGGCTTCGGGAGCGGAGACGGGGGCGGAGGCGGGGGCCGGTGCGGGTTCCGTACGGGGGGTGCCGATCTGCCAGGTGGCGCGCTGCGGCGGGATCGGCGCGGGGCTGGGCTTGAGCGTCACGTCCTGCTGCGGCTTCGGTTCGAAGCGCACCGGCAGTTCCACCAGGTGCCGTGAGGCGATCGACGACCGCCAGCGCAACTCCTCCTCGTCGCAGTCGAGCTGGACGTCCGGCAGGCGGGTCAGCAGCGCGTCGACGCCGACATCGGCGATGGCACGGCCGATGTCCTGGCCGGGGCACTCGTGCGGGCCTCCGCCGAAGGCGAGGTGGGAGCGGTTGCCCTGCATGTTGGCGGACAGGTCGGGACGTACCCGCGGGTCGACGTTGCCCGGTCTCGGGGCGAACAGCAGCCCGTCGCCCTGCCGGATGCGCTGGCCGCCCAGCTCGGTGTCCTGCTTGGCGAAGTAGCCGAGGACGGCGCTGAACGGCGGCTCGTCCCACAGGGACTGCTCGACCGCCTCGGGCACCGTCATCTGCCCGCCGTTGAGCTGGGCGCGGAAGCCCGGCTCGGTGAGGACCATGCGCAGCGCGTTGGCGAGGAGGTTGGTGGTGGCCTCGTAGGCGGCGAAGAGCACCAGGCGCAGGTGCTCCCGGACCTCGTCGTCGGTCAGCCCGGCGGGGTGGGTGATGAGGTGGCTGGTGAAGTCCTCGTCCGGCCGGGCTCGGCGGCGGCTGGTGAGCCGGCTCAGCGCGTCCATGACGTAGGTGTGGCTGGCGATGGCCGTCTCGGTGCCCTTGAGCGCGTCGCGGGCGGCCTGCACCATGCGGTCGTTGAACTCCTCGGGCATGCCGAGGATCTCGCACATCACCGCCATCGGCAGATGCTCCGCGAACTGGCCGACCAGGTCGGCGCGGCCCTGCCCGCAGAACTTGTTGACCAGCACCTGGGTGTAGCGGCCGATGTGGCGGCGGATGCCGCGGTGGTCGATGGTCGACATGGCGCCGGTGACGGCCGCCCGCAGCCGCTGGTGCTCGTCGCCCTCGGCGTGCGAGCAGATGGGCTGCCAGGCGATGTGCGGCATCAGCGGGTGGTCGGGCTTGACCATGCCCTCCGCCAGCGGGTTCCAGACGCGGCTGTCCCGGGTGAACTGCGAGGGGCTGCGCACCATGTGCAGGTTCTCGGCGTGTCCGAGGACCACCCACATCGGCACGTCGTCGTGGAGCAGCACCGGCGCCACGGGGCCGTAGTCCGCCCGCAGCTTGTCGTACAGCTCGCCCAGGTCGTCCGCGTCCGGGCCGTACAGCCGGTGCAGTCCCCCGGGTCCGACGGCGTGCGCGGGGCAGCCGGGGGGCGGGCCGAGCGTGGGTTCGTCCGTGCCGGTCGGGGAATGGGGTTCAGGCGTCACAGTGGTCGCTCCGAGGAATGTTTCCGGGGTGTGGGGAGAGCCGGGAGGGGGTCAGGTGAGGGCGCCGGTCATGGCGAGCGAGTGCAGGAAGCGCATGAGGGTCATCAGCGTGTCGCGGCTGGAGGCCCGGCGGCGCGCGTCGCAGTCGATGATGGGGATCTCCGGCGGCAGGTCCAGCGCGGTGCGCAGCTCCTCGATGGGGTAACGAGGCGCGTCGGGGAAGGAGTTGACGGCGACGACGAAGGGCACACCGCGTTCCTCCAGTCGCCCTATGACGTCGAAGCTGACTTCCAGACGGCGGGTGTCGATGAGCACGACGGCACCGAGGGCGCCTTCGAAGAGACCGTTCCACAGGAACCAGAAGCGCTCCTGGCCGGGGGTGCCGAAGAGGTAGAGCACCAGCTTCTCGGTGATGCTGATGCGGCCGAAGTCCATGGCCACGGTGGTGGCCGTCTTCGACTCGGAGCCGTAGTTGTCGTCGACACCGATGCCGGCCTGGGTCATGGTCTCTTCGGTGGTCAGCGGTTTGATCTCGCTGACGGAGCCGACCATGGTGGTCTTGCCGACTCCGAAGCCGCCCACGATCACGATCTTCACCGCGGCCTGGGCCGTGTGCGGCAGATGATCCGCGGTCCGTGGGCCCGGGACGGTGTCAGAGCTTTTGAAGTCCATGCATCACCGCTTCGAGGAGTGAACGGTCGGGCAGCGCCTGGCGGACGATCGGAACGCGCGCCTGCACCAGTTCGGCCGTGATCATCTCGGTGATCAGTACGGTCATCGCGCTGAAGGGCAGGTTGAGATAGGCCGAGAGTTCGGCCACGGACAAGGGGGCTGTGCAGAGCCGGAGCAGCGCCGCCTGCTCGGGCGGGACGGAGGGCGGTGGATCGGCGCGCGCCACGATTAACGTCACCAGGTCCAGCTCGGCGCGTCCCCCGTCGGTGGCGCCGGTGATGACGTACAGGCGCTCGGGGTTCTTCCTGGTCCCCGTCCGCTCGCCCGCCGCGAGGGGTTCCGGCGGCGGTTCCGGTTGCGGGAGTCGCCGTGCGCGTTGTGGAGGAGTCATACGGTCTGCCCGTTCCGCCGGGGCGGACTGGTGAGGTGGGCGCCGATGCGGACGACGAGGTCACGCATCATGCCGCTCATCCGGCCCGGCTCGCAGACGACATCGGCGAGGACCGCGAGATAGGCGTTGGCGCCGGCGGCCATCAGGTAGAAGTAGCCGCCGTCGATCTCGATGACGACCAGCTTCATGTCGCCGTCGCTGCCGGGGAGTTCCTGGGCGACGGCGCCGGCCAGGCTCTGCACGCCGGCGCAGGCCGCGGCGACGCGGTCGGCGGCGTCGGGGTCGCCGCCGTAGCGCGCGATGCGCAGGCCGTCGGCGGAGAGCACCACGATCATCTCGATGCCCGGTACGCCGTCGGCGAGCTCCTTGAGCATCCAGTCGAAGTTCGCTCGCTGCTGGATCACTTGAGGTCCCCCTCGTCGTCGGCCTCGGTGTGGTGGGTGGCCGAATCGTTGATCAGGTGCAGGTACGCGGTCGGGTTCCGCGTGAAGTCGGTCGGATGGCCCGGGTTGTCCTTCTTGAGTCCCTCCCAGAAGGCCTCGACCCACAGTCCGGGTTCGCGGTCGTCCTTCTTCTTCGCGGGCTCGGGTGCGGGCTTGTGCTGCGACCAGATGGTGGGGTTGCCCTCGCGTTCGGCCCGCTCGATGGCGGCCTGTTCGGCGAGGCGCCGGCTGAGCGGGATCTTCATCCTGCTGCGGCGCTGCGGCAGGCCGCCGGCGGTCCACTCGGTGACCTCGGGGACGTCGTCCTCCATGGAGATCCCGGCGGGGATGCGCGGGCTGGTGGGGCGCCGCTTCTTGGGGGCGCGCTTGGGGCCCTCGAGTGCGCCGAGTTCGGCCTTGGGCACGGCGGTGGCGCCGATGCCGTGGGCGAGGCCGGGGGCCGGCTCGGTGGTCATCATGCTGCTGGGCACGATGAGGACGGCGCGGACGCCGCCGTACGCGGAGGCGCGCAGCGAGACCTGCATGTTGTACGTCGAGCACAGCCGGCCGACGACGGCCAGGCCGAGGCGCGGGGTGGTGCCGAGGGTCTGCAGGTCGACGCCCGCCTTGGCCGCCTCCAGCATGTTCTCGATCCGGGCCCGGGCCTCCTCGTTGAGGCTGACCCCGGCGTCCTCGATCTCGATGGCGACGCCGGTCTGCACCTCGGTGGCGGTGACGTGCACCTTGGTCTGGGGCGGCGAGTAGCGGGTGGCGTTGTCGAGCAGCTCGGCCGCGGCGTGGATGACCGGCTCGACGCAGGTGCCCTTGATGTTCACATGAGCGATGGAGGCCAGGTCGATCCGGCGGTACTCGAGGATCCGGGACATGGCGCCGCGCAGCACGCTGTAGAGCGCCACGGGGTTGGGCCACTGACGGCCGGGGCGGCCGCCGCCGAGGACGGAGATGGAGTCGGCGAGGCGGCCGATCAGCGCGGTGCCGTGGTCGATGCGCAGCAGGTCGTCGAAGACCTCGGGGTTGCGGCCGTGGTCCTCCTCCATCTCGCGGAGTTCGTTGGCCTGCTGGTGGACGATGGCCTGGACGCGGCGGGCGATGTTCACGAACGCCTGCTGCGCCGCGTCGCGCGCCGTCTCCTCCTCGTCCACGACCTTCAGCAGGGCCTTGAGCAGGTCGCGCAGCGCGTCGGGGAGGTGACGCAGTTCCGGGTCGGCGTCGAGGACCTTGTGCATCACCTCTCTGGGGGATTCGCCGGCGCGCAGCCGGTACAGCGCGGTCGGCACGATCTCCGTGCGGAAGCGGAGGAGATCGGCTTCCTGGGCGGCGAGGCGCCGCTCCAAGTACGCGGTGTGGCGGACGTGTTCCGCCCGCACCTCACTGAGCTTGCGACCGCGGCGCACCGCTTCGACCGCCGCCGCCGTCACCAGCAGTGTGGCGACGGCGCCGCACAGGCCGACCGCGGTCCGGGCCGGCGCCGTGACGACGGCGACGGCGGCTCCGGTCGCCGCGGCCATCACTATGGCCGGCAGCAACAGCACGCGCACGTAGGACAGTTCGCGGCCACCGGGAGGGGATTGAACACTCACCATGTATGCCTCTGTGACTAATCGGCGGGGTGTCGGGGGAGCTTTCGGGGGGAAGATTCCTGGAGCAGCCCGGATCTTCGGTATCTTTGGGAACAAGCGCACGAATTCACCTCAACTCGGTGCGCCGCGGGCGAGCTTAGTCCGACCGGATCATCGCTGTGTCATATTCAGCAAGCACCTGAAATCGCCCACGCCACAGGAGTACGCTCGACCCCATTTGCACTCTGCGCCAACATTCGCACACTCAACGTAGCCATGGACAGGCGTACGAAGATAACTCACCGTAACGAGTGAAGAGCCGCCCCAGCGATGACGAACACCGGCTCAGAAACAAGCGTCCCCGGCTTCCCATGCGCGCCGAGCGCACAGGAAGCCGGGGACATCACCTCGTGTGGAGACCGGCACCCGCCGGCCGTCCGTCACCCCACGGACGAGTAGGCCACCACGCCCCGCAACAACAGGTCGACCGCCTTACGCGCGGTCTTCGCCACCGTCGAGCCCTCCACCGGAGAAGCGGCCGAGATCTGCCCGAGCACATCGATCACCTGCTTGCACCACCGCACGAAGTCCCCCGCCGGCATCTCCGCCTCACGCAGCACCTCGTCGAGCCCCTTGCCACTGGCCCACATGTACGCGGCCCAGGCGAAGCCGAGATCGGGCTCGCGCTGGCCGACACCCTCGGTCTGGGTGATCCGGAACTCCTCCTCCAGAGCGTCCAGCCGCCCCCAGATCCGGACCATCTCCCCCAGCGCCGCCTTGGCCTTTCCCGACGGCACCTTGGGCGCCATCGCGTCGTCGCCGACCCGGGCCTCGTACACCAGCGCCGACACGCAGGCGGCCAGTTCGGCCGGAGTCAGGCCCTCCCAGACGCCCTCGCGCAGGCATTCGCTGGCCAGCAGGTCGAGTTCGCCGTACAGCCGGGCAAGCCGCCTGCCGTGCTCGGTGACCTCGTCCGCGCGCAGGTAGTCCAGCTCGGTCAGCAGGGCGACGATCCGGTCGAAGGTCCGCGCGATGGTGTTCGTACGGCCTTCGATCCGCCGCTCCAGCTGCGAGGTGTCCCGCAGCAGCCGGTGGTACCGCTCGGCCCAACGGGCGTGATCCTCACGGTCGTCGCAGCCATGACACGGATGCGCGCGGATCGCCGTGCGCAACCGCGCGATCTCGCGGTCGTCGGCGGCCTGCGAGCGCTTCTTGCGGGCGCGCTCCGCCGGAATGTGCCCGGCCTTCGTACGCAGCGCGGAGGCGAGGTCCCGACGGGACTGCGGCGAGCGCGGGTTGAAGGACTTCGGGATCCGCATCCGCTCCAGCGGCTCGACCGGCACCGGGAAGTCGATCGACGCCAGCCGCTTGACCTGCCGCTCGGCGGTCAGCACCAGCGGACGCGGGCCGTCGTGCTGCTCGAAGCCGCGGTGGCCGTTGGAACGGCCGGCGGGCAGACCCGGGTCGAGCACCAGCGCCAGCCCCGCGTACTTGCCCGTCGGCACGTGGATCACGTCACCCGGCTTGAGTTTCTCCAGCGCGACGGCCGACTCGGCACGCCGCTGCGCCACGCCCTGCCGGGCCAGTTCGGTCTCCCGGTCCTTCAGTTCGCGGCGCAGCCGCGCGTACTCCTCGAAGTCGCCGAGGTGACAGGTCATGGAGGCCTTGTAGCCCTCCAGCCCCTCTTCGTTGCGCTGCACCTGCCGGGAGATCCCGACGACCGACTTGTCGGCCTGGAACTGCGCGAAGGAGGTCTCCAGCAGTTCGCGCGAGCGGTGCCGGCCGAACTGCTCGACCAGGTTGACCGCCATGTTGTACGACGGCTTGAAGCTGGAGCGCAGCGGGTAGGTGCGCGTGCCCGCCAGGCCCGCGAGGTGGTCGGGGCTCATTCCCCGCTGCCACAGCACGACCGCATGGCCCTCGATGTCGATGCCACGGCGGCCGGCGCGGCCGGTGAGCTGGGTGTACTCGCCCGGTGTGATGTCGGCGTGCTGCTCGCCGTTCCACTTGACGAGCTTCTCCAACACGACCGAGCGGGCGGGCATGTTAATGCCGAGCGCGAGGGTCTCGGTCGCGAAGACCGCCTTGACCAGGCCGCGCACGAACAGTTCCTCCACGACCTCCTTGAAGGTCGGCAGCATGCCCGCGTGGTGGGCCGCGATGCCGCGCTCGAGGCCCTCCAGCCACTCGTAGTAGCCGAGGACGTGCAGGTCCTCGGTGGGGATCGACGCCGTGCGCTCCTCGACCAGGGCGCGCACCTTTTCCCGCGCCTCCTCGTCGTTGAGGCGCAGGCCCGCGTACAGGCACTGCTGGACGGCGGCCTCGCAGGCGGCGCGGCTGAAGATGAAGGTGATGGCGGGCAGCAGGCCCTCGGAGTCGAGCCGCTCGATGACCTCGGGCCGGCCGGGCGTCCACACCCGCGAACGCTGCCTGCGCTCCCGTTCCCGGTCGGCCTCGCGCATGGCGCGGCCCCGTCTGCGGTCCTGGTACGACGGGCGGCTGGCCTCCATACGGGCCAGCCGCGTGAGGTCGGGATTGACGGCCTTCTTGTGGCCCTCGCCCTCCTCGAACAGGTCGTACATCCGCCGCCCGGCGAGTACGTGCTGGAACAGCGGCACGGGCCGGTGCTCGGAGACGATCACCTCGGTGTCGCCGCGGACGGTGTCCAGCCAGTCGCCGAACTCCTCGGCGTTCGACACCGTCGCCGACAGTGACACCAGCGTCACCGACTCGGGCAGGTGGATGATCACCTCCTCCCAGACGGCGCCGCGGAAGCGGTCGGAGAGGTAGTGCACCTCGTCCATGACCACGTACCCGAGGCCGAGGAGGGTCTGCGAGCCCGCGTACAGCATGTTGCGCAGCACTTCGGTGGTCATCACGACCACCGGGGCGTCCGGGTTCACGCTGTTGTCGCCGGTCAGCAGACCGACCTTCTGTATGCCGTAACGGCGGCACAGGTCGGAGTACTTCTGGTTCGACAGCGCCTTGATGGGTGTCGTGTAGAAGCATTTCTTGCCCTGCTGGAGGGCGAGGTGGACGGCGAACTCGCCCACGATCGTCTTGCCCGAGCCGGTGGGGGCGGCCACCAGCACGCCCTTCCCCGCCTCGAGCGCCTGGCAGGCCTCGATCTGGAAGGGGTCGAGGCCGAAGTCGTACATCTCGCGGAAGGACGCGAGTGCGGTGGCCTGCTCGGCTGCCCGCCTCCGGGCTGCCGCGTACCGCTCGGCCGGTGAGAGGTCCTCTGTCATCGTGCATTCGAGGTTACCGGGCCCCACTGACAACGGGACGATCATTATCCGGAACGTGGGACAACCACAACGAGCGGTGCCCGCGTCCTCGGGGACGCGGGCACCGCTCGTGAGCCGGATCGAGGGACCGGTCAGGTCACGTCGTCGTATCCGTTGACCCGGTCCGAGCCCGCCTGCTCGGGCACCGTCCGGCCTGCGGAGACCGGTTCGACCTCGCCGATGTCCTCGGGGGTGAGGTCCAGCTCGGAGGCCTCGTCGTCGCCCGGTCCCGCGGCCTCGCGGCGCGCCCGGCGCCGGTCGTTGAGCAGCGCGATGGCCACGGCGATGAAGTAGAGCCCCCAGATCGGCGCCGCCAGCGCCAGCATCGTCATCGGGTCGGGGCTGGGTGTGGCCACGGCCGCGAAGACGGTGATGCCGATGACCATGCCGCGCCACCAGCCCAGCATGCGTCGCCCGGACAGCACGCCGGTGAGGTTGAGCATGACCAGCAGCAAGGGCATCTCGAAGGCGAGACCGAAGACCACGATCATGCGGGTGACCAGGTCCAGCAGGTCGTCCAGCGGCAACAGGTTCTCGGCACCGTCGGGTGTGAGGCCGATCATCACCTTGGCCGTGGTGGGCAGCACGTGGAACGCGAGGTAGCCACCGGTGAGGAAGAGCGGGAAGCCGAAGCCGACGAAGGCGTAGGCGTACTTCTTCTCGTTGCGGTGCAGGCCCGGCGCGACGAACGCCCACAGCTGGTACAGCCAGACCGGCGACGCGAGCACGACACCGGCCATCAGGGCGACCTTCAGGGCCAGGGTGAACGGAGCCAGCAGGCCGCTGACGGTGATGTGCGCGCAGTGGGCGTTCTTGACCTTGGCCAGTTCCCCGAAGGACTGGCCACAGCCGATCTCGTCGAGCATCGGCCTGGTGATGACATCGATGATGTCCCTGTAGAAGAAGGCCGCGACGATCGTGACAACGAGGATCGCCAGCACGCCCTTGGCAAGCCGGTTGCGCAGCTCACGCAAGTGATCCGCGAGTGGCATCCGGCCCTCGGGATCCCTCTCCTTTTTGCGGGCAGACTTGGGCAACCCACATCCTCATCTCGTGCAGCGGACCAGATGTCCCCGGTCCTCGAGTCAGCGCTGGGTCGTGTCCGTCGGCTCGTTGACCGGGCGCGAGCTGGTCACGTCGCCGGGCGCGGCCTGGATCGTGCGCTGAGCGGGAGCGGGAGCGGGCTCCTCGGCGGACTCGGAGGTGCCGGACTGCTTGCCCTCCTCCTTCATCGCCTTCGCCTCGCTCTTCAGGATGCGGGCGGACTTGCCGAGCGAGCGCGCCATGTCCGGCAGCTTCTTGGAACCGAACACGAGGAGGATGACCACAACGAGGATCAGCAGGTGCCACGGCTCAAGTCCGTTGCGGAACATAAATCTTCACCTTCTCACCGAGGCGGGGCGACGGGCCTGTCCGACCAGTCGGACACACGTCCGAACATCGTGCTGACAGCGATCGTAACGCCCGGGGGTGAACGTGGAACAATCCCCGTGCGTATTCCTGCTCCGCGGGCCGTGCCTCGTTGCCGGGCCGCGACCAGCAGCGTACCTGTCGCAGCGGCCTGCGTGACAGGGCGAAGTGACCCAAAACGCTTGCGCCCCAAGACTCACAGGACCGCCACAGCGGCCCTCACAGCGAGTCGACAGCGCGGGCGGCGCTCGCGGACGCCCGCTCCAGGTCCTCGGCCGCCCTGTTGATACGGCGCGCGGAGTCCGTGACCTGCCTGCCGAGGCGCTGCGCCTCGAGGAAGACCCGGACGGCCAGCACACCGAGGACGGCAAGTCCCAGGAAACCCACAGCTACCGCGAACATCGGCCAGAACATGACGCCGAGCCTAGACGGTGGAGTGCAGCCGCAAGGTCCTGACCCCGCCCCCGGTCAGCAGCTCGACGATGCGCTCCCCCGCGGGCTTGCGGACGGACACGCCGCACTCGGGGCAGGTGAAGGAGTAGAACGTCGTACGGCTGGTGGCGCCGATCGCCAGGCGCAGAGCGCCCGCGGAGAGCTCGAAGCGGCCCCGGCAGTCCGGGCAACCCGCCTTGAACACCACGGGGACCACTCTCTTCATCCCGGCGAACGCCCCCGCGACCGTCATGTCCCTCGCACCGGACCCCGCAGACTCGCTCAAAGCCCCAGCTCCTCTTCTTCTGGTCGTCCGCCTCCGGGACGCCGCAGCAGGTGCGCGCCCCGCGGGCCACTCCCGCCGGTCATGAAGCGTTGCACAGCATGCGTCACGCCTGCGGCGCGTCGTACGCCGCGAGCGCCTCGGTCGCCGCCTGGCGGGCGCTGGCGGCCAGCTCGGGCGGCGACACGATCCGGCCGTCGCGGCCCAGCCGGAGCGCCAGGCGCCTGAGCGATGCCGGATCGGGGGTGCGCAACGTAATACGCAGTCCGCCGTCGGGAAGCTCATCCGCGCTGTCGTGCGGGTAGTACTCAGCCACCCAGCGGCCACCGGGGCCGACCTCGACGACGACCTCCGGGTCCTCCGCGGCGGGCTGCACCAGCGCTTCGGAGAGGTCCCGCAGTTCTATCTCCGGCGGCGCCGACGGCTCGTCCAGGATCCTGATCTCGGCGACCCGGTCCAGCCGGAAGGTACGCCGGGCCTCGGAGCGGCGGCACCAGGCCTCGACATAGGTGTGGCCCACGCTGACCAGGCGGATGGGGTCGATCTCGCGCTCGGTGACCTCGTCCCGGGCGGGCGAGTAGTAGCGGATCCACAGCCGGCGGCGCTCGGAGATGGCCCGGTCGACGTCGGCGAAGACTCCGCCTTCCGACTCGAAGGTCACCGACAGCCGGGAGCTGGCACCGGCCGCCTCACCGGCCGCGGCCTCCACCTTGGCCGTCGCCCGCAGCAGCGCCTGCCGGTCGCCCTCCCGCAGGCCGGGCAGGGTGGCGACGGCCCGGGCGGCCACCAGCAGGGCGGTGGCCTCGTCGGCGGCGAGCCGGAGCGGCTCCGCGGCCTCCGCACCGAGCGCGGCGGGGTTGTGCCACCAGATGCGCTCGCCGTCGGTGTCGATGTCGAGCAGGTCGCCGCCACGGAAACTGGTGCCGCACATGGGCAGCACGTCGAGGTCGGAGACCAGCTCGTCCTCGGTGATCCCGAAGGCGCGCGCCACGTCCGCGACCCGGGCGCCCGGACGCTCACGCAGATACGTCACCAGGGAGAGCATCCGCCGGGTCTGGTCGATCGCGTTCACGGATCTGACCGGTTTGCCTGCCACTGTTCTGCTTCCCTCCCCCTCAGCCCTTGGCCACGGCACGCAGCCGGTCCACCACGTCGGCCCGCAGCTCGGCGGGCTCCAGGACCACCACGTCCGGACCGAACTCCACCAGCCAGGCATCCAGACCGTGCCCGTACGGAATCTCCAACTCGTCCCAGCCGTCTCCGAGTTCCCGCACCGAGGTGGCTTTCGCCCGAAGGGGGTAACCGGCGTCCGCACGCAGCCGGATCAGGGCCGTGCGATCGGCGATCTCGCCCGCCCAGCTCGCCACGGTCTCGCGGACGGTGACCACGTCGGGCACCGGGGCGGTGAACCCGTTGCCCCGGGTACGCACCTTCCCGGTGATCCGCGACAGCCGGAACACGCGCTCGGCACCCCGGTCGCGGTCCCAGCCCGCCAGGTACCAGTGACCGCGCCAGCACTCCAGCGCCCACGGCTCCACATGCCGGGGCTCCGGGTGGGCCGCGGAGGCCTTGCGGTAGTCGAAGACGACCGGGCGACGGTCGCGGCAGGCCAGCATCAGCGGCTCGAAGGCGGCCTCGTGCACCGGAATGCGCGGCTCCAGGGCGCCGTGCGCCTCGTACGGGTCGACGTCCTCGGGCAGACCGGCCGCGCGCAGCTTCTGCAGGGCGCCGCTGGCCGCACCGGCCAGCCGGGCCTGCTGCCAGACCTTGGCGGCCAGGCCCAGGGCGGCGGCCTCCTCGGCGTCCAGGGTGATGGGCGGCAGACTGTTGCTGTCGCGGCGGGCCAGGTAGCCGACCTCACCGTCGATGTTCTCGACGGTCTCGATCACCAGACCCAGCTCGCGCAGGTCGTCCTTGTCGCGCTCGAACATCCGGCTGAAGGAGTCGTCGGACCCCGCCGCGCCCTTGTCCGGCCTGCCGGCCTCGACATAGGCCTCGATGGAGTCACGCAGCTCGCGCTTGCTGAGAGGCCGCCGCGTACCCAGCAAGCACAGCGCCAGGTTCATCAGCCGCTCGGCCTTGGCAATGGCCATCGACGCCCTTCGCCTTCCCTATGGTGGTTCCAACCGATGACCGTACCGCCCCGGAGCATCACGGCAAAAGCCGATGCAAAACCGAGGGCCCATGCGGACAGCACGGGCCCTCGTTCGACCAGGATCGGTCAGCGCTTGGCGACGCCCACCAGGTCGCAGACGAAGATCAGCGTCTCGCCCGGGGCGATCCGGCCACCGGCACCCCGGTCGCCGTACGCGAGGTGTGCGGGGATGACCAGCTGGCGGCGACCGCCGACCTTCATGCCCTGCACGCCCTTGTCCCAGCCCTGGATGACCTGGGCGACACCGAGCTGGAAGTCCAGCGGGGTGCCGCGGTTCCAGGAGGCGTCGAACTCCTCGCCGGTGGAGAACGCGACGCCCACGTAGTGAACCTTGACGAAGTCACCGGCGGCGGCGACCTCGCCGTCCCCCTCCCAGATGTCCTTGATCTCGAGGTCGGCCGGGGGCTCGCCGCCCGGGAAGTCGATCTCGGGCTTCTCGATGTTCACGTCTAAAGCTCCTGCTTGTGTACGACTCGGAACGCGGACAGTCTTTCATCTCCGGGCTGCTCGCGCCCGCGGCGGGCGGACGACGGCGCGCGCTACATCGCCGCCAGGATGTCCACGGTGAACACCAGCGTGGAGTCCTTCTTGATGGGGCTGCCGCTCGGCGGGTTGTCACCGTAACCCTGGTCCGGGGGCACCACGATCAGAACCCGGCTGCCCACCTTCTTGCCCGTGACACCATCGGTCAGGCCCTTGACGACCTGCTGCATCTGCTCCAGGGAGAGCTGGCTCAGCCGCCCGGTGCCGTACGTCGCGACGAACGGCTTGCCCTTGTTGCCCTTCTTCCAGACCAGGCCCTGGAACTGACACAAAATGGTCTGGCTCGCCTTGACCTCGGGCCCGTCGCCCTCCAGGACGTAGTTCGACACGAGCTTCTTCGGCGGATCCGGCTGCTGGATGTCGACCGAGGGCGCACTGCCGTCCGTCTCGGTGCCGATCTTCGGCAGACTCGCGTCGTTCTGCGCGACCGGCTTGCCCTTGCTGGAGCTCTTGGAGTTGAAGGAGTCCACCAGGTCGACGACGAAGACCAGCGTGTCGGTGCCCTTGATGCCCGCGTCCGGGTTGCCGGCCTTGCCGTATCCCCAGGTCGGCGGGACGGCCATCTCGATACGGCTGCCGGCCTTCTTGCCCGCCAGGGCATACCGCCAGCCGTCGATGAGGCTGCCCTGGGCGAGCTGCATGACCAGGGGCGCCTTGCGGTCGTAGGAGTTGTCGAAGACCTTCGCCGTGGCCCAGATCTGGCCCAGGTAGTTCGCCACGATGAAGTCGTTCTCCGCGATCGCGCGGCCGCTGCCCGCGATCGCCGTCCTGACCGCCAGGTTCTTCGACGGCTCCCCCGTCCCCTTGGCCACCGTCGGCTTCTCACCGAACTTCGTTCCCGCGGTGATGGCGGGCAGCGGCCCGTCCACGATCTTCGGCGGCGGGACGGAGGAGGGGGAGGCCGACGGCGACGCGGAGGCCTTGCTCGATTCGGACGAGCCGTCGCCACAACCGGCGAGCGTGACGAGTCCTGCGGGTACGGCGGCAAGGAGGAGGGAGCGTCGGCGCACGGGGGGAGCCTCGTAATCGGTCGATCTTGTGGATGGGGTGCGCGCAACTCTACGGCGTGACACGGGCGCCGTACGGAAAACGTACGGCGCCCGTGTGACGTTCCCGCATTGATGTGCAGAAACGCTTGGCCCACAAACACAAGGAGTGAACGCCCGGCTCACATCCCGGCGATCAGCTTCTCCACCCGGTCGTCCACCGAACGGAACGGGTCCTTGCACAACACGGTCCGCTGCGCCTGGTCGTTCAGCTTCAGGTGCACCCAGTCGACCGTGAAGTCCCGGCGCTGCTCCTGCGCCCGCCGGATGAAGTCACCGCGCAACCGCGCCCGAGTGGTCTGCGGAGGAACCGACTTGCCCTCGAAGATCTTCAAGTCGTTGCAGATCCGGGTGGCTTGGCCCTTCTTCTCCAGCAGGTAGTACAGGCCACGACGACGGTGGATGTCGTGGTAGGCGAGGTCTATCTGGGCGACCCGCGGATGCGACATCGTCATGTTGTGCTTGGCCCGGTACCGCTCGATGAGCTTGTACTTCATCACCCAGTCGATCTCGGTGCCGATTCGGTCGAGGTCCTCGGTCTCGATCGCGTCCAGCGTGCGGCCCCACAGCTCCAGCACCTGCTCGACCGTGCCGGTACGGATACCACGGCGCTCGCAGAAGTCCACGGCCTTCTCGTAGTACTCCCGCTGCACCTCCAGCGCGGAGGCCTCCCGGCCGCTGGCCAGACGCACCTTGCGCCGGCCCGTGATGTCGTGGCTGACCTCGCGGATCGCCCGGATCGGGTTCTCCAGGGTCAGGTCGCGCATCACCGTGCCCGCCTCGATCATGCGCAGCACCAGGTCGGTGGCGCCGACCTTGAGCAGCATGGTCGTCTCGGACATGTTCGAGTCGCCCACGATGACGTGCAGACGGCGGTAGCGCTCGGCGTCCGCGTGCGGCTCGTCGCGCGTGTTGATGATGGGACGGGAGCGGGTCGTCGCCGAGGAGACGCCCTCCCAGATGTGCTCCGCCCGCTGACTGACGCAGTACACCGCGCCACGCGGGGTCTGGAGCACCTTGCCGGCGCCGCACAGCAGCTGCCGGGTGACCAGGAACGGAATGAGGATGTCCGCGAGCCGGGAGAACTCCCCGTGCCGGGCCACCAGATAGTTCTCGTGGCAACCATAGGAGTTGCCCGCCGAGTCCGTGTTGTTCTTGAAAAGGTAGACGTCGCCCGCGATTCCCTCCTCGTGCAGGCGTCGTTCCGCGTCCACCAGGAGTCCTTCGAGAATGCGCTCGCCGGCCTTGTCGTGGGTGACCAGTTCGGTCACATTGTCACATTCGGGTGTCGCGTATTCCGGATGTGAGCCCACGTCGAGATAGAGCCGGGCGCCGTTTCGCAGAAAGACATTACTGCTGCGGCCCCATGACACGACACGGCGGAAGAGGTACCGCGCCACCTCGTCAGGCGACAGGCGGCGCTGTCCCCTGAACGTGCACGTGACGCCGTACTCGTTCTCCAGCCCGAAAATGCGGCGGTCCATGAGTGAACATTACGCCCGATCCCCCGAGCTGAAACGGGGTTCGGCAGCACGATTTGGATCATTTTCCGATGAAGCCGCAACGACCGCACCCCTGGCGGGAGCTGCGAGGACCCGCCCGGTGGCCACGAGGACCAGCAACGACACCGCACCTGCCGCACCCGGCACGGCGAATCCCCACAGCGGCCCGCCCGCCTCGACGACCGGGCCCGCCAGGCCCGTTCCGACCGACGCACCCACTGTGAACGTCGTCACAAGCCAGGAGAACGCCTCGGTGACGGTACCGCCCGGCGCGTGCCGGTCCACGATGATGAACGCACAGGCGATGCACGGGGCGAGAAACACCCCGGAGAGCGCCGTCAGCAGCACCATCGCCACCGCGCCCGGCATCAGCGTCAGCGGCAGGTAACACACCGCCAGAAGACCCACCAGCACCCTCAGTCGCCGCTCGGGCACACCGGCCCACTGCCGCGCCCCGTACACCGTGCCGCCCACCAGCGCGCCCAGGCCCAGCGCCGCCATCAGCCAGCCGTACACCGCGTCCCCACCGTGCCCGTCGGCGTACGGCACCGAGGCCACCGTGATGGAGCCGAGCGCGATACCCACGAACAGGAAGGCACCCAGCAACGCCAGCAGGCCCGGCGAACGCAGGGCGCCCAGCCAGTGCGCCTCACGCGGAGCCGAACGCCACGCGCGCGAGGGCGGCGAGACGACCACCGAGAGCGCGCCCAGCACCCCCACGGCGTTCAGGACGAGCAGCGCGGCCCGCTCGTCCCACAGGGCCACGCACAGCGTCACCAGCAGCGGGCCGACCGTGAACATGACCTCCTGGGCCACCGCGTCCATCGCGTACGCCGTGTGCACCTGCTCCTCCCGCCGCAGCACGGAGGGCCACAGGGCGCGCAGACCGCCCTCCAGGGGCGGGGTGAACAGCCCGGCCGCCGCGACGGCGGCGTAGGCGAGCGGCAGCCGGTCAGTACCGGAGAAGGCGAACACCGTCATCGCCAGGGCCGAGGCCACCGCGGCGGGCAGCTGCACACGCGGCTGCCCGTGGAGGTCCACGAGCCGGCCGAGCACCGGCTGCCCCACGGCGTTCGCGACGCCGTAGACCGCCGCCAGGGCTCCGGCGAGGCTGTACGTGCCACCCTGGCCACGGACGAACAGCACCAGCGCGATGGCGGCCGTGGCGTTCGGCAGACGGCCCACCAGGGTGCCCGTCAGCAGCCGGACCGCGTGCTTCGCCCTGAGGATCTCCAGGTATCCCGCGGCCATCGACTGCCTCCAAGTTTTACGTATAACGTCGACTTTCCATACGTACCATGTGCGCTGTTCACGCGTCCAGACGAAGGACCGGGGCAACGAACCAGCCGAAGGAGCGCACCCACGGTGGCACCCAGCAACACGCGCCCGACAAGCCGTGACGTCGCCCAGGCCGCCGGAGTCTCACAAGCGGCCGTCTCGCTCGTTCTCGGCGACAAATGGCGCGGCCGGGTGTCGGCGGCCACCGCCGAACGCGTCCGGGAAGCCGCACGCGACCTCGGCTACCGGCCCAACCTCGCCGCCCGCAACCTGCGCCTCGGCCACACCCGCACCGTCCTCCTCGTCGTACCCGCCCTGACCACCGAATTCTTCGCCGGCGTCTACACCGGCGCCGCCCGCGTCGCCGCCCAGCACGGTTTCGGCGTCGTCCTCTACCCCTCCCCCGAAGGCATCGGACCCGCCCGCGACCCCTTCGCCTCCGCCTCGGCCGCCCTCGACGGCGTCATCGCCTCCTCCATGGCCGCCGACGCCCTCACCGCCATCCGCGGCGACCAGCTCCCCCTCGTCATGCTCGACAGCGACCCCGACGGCAGCCTCGGCGCCGCCACGGTCAACCTGGACATCGCGGACGGCGTACGACAGGTCGCCGAACACCTGCTCGGCCTCGGCCACCGGCGCTTCCTGCACCTCGCCGCGGACGTCGCCTCCTGGACCTTCGAGGTACGCGCCCGCGAGCTGGCCGCACACATCGGCGCCGTCCCCGGCACCGCCATCCGCACCGTCCACGCCCCCATCTCCATCGAAGGCGCCCTCGCCGCCACCACCGCCGCCCTGTCCGGCCCGGGCCCCCACCCCACCGCCCTGGTCTGCGACGACGACAAACTCGCCGCAGGCGCCTACAAGGCCCTGCGCCGCCTCGGCCTGCGCATCCCGGACGACATGTCCGTCACCGGCCTCGACGACCTCGCCCTCGCCACCGCCATCGACCCCGAACTGACCACCGTCCGCCTGGACGCCGAGCTCTTCGGCGAACGCGGCATGCGCGCCCTCCTCGCGGTCCTGGAGGGCGCGCGGCCGGAGAGCGGGGACATACCGGTGGAACTGGTGGTACGGGGCTCCACGGCGGCACCACGCGCCACCTGACGCCATCTGACGCCACGCGCCCCGGCCGAAAGGATCGGCCGGGGCGCGTGGCGGGCGGTGTGCGGGACGAGGACTACTCCTCCTCGGCGCTGTCCTCCTCGGCGCTCTCCGCCTCCGTGCTCGCGCCGTTCGCCGCCAGCAGCCGGGAGAGCTGCCGGCCGACGATCCGCTTGAACTTGCGCTGCTGCGGCCGCGTACGGTCCAGCACCGCGACCTCCAGGCGCTCGGCGGGAATCTCCCGCTCACTGCCGTTGGTGTCCCGGGAGAGGGCCTGTACCGCCAGCTTGAGCGCCTCGGCCAGCGACATACCGTCCTGGTGACGCTGGTCGAGGAAGCCACTGATCTGCTCGGCGTTACCGCCGACCGCGACCGAGCCGTGCTCGTCCACGATCGAACCGTCGTGCGGCAGGCGGTAGATCTGGTCACCCTCCGGGGTCTCCCCCACCTCGGCGACCACCAGCTCCACCTCGTACGGCTTCTCGGCCGCACTGGAGAAGATCGTGCCCAGCGTCTGGGCGTAGACGTTGGCCAGGCCCCTGGCCGTCACGTCGTCCCGGTCGTAGGTGTAACCGCGCAGGTCGGCGTAGCGCACGCCACCGATCCGCAGGTTCTCGTACTCGTTGTACTTGCCGGCGGCCGCGAAGCCGATCCGGTCGTAGATCTCGCTGAACTTGTGCAGCGCGCGGGACGGGTTCTCACCGACGAAGACGATGCCGTCGGCGTACTGGAGCACCACGAGGCTGCGGCCACGGGCGATGCCCTTGCGGGCGTACTCCGCCCGGTCGGCCATGGCCTGCTGGGGTGAGACATAGAACGGCGTCGACACCGGCTATCCGTCCCTTTCTGTGGAAGTCACTGCGATCACCTGGGCAAGGAAGGCCGAGGGCTACAGCAGCGCGGCCCGCGGACCGTCGGGCTGCTCCAGCCGCCGTTCGAGAATCGAACGGGCGATCCCCGACGACTCGTCGTCGGTGAGCCGGCGGAAGCCGTCCTCGGTGATCACGTTGACGATGGGGTAGATCCGGCGGGCGACATCGGGACCACCGGTCGCCGAGTCGTCGTCAGCCGCGTCGTACAGGGCCTGCACCACGAGCGTCGTGGCCTGGTCCTCGGTCAGGTCCTCACGGAACAGCTTCTTCATGGCACCGCGCGCGAAGATCGAACCGGAGCCCGTCGCCGCGTAGCCGTGCTCCTCGGAGCGGCCGCCCGTGACGTCGTAGGAGAAGATGCGGCCCTTCTCGCGGTCGACGTCGTAACCGGCGAAGAGCGGCACCACGGCCAGGCCCTGCATGGCCATGCCCAGGTTGGAACGGATCATGGTCGACAGCCGGTTCGCCTTGCCCTCCAGCGACAGCTGGGCACCCTCGACCTTCTCGAAGTGCTCCAGCTCGAGCTGGAAGAGCTTGACCATCTCCACGGCGAGACCGGCGGTGCCGGCGATACCGACGGCGGAGTACTCGTCCGCCGGGAACACCTTCTCGATGTCCCGCTGGGCGATCACATTGCCCATGGTGGCCCGGCGGTCACCGGCGAGCACCACACCGCCGGGGAAGCTGACGGCCACGATCGTGGTGCCGTGCGGCGCCTCGATGACGCCCTGGGTGGGGGGCAGCTGCCGGTTGCCCGGAAGCATCTCTGGCTGGTGGTCGGACAGGAAGTCCATGAAGGAGGAGGACCCTGGCGTCAGGAAGGCAGCTGGTAGACGCCCGGTGCTACGAGTGTTGGCTTCCACGCGTTTCCTTCCAGGTAATCGGCAGCTCGGTACATGGCGTCGGGGTCATCCCTCAACAGCCCGAGGCCGGAATTGCAGTTGAAGCACAGTACGCCACGGACCCTACCCGTCTTGTGGCAGTGATCCACATGCACGGCAGGGGCAGATAGGCAGATGTAGCAGACGCCTGCTTGCGAGGCGATCAGCGCGGTGCGCTCGGCTTCGGTGAGGCCGTACTCGCGCTTGAAGTAGCTGACCCTGTTGCGCTCCGCACGGCACTCGCGGCAGTAGCTCGCCCAGCCGCCCGTCCGGAACGGCAACCTGCTCCCGGACCTCCTTACCCTTGGCCTCCTGGCGCTGCCGGTAGTACTCAGCGGAGCAGTCCCGGCAGTACGCCTGGAGACCATCGGGCATGGATTTGTTGCTCGCGAACGCCGAACGCGGCAGGTGCTGCTTGCAGCGCGAGCAACGCCTCGATTCTGGCTCTTCGTTCAATCCGAGATCCCCCGATTTCACCTTCGAATCAAAGGCGAAATCACTCTCCACCCTTTTGCACGAAGGACCTCACGAAATCCTCGGCGTTCTCTTCGAGTACGTCATCGATTTCGTCCAGGACGGAGTCCACGTCATCGCTCAGCTTCTCCTGGCGCTCCTTGAGGTCCTCCGAGCCCTGCGCGTCCTGCGCCTGCTCCTCGACCTCTTCCGTGGAGCGCGTCGCCTTCTGCTGGCCGCCGCCGGTGTCCTTGGTCGCCATAACCCTCACCCCGCTCAGTTCGCCCGACATGGTCGACAGGTCGGCATTCCTGCCGATCGGTGATGATCAGACCCTACAAGCCGGGTCCGACATCGGCCCCGCAGTTTCTCCAACGTACGGGGGCCACCTCGATGATTCCCGGGCGGCGGGATTTCCACCCTGCCCGCCCCGGGCGGTCCGTGTACCCGGTAAGGCACGCTCAGCCACCTGACAGGACCCTGACCAGGTCTTCCGCCGTGCGGCAGCGGTCCAGGAGTTCCTTGACGTGATTTCGCGTTCCGCGAAGCGGTTCCAGGGTTGGAACGCGCTGGAGGGAGTCCCGGCCGGGCAGGTCGAAGATCACCGAGTCCCAGGAGGCCGCCGCGACGTCGTCGGCGTACTGCTCCAGGCAGCGCCCGCGGAAGTAGGCCCGGGTGTCCTCCGGCGGCTTCGTACGGGCCCGGTCGACCTCGGCCTCGTCCAGGAGTCGCTTGATGCGCCCGCGGGCCACCAGACGGTTGTACAGGCCCTTCTCGGGCCGTACGTCGGCGTACTGGAGGTCCACAAGGTGCAGCCGGGCGGCATCCCAGTCGAGGTTGTCGCGGCGGCGGTAGCCCTCCATGAGCTCCCGTTTGGCCACCCAGTCGAGCTCGCCGGCGAGGCTCATGGGGTCGTGTTCGAGCCGGTTGAGGGTGTCCTCCCAGCGGGACAGGACGTCCTTGGTCTGCTCGTCGGCGTCCGCGCCGAAGCGTTCCTCGACGTATTTGCGCGAGAGCTCGAAGTACTCCATCTGAAGCTGGACGGCGGTCAGTGTCCGGCCACTGCGCAGGGTGACCAGGCGCTTGAGCGTCGGGTCGTGGGAGACCTGGTGGAGGGTGCGCACGGGCTGGTCGACGGCCAGGTCGACGGCGATGAAGCCGTCCTCGATCATGGACAGGACCAGGGCGGTCGTGCCGAGCTTGAGGTAGGTGGAGATCTCGGAGAGGTTGGCGTCGCCGATGATCACGTGCAGGCGGCGGTATTTCTCCGCGTCCGCGTGGGGCTCGTCGCGGGTGTTGATGATCGGGCGCTTCAGGGTCGTCTCCAGGCCCACCTCGACCTCGAAGTAGTCGGCGCGCTGGCTGAGCTGGAAGCCGTGTTCGTGGCCGTCCTGGCCGATGCCGACGCGGCCGGCGCCGGCGAAGACCTGGCGGGAGACGAAGAAGGGCGTGAGGTGGCGCACGATGTCCGAGAACGGGGTTTCCCGCTTCATCAGGTAGTTCTCGTGCGTGCCGTAGGAGGCGCCCTTGTTGTCGGTGTTGTTCTTGTAGAGGTGGATCGGCTGGGCTCCCGGGAGCTGGGCGGCCCGTTCCGCGGCCTCGGCCATGATCCGCTCACCGGCCTTGTCCCAGAGGACGGCGTCGCGGGGATTGGTGACCTCGGGGGCGCTGTATTCGGGGTGCGCGTGGTCGACGTAGAGGCGCGCACCGTTGGTGAGGATCACGTTGGCGAGGCCGATGTCCTCGTCAGTGAGCTGGCTGGCGTCGGCGGCCTCGCGGGCGAGGTCGAAGCCTCGGGCGTCCCGCAGCGGGTTCTCCTCCTCGAAGTCCCAGCGGGCCCGGCGGGCCCGGTGCATCGCCGCGGCGTAGGCGTTGACGATCTGGGATGAGGTGAGCATGGCATTGGCGTTGGGGTGGCCGGGGACGGAGATGCCGTACTCCGTCTCGATGCCCATTACTCGCCGTACGGTCATGCGGCCCTCCTTGCCCGGCGGCGCCCTCGGTCGTGGACGCCGCTCAAGTACCGCTGGCGCTCCGGTGCGTGTGCGGTGCCCGTCCCCGCACTGCGCGACTCGGCGGTAGGAAAGAGCCTAGAACGCCTTTGCGCTGGTGGGGAGATCATTTGCGTCATTTGCCTGCTCCAGCCGTGCCCGAAAAGCAGTCGGCTGCGGGTACCCGTGGAGGGCACCCGCAGCCGCCCTGTTTTTACAGGTACTGACCGGTGTTCGCCACCGTGTCGATGGAGCGCCCGGTGTCCGCGCCCTGCTTTCCGGTGATGAGGGTGCGGATGTAGACGATCCGTTCGCCCTTCTTTCCGGAGATGCGGGCCCAGTCGTCGGGGTTGGTGGTGTTCGGCAGGTCCTCGTTCTCCTTGAACTCGTCCACGCAGGCCTGGAGCAGGTGGGAGACGCGGAGGCCCTTCTGGTTGTTGTCGAGGAATTCCTTGATCGCCATTTTCTTGGCGCGTCCGACGATGTTTTCGATCATGGCGCCGGAGTTGAAGTCCTTGAAGTAGAGGACTTCCTTGTCACCATTGGCGTAGGTGACCTCCAGGAAGCGGTTTTCCTCGGATTCGGCGTACATGTGCTCGACCGCGGTCTGGATCATGCTCTGGACCGTGAGGGACTTGTCACCCTGGTGCTCGCCGAGGTCGTCCGCGTGGAGCGGGAGGCGCTCGGTGAGGTACTTGCCGAAGATGTCCTTGGCCGCCTCGGCGTCCGGACGCTCGATCTTGATCTTCACGTCGAGCCGGCCGGGCCGCAGGATGGCGGGGTCGATCATGTCCTCGCGGTTGGAGGCGCCGATGACGACCACGTTCTGCAGGCCTTCCACGCCGTCGATCTCGGCGAGCAGCTGCGGGACGATGGTGTTCTCCACGTCCGAGCTGACGCCGGAGCCGCGGGTGCGGAAGAGGGACTCCATCTCGTCGAAGAAGACGATCACGGGGGTGCCCTCGCTGGCCTTCTCCCGGGCTCGCTGGAAGACGAGGCGGATCTGCCGCTCGGTCTCGCCGACGTACTTGTTCAGGAGCTCGGGGCCCTTGATGTTGAGGAAGAAGCTCTTGCCGGCGGCCTGGCCGGTGACCTCGGCGACCTTCTTGGCCAGCGAGTTGGCGACGGCCTTGGCGATGAGCGTCTTGCCGCATCCGGGGGGTCCGTAGAGCAGGACACCCTTGGGCGGGCGCAGTTCGTGCTCCTTGAACAGGTCCGGGTAGAGGTAGGGGAGCTCGACCGCGTCGCGGATGGCCTCGATCTGGCCGCCGAGGCCGCCGATCTGCTCGTAGCCGATGTCGGGTACCTCTTCGAGGACGAGTTCCTCGACCTCGCTCTTGGGGACCACCTCGTAGACGTAGCCGGAGCGGGGTTCGAGCAGCAGGGCGTCGCCGGGGCGGATGGTGACGTCCAGCAGCGGCTCGGCGAGCCGTACCACCCGTTCCTCGTCGGTGTGCCCGAGCACCAGGGCTCGCTCGCCGTCCTCCAGGATCTCCTTGAGGGTGACGATGTCCCCGACGCGCTCGTACTCCATGGCTTCGACCACGTTGAGCGCTTCGTTGAGCATTACTTCCTGGCCGCGCCTGAGGTCGTCGAGTTCGACGCTCGGGCTGACGTTCACCCGGAGCTTGCGGCCGCCGGTGAAGATGTCGGCGGTGCCGTCCTCGATGGCCTGTAGGAAGACGCCGAAGCCGGCCGGCGGCTGGGCGAGCCGGTCGACTTCTTCCTTGAGGGCCACGATCTGGTCGCGGGCCTCGCGGAGTGTGTTGGCGAGTCGCTCGTTCTGGGCGGACACGCCGGCCAGGTTCGTCTGCAGCTCGACGATCCGCTCTTCGAGAATCCTCGTGTGTCGCGGAGAGTCGGCGAGCTTGCGTCGCAGGACGGCGATCTCCTGCTCAAGGTAGGCGATCTGCCCGGCGGGGTCGTCGGACCCTCGTCCCGGGCGGATGCCGCGGTTCATGTCGTCGTCGTGGGCTGCCACGGTCCTCACCTCCTCCAAGGGGAGCTGGACGCTTCCAGACCCTACCTGGGTGGGTGTCGATTGAAACCCCTAGATCACAAAGACTGTCAAGGAGTGTCCGATCTTCACCCTTGCGCTCTCCCTCGCATCAGGGGAATACCCACCGAACATGATTGGGAAGCCGCCGCAGGTAGGGTCGAGGAGTTCAACACCCGTCAGAGCTGGCCGGATTCCCGTCGGCCCGGCGTTCAAACGGCAGGAGAGATGACCGTGCAGCAGGAGGCCCGAAGCGGCGACGAGGCGCTGGAGGTCTGGATCGACCAGGATCTGTGTACGGGCGACGGTATCTGCGCCCAGTACGCGCCGGAGGTGTTCGAGCTGGACATCGACGGCCTGGCTTACGTGAAGGGCCCGGACGAGGAGCTGTTGCAGGCCAGGGGGGCCGCAACGCCCGTTCCACTGCCGCTTCTCACGGATGTCGTGGATTCGGCGAAGGAGTGCCCCGGCGAGTGCATCCATGTACGTCGGGTTTCGGACAGGACAGAGGTCTACGGTCCTGACGTGGAGTGATCTTTCAGGCACATGCCGTGAGCATTGTCTGATTTCTCACACGGTCCGCGCGCGGGGGGCCGGTTTCAGACGCTTCGGGCTTTCAGACGCCGTGGGCTTTCAGACGCTGTGGGCCTGGTCGGGCGTGGAGCGGACGAACGTGTTCCCCTTCCACTGCCACTTGGCCGGGGTCTTGAGGTCGGGGCAGCAACTCGGCACGTCGGACGAGGAGTAGCCGTACAGGGTGGCGCCGACGGCTCCGGCGCGGACGGTGAAGTCGGTGACGGTGAGCCGGTCCTTGGGGTCGACGAGGGTGGCGACGACGCGTGGCTTCTTGGTGTCGGCGGCACGGGTGAGGACGTAGACGCCGTCGGGCGGGGTGCCCATGGCGGAGTCGCAGTGGACCACGGCGACCGTCTCGGGGTTGCCGTCGCCGTCGAGGTCCCCGGTCGCCTTCTTGGCCACCACGGCCTTCACGCGGCCGCAGGCGAGGGGGAAGGCGACGCCTGTGGTGGTGGGTGGAGCGGCTGCCGCGGGGGCGGACTTCGCTTCGGTGCCGGTGCTCGGCTGGGCGGCGGTGGCGGAGCCGGGCTGGAGGACCGAGGAGAGGGCCACGACACCGGCGACGGCCGTGGCGGTGGCAAGCCAGTGGATCGGGCTGGGGTGGGCGTGAGCGAGTTCCGGGACGGCGGATTGCTGCACTAGGAGCGTCTCCTGTGAGGGCTGTGCCGGTGGAGGCGGTGCCGGTGGGGGTGGCCAGCATGGTGCCACACGTCACAGTTCGGGGGAACGGCAGGGTCAGGGGTTCCTCGGCCCGTCGGGCGCTCGGCTCCTGGTGCTCCGTCAACGCGCGGGCGCCCCGGCGGAGTTCCGGGTGGGTCCTGGGAACTTCGACGGGGCGCCCGTGCGTTGGTGCGGCTGGGGCGGCAAATGCCGTCACAGGGGTGGCAATGCGCGGCAATGCCGCAGAAGGGGACGGTCGGAAGCGGACGGCTCAGCGGCCGGCGCCTCCGTCGGCGTTGGGGCCGGCGTAGTCCTCGCCGTAGGCGCCCTTGGCGGGGCGGCGGCGGCGCATGGGCGGCTCGACGCCGTCGGCGAGGCGGCGGGCGGTGAGCAGGAAGCCGGTGTGGCCGATCATCCGGTGGTCGGGGCGGACGGCCAGGCCCTCGATGTGCCAGTTGCGGATCATGGTCTCCCAGGAGGTCGGCTCGTTGAAGCAGCCGATCTCGCGGATGGACTCCACGGTGCGGGCGAGCTGGGTGGTGGTGGCGACGTAGCAGCACAGGATGCCGCCGGGCACCAGTGCCTTGGAGACGGCCTCCAGGCATTCCCAGGGGGCGAGCATGTCGAGGATGACGCGGTCGACGTCGGTGTCGGAGAGGTTGTCCTGGAGGTCGCCCACGGTGAGCTGCCAGGCCGGGTGGGAGCCGCCGAAGTAGCGCTCGACGTTCTGCTTGGCGATCTCGGCGAAGTCCTCGCGGCGCTCGTAGCTGTGCAGCATGCCGTGGTCGCCGATGGCGCGCAGCAGGAAGCTGCTGAGCGAGCCGGAGCCGACGCCGGCCTCGACGACGCGCGCGCCGGGGAAGATGTCGGCGAAGGCGAGGATCTGCCCCGCGTCCTTGGGGTAGACGACGGCTGCCCCGCGGGGCATGGACAGGACGTAGTCGGGGAGCAGGGGGCGCAGCGCGAGGTAGGCGACGTTTCCGGTGGTGCGGACAACGCTGCCCTCGGGAGCGCCGATCAGTTCGTCGTGCGGGAAGGAACCCTTGTGGGTGTGGAAGTTCTTCCCGGCCTCGAGCGTGAACGTGTAGTGGCGGCCCTTGGGGTCGGTCAGCTGTACCTGGTCCCCGACCTTGAAGGGCCCGCGCCTGCGGGCGGCACCGGTCGGTTCGGACATGTGACCAGCCTACCGGCGTTTGGGCGGGTCGCCGACCACCCGCGGGGCGCCTAGGAGGACGACGGGGTGGGCCGGGCCATCGCCTTGACGAAGGCGCGTTCCACGTCGGCGGCGGACAGGACGCCGTAGATCTCGCCGCTGTCCTCCACGACGAGGTACTCGGTCGCCGGGGTGGCGCGCAGGGTGTCGAGGAGGTCCTCGCCGGCCAGTTCCGCGGAGACGCGCATGCCTTCGGTGAGTTCCTGGGCGAGGCCGCTGACCGTGACCCAGGGGCGGCGGTGTTCGGGTACGCCGACGATGGCGGCCTCGCGGACGAGGGAGAGGGGGTTGCCGTCGGCGTCGACGACGACCAGGGCGCGGGCGCCGGCGGCGTTGGCGCGGCGCAGGGCCTCGGACAGCGGGGTGTCGGTCTCCACGGGTACGGCGCGGCGGGTGAGGTTGCGGGCGCGCAGTTCCGGCAGGTGTTCGCGGAGCCGGGCCATGCGCAGGCTGTTGCCGGCGCCGGTCCAGATGATCGCGGCGAGGATCGCGGCGAGCAGGGCGTCGGTGACGGTGTCCATGCCGACGTTGTCCTCGGCGGTGGTGCCGAGGGCACCGGACTGGGTGAGCAGCGGGAGGCCGATGAGGACGGTGACGGCGAGGGCGCGGCCGAACCAGGCGGCGGCGATCGTGCCGCTCATCGGTTTGCCGGTGATCTTCCAGACGACGGCGCGGAGCATGCGGCCGCCGTCGAGGGGGAGGCCGGGCAGGAGGTTGAAGGCGGCCACGATGAGGTTGGAGACCATGAGGCCGGCCAGCAGGACGCCGGGGACCGTGCCGGGTTCGACGGGGAGCATGGCGAGGTAGAACAGCCCGGCGAGGACGAGGGAGAGCAGCGGGCCGACGAAGGCGAGTACGAACTCCCGTCCGGGGGTCTCGGCCTCCTTCTCGATCTCGGAGACCCCGCCGAAGAACTGGAGCTGGATGCGCCGGACCGGGAGTTTGAAGCGGAGGGCCGCGACGGTGTGGGCGAGCTCGTGGATCAGGACGGAGGCGTAGAAGGCGACGGCGAAGAAGAGGGAGACGAGGTAGCGGGCGGCGCCGAGCTCGGGCAGCACGCGGTCGAGCTGGCCGCCGAACACCCAGGTGATCAGCGCGGCGACGAGGAACCAGCTGGGTGCGACGTACACGGGTACGCCGAAGGGGCGTCCCATGAGCAGGCCGCCGCCGGGTTCGCGGGGGCGCCGGGGTGGGCGGCCGCTCGTCGTGCCGCTGTGGGCTTCGGAGCGGCTGGTGGGGTCGGTCGGGTGCGGCTGGGCGGGCGGGGGCGCGTCGTGCGGCCGGGGGGTGTCCTGCCGCGGGGGCTCGTCCTCGGAGGTACCGCCGGTCTGTGACGCGGTGCCCGGGTCGGCCGGTGCGGTGCCCGGGTCGGCCGGTGCGGTGCCCGGGTCGGCCGGTGCGGTGCCCGCGTCGGCCGGTGCGGTGGCGGGTTCGTCGGGTCCTCGGTGGGCTTCGACATCGGGGGCGGGCGGCTCGGCGGCGTCGGGGCGGGCGGCCGGCGGGGCGTCGGTGGTGTCCTCGCCGGACTCCGGACGGGGCCCGGCGGGGTCACTGGGCCGCTCGTCCTCGGCGGGCGTGGGGTCCGGCGCTCCGTCCGCGGCGGGGGGCCGGCTGCCGGCGGCAGGCGTCTGGTGCGGGCCGGGGCCGGGGTCGGTGGCCGGGGCCGTAGGACCCGCGGGGTGCTCGGTCGGCTCGTCGTCGCCGGACCGCGGCTGCCCGCTCGCGCCGCTCACGTCCACGGTTTCCCCTCGTTCGAAGCGTCTTCCGCGTCTGCCGGGTGCCGGGCGGAAGGGTCTCGAGGTCGATGGTATGCGGCCGTCGTCGTGCGTTTCGCCCCGGCACCCCCTGTGTTCGGACCGGCGCCGGTCGCGTTGTCCACAGGTTCGGCCCGCGACTGGGTGACTGTCAGTGGCGGGCCGTATGGTCTGTGGTCATGGACAGCAGCATCGAGGGCACGGCGGAGGCCGGGGGCGGCGCGGGCGCGGAGGCGGATCCGCTGCTCACGGGCGGGGCGGGGGCGTCCGCGCCGGACACGGGGACCGCGGTCGCCGCGGCGGACACCCCGGCCGGGCGCCCCGTCGTACCGCCCGCTTCCCTGTCGCCCTCGCGGGCCAGTGACTTCATGCAGTGCCCGCTGCTGTACCGGTTCCGGGTGATCGACCGGCTGCCGGAGAAGCCGAGCGAGGCGGCGACCAGGGGCACGCTGGTGCACTCGGTGCTGGAGCGGCTCTTCGACGCGCCGGCGGCCGAGCGGACCGCGCCCCGTGCCAAGTCGCTGATCCCCGGCCAGTGGGACCGGCTGCGGGAGAGCCGGCCGGAGGTTGTCGAGCTGTTCGCGGACGATCCGGAGGGCGAGCGGCTGGCCCGCTGGCTGGGTGAGGCCGAGCGGCTGGTCGAGCGGTGGTTCACGCTGGAGGACCCGACCCGGCTGGAGCCGGCCGAGCGCGAGCTGTTCGTGGAGGCGGAGCTGGAGTCGGGGCTGCGGCTGCGCGGGATCATCGACCGGGTGGACGTGGCGGCGACCGGCGAGGTGCGGATCGTCGACTACAAGACGGGCAAGGCGCCGAGACCCGAGTACGCCGAGGGCGCGCTGTTCCAGATGAAGTTCTACGCCCTGGTCGTCTGGCGGCTGAAGAACGTGATCCCGCGCCGGCTCCAGCTGGTCTACCTCGGCAGCGGTGACGTGCTGACGTACGACCCGGTCCTCGCCGACCTGGAGCGGGTGGAGCGCAAGCTGCTGACGCTGTGGGAGGCGATCCGGCAGGCGACGGAGAGCGGGGAGTGGCGGCCGCGGCCGACGAAGCTGTGCGGCTGGTGCGACCACCAGGCGCACTGTCCGGAGTTCGGTGGCACTCCCCCGCCGTATCCGCTGCCGGTGAGGGCGGCCGACGGGCCTTCGGCCGGGGATCCGGGGATTGCCCCCGGGAGACACAGCCACTGCCGGTGAGAACGGCCGACGAGCCTTCGGCCGGGGATCCGGGGATTGCACCCGGGAGACACAGCCACTGCCGGTGAGAACGGCCGACGGGCCTTCGGCCGGGGATCCGGGGATTGCCCCCGGGAGACACAGCCACTGCCG
>NZ_JBEYXB010000007.1:92747-176919 GCF_040644935.1 Streptomyces sp. NPDC046915 | reverse complement strand
CTTCGGCCGGGGATCCGGGGGTTGCACCCGGGAGACACAGCCACTGCCGGTGAGGACGGCCGACGGGCCTTCGGCCGGGGATCCGGGGGTTGCACCCCGGGAGGCACAGTCGCTGCCGGTGAGGGCGGCCGAGTCGCGGGCCGTGCCGCAGGGCAGAATGGGGCCGGACTAGCGAAGGAGACTTACGTGGCCATCCGCGTCCTACTGGTCGACGACCAGCCGCTGCTGCGCACAGGGTTCCGGATGATCCTGGAGGCGGAGCAGGACATCGCGGTCGTGGGCGAGGCCGGAGACGGCCTCCAGGCTCTCGACCAGGTACGCGCCCTTCAGCCGGATGTGGTGCTGATGGACATCCGCATGCCGCGGATGGACGGGGTGGAGGCGACCCGGCAGATCACCGGTCCCGGTCGGGACGGCCCGGCGAAGGTGCTGGTGCTGACCACGTTCGACCTGGACGAGTACGTGGTGGAGGCGCTGCGTGCCGGGGCGAGCGGCTTCCTGCTCAAGGACGCGCCCGCCAACGAACTGGTGCAGGCCATCCGGGTGGTGGCGGCCGGCGAGGCGATGCTCGCGCCGAGCATCACGCGCCGGCTGCTGGACAAGTACGCCACGCATCTGCCCTCGGGCGACGAACCGGTGCCGGACACGCTGCACACCCTGACCGACCGGGAGGTCGAGGTGCTGAAGCTGGTGGCACGGGGGCTGTCGAACGCCGAGATCGCCGCCGACCTGTTCGTCAGCGAGACGACCGTGAAGACGCATGTGGGCCATGTGCTGACCAAGCTGGGGCTGCGGGACCGGGTGCAGGCGGCGGTGTACGCGTACGAGAGCGGGCTGGTGCGCCCCGGCGCCCAGTAGCGGGCCGTACGACCGGTAAGAAAGGGCGCCCCCTTCCCGAGAGGAAGGGGGCGCCTTCATGTGCCGGCTTCATGCGCCGGCCCCGCCGGCAGCGGGCAGGACCGGCCCCGGGAGGCGGGAGAGCGTCAGCTGCTCACACCGCGGCCGAGCTCCCACAGCTGGAGCGTCGAGGAGGAGTTCAGGGCGTAGGAGGTGCCCGTGATGTCGGACCGCGCGGCGACGTACTGCTTGCCCTGCCACAGCGGCAGGATCGGGACGTCGTCGGCGACGGTGTCCTGGATCGCCGTCAGGCTCTTGGAGGCGGTGAGCCGGTCGGCCTCGCGGCGGGACTGCGGGATCAGGGTGTTGCGGATGTTGGCGTTGACGTACGGCGAGCCGAGGGTGTTGTCCTTGTCGAGGAACGGCGCGAGGAAGTTGTCGGCGTCCGGGAAGTCCGGGAACCAGCCCATGCCGTAGACGTCGTACTTGCCCTTCTGTTCGGCGGGCCGGAAGGTGGCCCAGGGCGCGCCCTGGATGCTGACGTCGAACAGGCCGCTGTTGTTGAGCTGCTTCTGAAGGACCTCGAACTCCTGCTTGGTGGCGGAGCCGTAGTGGTCGGTCGTGTAGTGCAGGGTCAGCTTCACCGGGGTGACGATGCCGGCCTTCGTCAGCAGCGACTTGGCCTTGGTGACGCTGGGGTCGCCGTACTTGTTGAAGAACGAGTTGGAGTGGCCCGTGACGGTGGCCGGGACCAGCGAGTACAGCGGCTCGGCCTGGGAGCCGTACACCTTGGAGACCAGCTCGCCGCGGTTGATGACCTGGGCCATGGCCTCGCGGACCGCCTTGGTCTTCACCGTGGACGCGTTGGTGTTGAAGGCGAGGTAGCGGATTTCCAGACCCGGCATCTCGACGAGGTCGACGTTCTCGTCCTTGCCGGCGTCGAGCTTGTTGATCTGGGCCGGCGACATGGTGCGGGTCATGACGTCGATGTCACCCTTGTCGATCGCGGCGCCCATGGCGTCGGCGTCGGCGAAGGAACGCATCTGCACCTTGTCGTTGCTGACCTTCAGACTGCCCTTGTAGTTGGGGTTCTTGCTGAAGGTCATGCTGTCGATCGCGTCGTCCTTGACGTCCGCCGAGAAGGTGTAGGGGCCGGAGCCGTCCATCGAGAAGCCGTCCCGCAGCTTGCCCTTGTCGTAGTCCTTCGGGTTCACGATGCCCGCGACCGGGGTGGACAGCTTGTACGGGAAGGTGGCGTCGGCGGTCTTGAGGTGGAAGATGACCTCGCGGTCGCCCTGCGTCTCGACGGTGTCGATGGTGGACAGCAGGGCGGCGGGACCGCCGACGACCTTGATGCGCAGCGCACGCTCGATCGAGTACTTCACGTCCCCGGCGGTGACGGCGTCGCCGTTGGCGAACTTCAGCCCGTCGCGCAGCTTGCAGGCGTAGCGCTCGTTGCCGCTGTCGGTGAAGCCACAGCTCTCGGCGGCCTCGGGTACGGGGTCACCCTCGCCCTTGGGCTGGATCATCAGGGTCTGCACGGTCTGGCGCAGGATGTTCCAGGTGCCGACGTCGTAGGCGTAGGCCGGGTCGAGCGGGGCCGGTGCTTCCTTGGTGGCCGTGAACCTGTCCGTGGTGCCGACAACGATCGCGTCGCCGCTCTTGCTCCCGCTGCTGTCTCCGCCGCACGCGGCGAGCACCGGCGCGAGCAGGCCGGCTACGGCCGGCAGCACCAAAGTCTTGCGGTTCATGCTCGGGTTTCTCCAGGGGCTGTTCGAATCCGTGTACCCGGCATGCATGGGTGTTGCGGCGGATCACGGGGTAGGGGCGATGGTCTCGCCAATGAGATTAGTCCGCGCTCGCAGGACGGTTCACAGCCGCCGGAGTTGAGTTCCCATCACGCAGTGAAACCGGGCGCGGACACACCGAAAACCCGACAGCGGCAGGATTAGTGCAGCGTTCCATGAATCGGGACACAAGGACGCGCGAGTTCCCCTCGAACAGGGGTGGGCAGCACACATCGTCGTGAATGTCGATCCTTGGGGAAGTGGTGAACGTCACACTTCCAACTCGGTTGTTCAGTGGTGAAATTCGGTCGCGCGGCCTGCTTCGAATTCCGCGGTACGCGCTCGGCTGTGCTGCGGCGGGATTTTGTCCAATGGACTTTGTACGCTGGGTGAACGGCTAGCGCATTTCCGTCATCAGGCCGCGCAGAAATGCCAGGTCGACCTCTTCCAGGGAGGTCACCACGGTCCGCCGGGTGGCCGGGGCGATGGGGGCGACCGAGGGCACCGCGACCACGTGGCAGCCCGCGGCCTCGGCCGCCGCGACCCCGGTCGCGGTGTCCTCGACGACCGCGCATCTGGCCGGATCCACCCCCAGTCCGGCCGCCGCGAGCAGATACGGGTCCGGGTGCGGCTTGGTGCGCGACACCTCGTCGCCGGCGATGGACAGGGAGAAGTGCTGGGGTCCGAGCGAGGTCAGCACCCGGTCGATGATGCGGCGGTGCGAGGCGGAGACCAGGGCCGTCGGGATCTGCTGCTCGTACAGTTCCGCGAGGAGTCTGGCGGCGCCCGGCATCAGCGGCAGGGCACGCCCGATGCGGTCCTCGAATCCGTCGTTCAGCAGCACGCTGAGCTCGGCGAGGGCGATGTCGGCGCCGGTGGCCTCGATGAGGAAGCCCGCGCTGCGGGCCATGGGCCCGCCGACCACGACATGGCGCCAGGACTCGTCGAGGATGTGGCCGAGACGGGCGAAGATCTCCACTTCGACGTCCCACCAGAAGCCCTCGGTGTCCACCAGGGTGCCGTCCATGTCGAGCAGCACCGCCTGGAGGGCTGAGCCTTCCGCCGTACGGGTTCCGAGCGCGGGGACCGTGCTGGTCATCGGGGCGCACCTCCTGAAGGGGCGATCAGGCCGGCTCCCATGCGGGAACCGGCCTGCGGTGGATCGACCAGTGTACGACTCTCGGTGGTGAAACGCCTTGTACACCGCTTGGGGCCCGTCGCCGGGACGGGCCCCGTCCGTTGCTCGAACGGACTCAGCGGGCGTTGAAGTACTTGGCCTCGGGGTGGTGGATCACGATCGCGTCCGTGGACTGTTCGGGGTGCAGCTGGAACTCCTCCGACAGATGCACGCCTATGCGCTCCGGCTGGAGGAGCTCGGCGATCTTGGCGCGGTCCTCCAGGTTGGGGCAGGCTCCGTAGCCGAGGGAGAAGCGGGCGCCGCGGTACTTCAGCGCGAACATGTCTTCCATGGCGCTGGGGTCCTCCCCCGCGAAGCCCAGTTCCGAACGGACGCGGGCGTGCCAGTACTCGGCCAGGGCCTCGGCCAACTGCACGGAGAGGCCGTGGAGTTCGAGGTAGTCACGGTAGGAGTTGGACTCGAACAGCTTGGCCGTCTCCTCGCCGATCCGGGAGCCGACGGTGACCACCTGCAGACCGACCACGTCCGTCTCGCCGGACTCCTCCGGGCGGAAGAAGTCCGCCAGGCAGAGGCGTCGGCCGCGCCGCTGGCGCGGGAACGTGAAGCGGGTGCGCTCGTTGCCCTGCTCGTCGAGGATGATGAGGTCGTCGTCCTTGGACACGCACGGGAAGTAGCCGTGGACGACGGCGGCTTGAAGCAGGTTCTCCGTCTGGAGCCGGTCCAGCAGTCCGCGCAGGCGCGGGCGGCCGTCGGTCTCGACGAGCTCCTCGTACGTCGGCCCGTCGCCGGTGCGGGCCTGCTTCAGCCCCCACTGCCCCTTGAACAGCGCGCCCTCGTCCAGCCAGCTGGCGTACTCCCTCAGCTGGATGCCCTTGACCACCCGGGTGTCCCAGAACGGCGGGGTCGGCACCGGGTTGTCGGTGGCGACATCGGAACGGACGTGCCCTTCCTCGGGCCGCTCCTCGACCTCGACGCCGGCCGCCGCCCGCACCCGGCGCTGCCGCAGCTCCGGCAGCTTCGCCCCCGGCACCCCTCGCTTGACGCCGATCAGCGCGTCCATCAGGTGCAGGCCCTCGAACGCGTCCCGGGCGTAGCGGACCTCGCCCTGGTAGATCTCGTGCAGATCCTGCTCCACGTAGGCCCGGGTGAGGGCGGCACCGCCCAGGATGACCGGGTAGTCGGCCGAGAGGCCGCGCTGGTTGAGCTCCTCCAGGTTCTCCTTCATGATCACCGTGGACTTCACCAGCAGCCCGGACATGCCGATCACGTCGGCCCGGTGCTCGTCGGCCGCCTCCAGGATCGCCGAGACGGGCTGCTTGATGCCCAGGTTGACCACGTTGTAGCCGTTGTTGGACAGGATGATGTCCACCAGGTTCTTGCCGATGTCGTGGACGTCACCGCGGACGGTGGCCAGGACGATGGTGCCCTTGCCCTCGGCGTCCGACTTCTCCATGTGCGGCTCGAGATAGGCGACGGCGGCCTTCATCACCTCGGCGGACTGGAGCACGAACGGCAGCTGCATCTGGCCGGAGCCGAACAGCTCGCCGACCACCTTCATCCCGTCCAGCAGGGTCGCGTTGACGATGTCCAGGGCAGGCCGGGTCTCGAGGGCCGCGTCGAGGTCGGCCTCCAGGCCGTTGCGCTCGCCGTCGATGATGCGGCGCTTGAGGCGCTCCTCCAGCGGGAGGGCGGCCAGCTCCTCGGCCTTGCCCGCTTTCAGCGACTTGGCGGTGGCGCCCTCGAAGAGCTGCATCAGCTTCTGGAGGGGGTCGTAGCCCTCGGTGCGGCGGTCGTGGATCAGGTCGAGAGCGGTCTGCACCTCTTCCTCGCTGAAGCGGGCGATCGGCAGGATCTTCGACGCGTGCACGATCGCCGAGTCCAGACCCGCCTTGACGCACTCGTCGAGGAAGACGGAGTTCAGCAGGATCCGCGCGGCCGGGTTGAGGCCGAAGGAGATGTTCGACAGGCCGAGGGTGGTCTGTACGTCGGGGTGGCGCCGCTTCAGCTCCCGGATCGCCTCGATGGTGGCGATGCCGTCCTTGCGGGACTCCTCCTGACCGGTACAGATGGTGAAGGTCAGGGTGTCGATGAGGATGTCCGACTCGTGGATGCCCCAGTTGCCCGTCAGGTCCTCGATCAGCCGTTCGGCGATCTCGACCTTCTTCTCCGGGGTGCGGGCCTGGCCCTCCTCGTCGATGGTCAGCGCGATCAGCGCCGCGCCGTGCTCCCCGGCCAGCCGGGTGACCCGGGCGAAGCGGGACTCGGGGCCGTCGCCGTCCTCGTAGTTGACCGAGTTGATGACCGCGCGTCCGCCCAGCTTCTCCAGGCCCGCCTCGATGACGTCGACCTCGGTGGAGTCCAGCACGATCGGCAGGGTGGAGGCGGTGGCGAAGCGGCCCGCCAGCTCCTTCATGTCGGCGACGCCGTCGCGGCCGACGTAGTCCACGCAGAGGTCGAGCATGTGCGCGCCCTCACGGATCTGCTCCCGCGCGATCTCCACGCAGTCGTCCCAGCGGCCCGCGAGCATGGCCTCGCGGAACTTCTTCGACCCGTTGGCGTTGGTCCGCTCACCGATCGCCAGGTAGGACGTGTCCTGCCGGAACGGAACGGACTGGTAGAGCGAGGCCGCGCCCGGCTCGGGCCGGGGATCGCGCTGGGACGGGGCGACGTCGCGGACGCGCTCGACGACCTGGCGCAGGTGCTCGGGGGTGGTGCCGCAGCAGCCGCCGATCAGGGACAGGCCGTAGTCCCGTACGAAGTTCTCCTGCGCGTCCGCCAGGCCCTCGGGGCCGAGCGGGAAGTGCGCGCCGTCCTTCGTCAGG
Organism: Streptomyces sp. NPDC046915; assembly: GCF_040644935.1. Lineage (NCBI taxonomy): Bacteria > Bacillati > Actinomycetota > Actinomycetes > Kitasatosporales > Streptomycetaceae > Streptomyces > Streptomyces sp. NPDC046915. The sequence goes on along the minus strand of NZ_JBEYXB010000007.1, from coordinate 170,335 downwards.
ACCGGCAGACCCGCGTTCGGCATGCACAACAGCGGGATGCGGGAGTGCCGGGTGAGGTAGCGCAGGTGCTCGCTCATCTCGGCCGGGCCCGTGGAGCAGTTCAGGCCGATCATGTCGATGCCCAGCGGCTCCAGCGCCGTCAGGGCCGCACCGATCTCCGAGCCCAGCAGCATGGTGCCGGTGGTCTCGAAGGCCATCGAACAGAGCAGGGGGACCTCGGTGCCGGTGGCCTCCATGGCGCGGCGGGCGCCCAGGACGGAGGCCTTGGTCTGGAGCAGGTCCTGGGTGGTCTCGACGATCAGCGCGTCGGCGCCGCCCGCGAGCAGGCCCTCGGCGTTCGCCTGGAAGCCGTCCCGGATCGTCGTGTACGCGACGTGGCCGAGCGTGGGCAGCTTCGTGCCCGGGCCGATCGAGCCGAGCACCCATCGCTGCCGGCCGTCCCCGGCGCCGAACTCGTCCGCCACCTCGCGGGCGATGCGGGCGCCCGCCTCCGACAGCTCGTACACCCGGTCGGCGATGTCGTACTCCGCCATCGCCGCCTGGTTCGCGCCGAAGGTGTTGGTCTCCACACAGTCCACGCCCACGGCGAAGTACGCCTCGTGGACCGAACGGACGATGTCCGGCCGGGTGAGGTTGAGGATCTCGTTGCAACCCTCGAGATTCTCGAAGTCCTCGAGCGTCGGCTCCTGCGCCTGGAGCATCGTGCCCATGGCTCCGTCGGCGACCACCACGCGGGTGGCGAGTGCCTCTCGGAGCGCGGACACGCGGGTCCGGCTGTCGGTGGAAGGGGTCAGCGGCGACGAGGCCATATAGGGGCTCCCTGGGATGCGACGGCTGTCGGCTATGCGGTTTCCCGGGCAGGCCCGGGGAAGACGCACGGCGCCAGCCTAACCGGGAGTGGGCTTGGATGGGCATGGCGTCCACGAGGCGGACGAGTGTGGCCTGTGAGCCACGTCCGGACCACGTGTGACGTAACAAGTACCGACCGACCATTGGCGAGCGGTCGTCATGGACCGGTAGTGTTCGACATTGCCGAACGGCGTCGGTTGACGTGCGCGGTGACGGACGAAGGGGACGGAGGCAGTACGGCGATGGCACGGAACATCCAGTCGCTCGAACGGGCGGCCGCGATGCTGCGGCTGCTCGCGGGCGGCGAGCGACGGCTCGGCCTGTCGGACATCGCCTCCTCGCTGGGCCTCGCCAAGGGCACCGCCCACGGCATCCTGCGCACCCTCCAGCAGGAGGGTTTCGTGGAGCAGGACGACGCCTCCGGGCGCTACCAGCTGGGCGCGGAGCTGCTGCGGCTGGGGACCACGTATCTGGACGTGCACGAACTACGGGCGCGGGCCCTGGTGTGGACCGACGACCTGGCCCGCTCCAGCGGGGAGAGCGTCTACCTGGGCGTGCTCCACCAGCAGGGCGTCCTGATCGTGCACCATGTCTTCCGGCCCGACGACAGCCGGCAGGTGCTGGAGATCGGGGCCATGCAGCCGCTGCACTCCACGGCCCTGGGCAAGGTGCTGTCGGCGTACGACCCGGTCGCGCACAGCGAGGCGCTGGAGGCCGACCGGAAGGCCTTCACGGACCGCACGACGTGCGACTGGGCCGACTTCGAGCACATCCTCGACCTCACACGCGCGCGTGGCTACGCGGCCGACGTGGAGGAGACCTGGGAGGGCGTGGCCTCGGTGGCCGCGCCCATCCACAACCGGCGGCGGATGCCGGTGGGCGCGGTGGGGATCACCGGCGCCGTGGAGCGGATGTGCCGCGACGGGGAGCTGCGTCCCGAGCTGGTCGCCGCGGTGCGGGACTGCGCCCGCGCGGTGTCACGGGACCTGGGCGCCGGGCGGTTCTGAGCGCCGGGAGCGCCGCACGAGGCCGCACAGGGCCAACGGGGTATGAGCCGGAACGCTGAGCGGCGTTCCGGCTCTCGCCATACCCTGAAAGGGGCATAACAGGCATACCCACGCTTCACGCGTCCGCAGATCGATAACTCACCGCGATCAATAACGATCGCATATTCGATAACAGAACCCTTGACGCGTGGCTGAGGCCGGAGCAAGACTCCCGTCCATCGGTCGGCATTGTCGAACACCTACCGGCAATACGCGCTAGAGTGTGACAACGCCAAGGGCCGGCATCGCTCTCACCCCCTGAGGGCGCTGAACCCCCGGAGGGACCCGGGGTTCGGCTTCCCTGGACGAAGGACAAAGGAGTCGCGGGTGTCCAGCTCCGACATCTTCATCGGCGAGACCATCGGTACCGCCATACTCATCCTGCTCGGCGGCGGCGTCTGCGCCGCCGTGACGCTGAAGGCCTCAAAGGCCCGTAACGCCGGCTGGCTCGCCATCACCTTCGGGTGGGGTTTCGCCGTTCTGACGGCTGTCTACACCTCGGCGCCGCTCTCCGGCGCCCATCTGAACCCGGCCGTGACCCTCGCGCTCGCGATCAAGGACAAGGACTTCAGCAACCTCCCCACCTACTGGGGCGGTCAGCTGCTCGGCGCCATGATCGGCGCGAGCCTGGTCTGGGTGGCCTACTACGGTCAGTTCCGGGCGCACCTCACCGACAAGGAGATCGTCGGCGGTCCGGGTGCGCAGGCCACGGCGGCCAAGGCCGTCGAGGCCCAGGAGAAGGGCGCCGGCCCGGTCCTGGGCATCTTCTCCACCGGTCCGGAGATCCGGCACGCGGTGCAGAACCTCGCCACGGAGATCATCGGCACCGTCGTGCTGGTGCTCGCCGTCCTCACGCAGGGCCTGAACGACAAGGGCAACGGCCTGGGCACCCTGGGTGCGCTGATCACCGCGCTGGTGGTCGTCTCCATCGGTCTGTCCCTCGGCGGCCCCACGGGCTACGCGATCAACCCGGCCCGTGACCTCGGTCCGCGTATCGTGCACGCCCTCCTGCCCCTGCCCAACAAGGGCGGCTCCGACTGGAGCTACGCCTGGATCCCGGTGGTCGGTCCACTGATCGGCGGCGCGATCGCCGCAGGCATCTACAACGTCGCGTTCGCCTAGCGGGCCCCGGGCCGCTCTCCGGCGGCCCGGGCCCCCACCTACGAACACGCGCCGTACGTAACGCCCCTTAACCACGGATTCCTCAGGAGCACACAGTGACCGACGCTCACACCGCAGGCCCCTTCATCGCAGCCATCGACCAGGGCACGACCTCCAGCCGCTGCATCGTCTTCGACAAGGACGGCCGTATCGTCTCGGTCGACCAGAAGGAGCACGAGCAGATCTTCCCGAAGCCGGGCTGGGTCGAGCACAACGCCAACGAGATCTGGACCAACGTCCAGGAGGTCGTCGCCGGAGCCATCCAGAAGGCCGGCATCACCCGCGACGACATCAAGGCCATCGGCATCACCAACCAGCGCGAGACCACCGTGCTGTGGGACAAGAACACCGGTGAGCCCGTCTACAACGCCCTTGTCTGGCAGGACACCCGCACCGACGCCCTGTGCCGGGAGCTCGGCCGCAACGTCGGCCAGGACCGCTTCCGCCGCGAGACCGGTCTGCCGCTGGCCTCCTACTTCGCCGGCCCCAAGGCCCGCTGGCTGCTCGACAACGTCGACGGCCTCCAGGCGCGCGCCGAGGCGGGCGACATCCTCTTCGGCACCATGGACACCTGGGTCATCTGGAACCTGACCGGTGGTGTCAACGGCGGCAAGCACGTCACCGACGTCACCAACGCCTCCCGTACCCTCCTGATGAACCTGCACACGATGCAGTGGGACGACAAGATCGCCGAGTCGATCGGCGTGCCGCTCCAGATCCTGCCCGAGATCCGTTCCTCCGCCGAGATCTACGGCGAGGTCACCGGCGGCAAGCTCGGCGACCTGCTCGGCGGTATCCCGGTCGCCTCCGCGCTCGGCGACCAGCAGGCGGCCCTGTTCGGCCAGACCTGCTTCTCCGAGGGCGAGACCAAGTCCACCTACGGCACCGGCACCTTCATGGTGATGAACACCGGTGACAAGATCATCAACTCCTACGCGGGCCTGCTGACCACGGTCGGCTACAAGATCGGCGACCAGCCGACGGTCTACGCGCTGGAGGGCTCGATCGCGGTCACCGGCTCCCTGGTGCAGTGGATGCGGGACCAGATGGGCCTGATCTCCACCGCGGCCGAGATCGAGACGCTCGCGCTCTCGGTCGAGGACAACGGCGGCGCCTACTTCGTACCGGCCTTCTCCGGCCTGTTCGCCCCGCACTGGCGCTCCGACGCCCGCGGTGTGATCGCCGGCCTGACCCGGTACGTCACCAAGGCGCACCTCGCCCGCGCGGTCCTGGAGGCGACCGCCTGGCAGACCCGCGAGATCGCCGACGCCATGGTCAAGGACTCCGGCGACGAGCTGGTGGCCCTGAAGGTCGACGGCGGCATGACCTCCAACAACCTGCTGATGCAGACCCTCGCCGACGTTCTGGACGCACCGGTGGTGCGCCCGATGGTCGCCGAGACCACCTGCCTCGGCGCCGCCTACGCCGCCGGCCTGGCCGTCGGCTTCTGGTCCAGCACGGACGAACTGCGCGCCAACTGGCGCCGGGCCGCCGAGTGGACCCCCCAGATGGACGCGGACATCCGCGACCGCGAGTACAAGAACTGGCTCAAGGCCGTCGACCGGACCATGGGCTGGATCGAGGACGAGGGCTGAGCGGCTAGAGACGGCCCAGACAGCTCTGACGAGGAGTAAGTACCAGAAATGACCAGTCAGTCCACCCTGCAGCCCGTACCTGCCCTGGGGACACACCCGGCCTCCGGCTCCCTCCCGAGCCGGGCCGAGACCAGGGAGCAGCTCTCCAAGGCGTCGTACGACCTTCTCGTGATCGGCGGCGGCATCCTGGGCATCTCCACCGCCTGGCACGCCGCGCAGTCCGGCCTCAGGGTGGCACTGGTCGACGCCGGCGACTTCGCCGGCGCCACCTCCTCCGCCTCCTCCAAGCTCCTCCACGGCGGCCTGCGCTACCTGCAGACCGGCGCGGTGAAGCTGGTGGCGGAGAACCACTTCGAGCGCCGTGCGGTCTCCCGCCAGGTGGCCCCCCACCTGGCGAACCCGCTCACCTTCTACCTCCCCGTGTACAAGGGGGGCCCGCACGGCGCGGCGAAGCTCGGCGCGGGCGTGTTCGCCTACTCCGCGCTCTCCGCCTTCGGTGACGGCGTCGGCCACCTGCTGAGCCCGGCGAAGGCCGCGCAGGACGTGCCCGAACTGCGCACCGAGAACCTCAAGGCCGTGGCCGTGTACGGCGACGACCAGATGAACGACTCGCGCATGGCGCTGATGACGGTCCGCGCGGCCGTCGACGCGGGCGCGGCCGTCCTCAACCACGCCGAGGTCACCGGTCTGCGCTTCACCAAGGGCCGGGTGACGGGCGCCGACCTGCGCGACCGCACCTCCGGCGACGAGTTCGGCGTCAACGCCCGTCTGGTGCTGAACGCGACCGGCCCGTGGGTCGACCACCTGCGCAGGATGGAGGACGCGAACGCGGCGCCGTCCATCCGGCTGTCGAAGGGCGCGCACCTGGTGCTCAAGCGCACCTCCCCCTGGAAGGCCGCGCTCGCCACGCCGATCGACAAGTACCGCATCACCTTCGCCCTCCCCTGGGAGGACATGCTGCTGCTCGGCACCACCGACGAGGAGTACGAGGGCGACCCGGCGGACGTCGCGGTCAACGACAAGGACATAGCCCAGATACTGGACGAGGCCGCGTTCTCCGTCCGGGACCAGCAGCTCAGCCGTGACCTGATCACCTACGCCTTCGCCGGACTGCGGGTGCTGCCCGGCGGTCCGGGCGACACCGCCAAGGCCAAGCGCGAGACCGTCGTCACCGAGGGCAAGGGCGGCATGCTGTCCGTCGCGGGCGGCAAGTGGACGACCTTCCGGCACATCGGCCGTACGGTCATGCAGAAGCTGGAATCGCTGCCGGGTCAGCCGCTGGGCGACGACTTCGAGCCGATTTCCTCCCTGCCGAAGAAGCTGCCGCTGCCCGGCGTCGCCAACCCGCGCGCGGTGGCCCACCGCCTGCTGGTGGACCACCCGGCGCCGGGCCCGCGCATGGCCGCCGACACCGCCCGGCACCTGGCCACCCACTACGGCTCGCTGGCCTTCGACATCGCCCGGCTGGCCAACGACAACCCGGAGCTGGCCGAGCGCGTCCACCCGGACGCCCCGGAGATCTGGGCGCAGGTCGTCTACGCCCGCGACCACGAGTGGGCCGAGACGCCGGACGACGTGCTGCGCCGCCGGACGACGCTGACGATCCGCGGCCTGGCCACGGACGAGGTCCGCGCGAAGGTGCAGGACCTGCTCGACAAGAAGTGAGCAGGAAGCAAGCAGGCCACGGTGACCGGCTCTTTCCCTGACCAGGGCCGGCATCGCCGACCGGCCCTCGCCGCACCGGGGCCGGGAACCGGGAGGGGCGGCTCCACGCCGATGGAGCCGCCCCTTTCGTGTGCGCGGTCGCGACCGCCGGACCTGGTGATCTGCCCCCATAATGTGCTGACACATCGGAGGTCTGAGCGACAGGGAGGCCCACCATGGCGGTCACCGACGAGGCGATCGAGAAGATCAAGGGAATGATCGTCTCCGGTGCGCTGCGGCCCGGCGACCGGCTGCCGAAGGAGAGCGAGCTCGCCGCCGAGCTGGGGCTGTCGCGCAACTCCCTGCGGGAGGCCGTGCGGGCGCTGTCGTTGATCCGGATCCTGGACGTGCGGCAGGGCGACGGGACGTATGTCACCAGCCTGGATCCCCAACTGCTGCTGGAGGCGCTGAGCTTCGTCGTCGACTTCCACCGCGACGACACGGTGCTGGAGTTCCTGGCGGTGCGCCGGATCCTGGAACCGGCCGCCACGGCGATGGCGGCCTCGCGGATCAGTGAGCAGCAACTGGACGCGCTGAGCGCGCAGTTGGACGCCCTGGGCGCCGCGCCCTCGGTGGAGGAACTCGTCGCCTGCGACCTGGAGTTCCACCGGAGCATCGTGCGCGGCTCCGGCAACTCGGTGCTGTGCTCGCTGCTGGACGGCCTGTCGGGGCCGACCACCCGGGCCCGGATCTGGCGCGGCCTGACCCAGGAGGACGCGGTCAGCCGCACCCTGCGCGAGCACCGCGCGATCCTGGCGGCCCTGCGCGACCGGGACGCGGAGGCGGCCCGTTCCTGGGCGACCGTGCACATCGCGAGCGTGGAGCAGTGGCTGCGCAGCACCCTGTGACACACCCTTGTGAAGCCCCTGTGCGCAACCCGCGCGAAAGTGGTGAGGATGCCCTCTGTCGAGGGGTGTTCCGCGGTGGTGATCGGGGCAGTGATCCGTTCACTCCCCCTCGCAAGGGGGCTGCGGGCGCCCCCGTCGGACGCCGTAAGGTTGGGACGTACGCGAGGGCACGTCGGAAGGAGGCGCTGGGTGATCGAGCTCGAGGGGGTTCCCGAGCTGATCGACCCGGTCATGGTGGCCGCGTTCGAAGGCTGGAACGATGCCGGCGACGCCGCCTCCACCGCGGTCGCGCATCTGGAGAGGGAGTGGAAGGGTGAGGTGTTCGCGGCGCTGGACGCCGAGGACTACTACGACTTCCAGGTGAACCGCCCCACGGTGTTCATGGACGCCGGAGTGCGCAAGATCACCTGGCCGACGACAAGGTTGTCGGTGGTGCGGGTCGGCGGCGACAAGCCGCGCGACCTGGTGCTGGTCCGCGGCATCGAACCGTCCATGCGCTGGCGCTCGTTCTGCAACGAGCTGCTGGGCTTCGCGCACGAGTTGGGGGTCGAGCTGGTGGTCGTCCTGGGCGCCCTGCTCGGTGACACCCCGCACACGCGTCCGGTCCCGGTCAGCGGGGTCACGTCCGATGCGGACCTGGCCCGCCGGATGGACCTGGAGGAGACCAAGTACGAGGGTCCGACGGGCATCGTCGGCGTCCTTCAGGAGGCCTGCACGCACGCCGGGGTTCCGGCGGTGTCCCTGTGGGCGGCGGTCCCGCACTATGTGTCGCAGCCGCCGAACCCGAAGGCGACGCTGGCCCTGCTCAACCGTCTGGAGGACCTGCTCGACCTGCGTATCCCGCTGGGCGAGCTGCCGGAGGACGCGCGCGCCTGGCAGGTGGGTGTGGACCAGCTGGCCGCCGAGGACAGCGAGGTCGCCGAGTATGTGCAGACGCTGGAGGAGGCCCGGGACACCGCCGAGCTGCCGGAGGCGTCGGGCGAGGCGATCGCCCGCGAGTTCGAGCGGTATCTGCGGCGCCGGGACGTCAACCCGCCCGGAGGGCACGCGACGGCGGACGGCGGGGACGGGTCGCCGTCCTCGTATCTGAGAGACAACCCCAGCGGCCGCACCCGGCCGCCGAAGCCGCCCAAGCCGAACCCCGAGGACGACGACTCGTCGGAGGACTGAACGCGACCGTGCCGCCTGGTGCGGTCATGTGTCGCGCCCTCGGAGCAGGAGCGTGCCGGCGAGGAGTGTGCCGGCCGACCACGCGGCGAGCACGCCCAGACCGGCCCAGGGGCCGATGGGCAGCCGGTGTATGTCCGTGGTGGCCTGGACGGCCAGTCCGGCGCTCATCGGTGCGACCTGTTCGAGCAGGCGGTGCAGGTACGGGTCGGTCACCAACTGGGTGAGGACCGGCGGGAGGTGGAGCAGTCCGAGAACGGCTCCGATCGCGCCGGCGGAGTCACGCACGACCGCCGCGACACCCAGGCCGAGGATCGCGATGAGCACCAGGTAGCCGACCGAGCCGGCGCAGGCCCGCAGGACGGCCCCGTCGGCGAGTGGGAGCGCGTAGCCGTGACGGGGCACGACGATCCGGGCGACCAGCAGCGACGCGAGCAGGGTGAGACTCCCGACGGCGGCCACCGCGACGGCGAGCACCAACGCCTTGGCGGCCAGCACCGTCGGACGGCTCGGGACAGCGGTCAGGGTGGTGCGGATCAGCGCGGTGCTGTACTCGCCGCTGACGGTGAGCACGGCCAGCACCGCGACCGGGACCTGCCCCAGGTACACCCCGCTGAGGACGAGCCGGGTGACGTCGGTGCCGCAGCCGGCCCGCGGGCAGGTGGCGACGAGGGACACCGTGGCGCCCAGCGCCACGGTGACGGTCGCGGTGGCCAGGAGCAGCCACGCCGGGCCGGGCGTGGTGCGCAGTTTCGTCCACTCCGCGCGTACGGCGTTCAGTGCGGTGGTCATACGTCCCTCCGGCGCAGCAGGACGGCGGCCAGGGCGAGGGCGAGCGCGGTGTAGCCGCACAGCACGGCCAGGCCGGCCCAGGGCAACAGGAACACCTGATCGACGCACTGCTGACCCTGGCCGGCGGCCACCAGGGAATCGACCACTGGGAGTGGTTCGACCTCGCCGAACTCACCCGGAGGACCGTGGTGGACCACCACGCGGAGGCCGAGTGCCGTGGCATCCGCATCGATGCCACGCTCACTCCGGCCACGGTGGCCGGCGACCCGCGTCTGGCCGCCAGCCTGGTCACGAACCTGGTCGGCAACGCCCTGCGGCACAACATCCCCGGCGGAACCGTCGAGATCGAGACGAGCGACGCCGGCCGCCTCACGGTCGGCAACACCGGCGCCCCGATCCCCGCGACCGAGATCGACCGCCTGTTCCAGCCGTTCCAGCGCCTCGGCACCGAGCGCACCGACCCGACCGACGGACACGGCCTCGGACTCGCCATCGTGGCCGCCATCGCCCAGGCACACCGCGCCGCGCTCACCGCCCGCCCACGGCCGGGCGGAGGCCTCCGCGTCACCGTCGGCTTCCGGCCCGCGCGTCAGCCTCCGCGGTAACCGGTCCTCGCGGCCTCCCGCGGAACGCCGTGAGCGCTACAGGGCCACGCCCAGCAACGCGTCCACGGCCCGGGTGACGACGCCGGGGGCGCCGGTGTCGGTGCCGCCCCGCTCGTGCTGGAGCTCGGCCCACCGGTCGACGGCGGCCAGGGCGGCCGGGGCGTCGAGGTCGTTCGCGAGGGCCTCGCGGATCTCCTCGACGAGCGCCTCGGCGGGCGGTCCGTCGGGCCGTGACACGGCGGCACGCCACCTCCCGAGCCGGTCCTGGGCGTCCGCCAGCACCTGGTCGGTCCACTCCCAGTCGGCCCGGTAGTGGTGGGCGAGGAGGGTGAGCCTGATGGCGGCGGGGTCGACTCCGTCGCGCCGCAGCCGGGAGACGAAGACCAGGTTGCCCTTGGACTTCGACATCTTCTCGCCGTCCAGGGCGACCATGCCGGCGTGCACGTACGCGCGGGCCATGGGGAACTCGCCGGTGAGCACCTGGGCGTGCGAGGCGCCCATCTCGTGGTGCGGGAAGGCCAGGTCGGAGCCGCCGCCCTGGACGTCGAAGGTCATGCCGAGGTGGTCCAGCGCGATGGCGACGCACTCGATGTGCCAGCCGGGCCGGCCACGGCCCAGCGAGCCGCCGTCCCAGCTGGGCTCGCCCTCGCGGGCGGCCATCCACAGCATCGGGTCGAGCGAGTTCTTCTTGCCGGGCCGGTCGGGGTCGCCACCGCGCTCGGCGGACAGCAGCCTCATGGCCGCGGCGTCGAGGTTCGAGACCTTGCCGAAGTTCGGGTCGGACTCGACGGAGAAGTAGATGTCGCCCTCGAGGTCGTAGGCCGCGCCCAGGTCGCGCAGCCGCTCCACGAGCGGGACTATGCCGGGTATCGCCTCGACGGCGCCTATGTAGTGCCGCGGAGGAAGCATCCTGAGGGCGGTCATGTCCTCGCGGAAGAGGGCCGTCTCCTTCTCCGCGAGGGCGGCCCAGTCGACGCCGTCCCGCTCGGCCCGCTCCAGCAGCGGGTCGTCGACGTCGGTGACGTTCTGGACGTAGTGAACCTGCCGCTTGGTGTCGAGCCACACGCGCTGCACCAGGTCGAACGCGTTGTAGGTCGCCGCGTGCCCCATGTGCGTGGCGTCGTACGGGGTGATGCCGCAGACGTAGAGACGGGCGACGGGACCGGGGGCGAGGGTGACGGGACCACCGGTCGCGGTGTCGTGGATCCTCAGGTCGCGACCCTGACCAGGCAGGGCGGGGACCTCGGAAGCGGGCCAGGCATGCATGTACATGAGCCTAACCGCCCGCGAGTGGCGGGAACGAACCGGATCGGGCCGGACGGCCGGAAAGGCGATCTTGTGTTCCGGTCCCCGGTGTGCTCACACCGGTGGCCAGGGAATCGCCGGCCACTCGCCGCTCGGCTCCGGGTGCTTGCCGGAGGTGAGCAGCGCATCGACCCGCGCGCGTGTGGCGTCCAGTTCGGCGGCCGTGATCAGACCGGCCAGGCGCGCGCCCAGGATGCCTCCGTCGGCCATGGCGTCCTTGAGGCCTTTCAGGACGCCGACGGCCTCGGCGGTGAGCGGCTCGCCGGCCCAGCCCCACAGCAGGGTCCGCAGCTTGTTCTCAACGTTGAAGGTGACCCCGTGGTCGATCCCGTACAACTGTCCGCCGGGGGTGGGCAGCAGGTGACCGCCCTTGCGGTCGGCGTTGTTGATCACGGCGTCCAGCACCGCGAGGCGCCGCAGCCGCTCGTCGTCGGCGTGCACGAGCAGCGCGGTCCGTCCCTCACCGACCTCGGCGAAGCCGATGGCCTTCCAGCCCGGCTCCGGCTCCTCAGCGTCCACCAGGGCGAGCAGTTCGGCGTCGGGGGTCGCTTCGACCCACAGCTGGACCATCCCCTCGCCGTACGGTCCGTCGCGCAGCACGGTGGGCGGCACCAGGCCCCAGCCGGTCGCCTCGGAGACCTCGTACGCGGCCACCTCGCGCTCGGCGAGGGTGCCGTCGGGGAAGTCCCACAGCGGGCGTTCCCCGGCGACCGGCTTGTACACGCAGGTGGCTTCCTGGCCGTCGTGGGCCACCGTGCAGTACAGGGCCGCGTTGGAGGCGTCGCGGATGCGGCCGCGCACGGTCAGCTCACCTACGGCGAGGAGGGCGGCGCCGGTCACGCTCCGCGGCGGTATCCGTTCTGGCGCGGACATACATGTCCTTCCGGGTCGAGCGGGAGGCTGCACAGCGGGCACGGCGGCCGCCCGGCGTTCACGACGTCGAGGGCACGCTTGGCGAAGGCCCTGGCCTGCGAGCCGGTGAGCCGGACCCGCAGCATCGGGGGGCCGTTCTCCTCGTCCTGGAGCAGCCGCTCCTCGGCCTCGGCGAGGTCCTCCTCGGAGTCGGCGTCCAGCTCCACCAGGGCCTGGGCCTCGACGATCATCCGCTGTTCCTCGCCGTCCCAGGCCAGCGCCATGGTGCCGACACGGAACTCCTCCTCGACGGGAGACTCCAGCGGTTCGGTGTCGGAGACCTCGGACGGGGCCACCGCCGGGACCGGGGCCTGGCCGCCGCTGCGGCGTACGACCTCGTCGAGGAGCTCGTCCATGCGCTCGGCGAGCGCGGCGACCTGGGTCTTCTCCAGGATCACGCTGGTCACCCGGGGGCCGGCGGAGGCCTGGAGGAAGAACGTACGGCGCCCGGGCAGCCCCACCGTGCCGGCCACGAAGCGGTCCGGGGGGTCGTAGAGGAACACCTGACGGGACACGTCCTGTCTCCATTGGATCGAGAGTGCGAATCGGGAGTGCGTGAGGGGGCTGTGTGCGAACGCGACGCTTCACCCTACTGCGCCCGACGATCACGGTGCGCCCGCACCACCTCCCACCGGTGCGTCATCCCCAGCGGGTTCCTCGCGCGGCGCAAGGGAGGCGAAATCCCCGGTGTCCCCGAGACGAACGAGAAACGGCCTGAGGCGGGTGTAACGGATCGCGGTGATGGAACACGGTTCCACGGAGATCCGCTGGAAGAGGTCGAGGTGCAGCCCGAGCGCGTCCGCGACGAGAGACTTGATGATGTCACCGTGGGAACACATGAGATACACAGCGTCGGCCCCGTGGTCGCGCTCCACGCGCGCGTTCCACTCCCGTACGGCCTCGGCCGCGCGGGTCTGCATCGCGCGCATGGACTCGCCGCCGGGGAACGCGGCCGCCGACGGGTGCGACTGCACCACCTGCATCAGCGGCTCGTCCATGAGCTCGGCGAGCTTGCGGCCGGACCAGTCGCCGTAGTGGCACTCACCGATCCGTTCGTCGGTGTGCGGACGCAGGCCCGGCCGGGCGTCCAGCAGCGGTTGGAGGGTCTCCTGGCAGCGTTGCAGGGGGCTGCTGACGACTTCCGAGAGGGGCAGCCCGTCGAGCCGCCCGGGCAGCGCGGCGGCCTGCGCGGCCCCGCGCTCGTCCAGGGCGACGCCGGGCGTCCAGCCGGCGAGCAGCCCGGCGGTGTTGGCGGTGGACCGCCCGTGCCTTACGAGGATCAACGTGGGCATGCGGACCAGCGTAGGCGCACGCGGCTGTGCCGCGGCGTGTGGGCGAGGGGAGGTTGGGGTTCTTGATCGTCGACTGTGCCATCTACCGGGACGGGCTCCGCAGTGAGGGTCCCGAGGACCTGTCCGACGCGCTGGCGGTGGCGCGGGCGGCGGGCGGGTTCGTCTGGATCGGGCTGCACGAACCGTCGGAGAAGGAGTTCGACCGGGTCACCGAGGAGTTCGGGCTGCACCCGCTGGCGGTGGAGGACGCCCTCAACGCCCACCAGCGGCCCAAGCTGGAGGTGTACGCCGACTCGCTGTTCGTGGTGCTCAAGCCGGTCGTGTACGAGCCGGAGAGCGACGCCGTCTCCAACGGCGAGGTGATGATCTTCGTCGGGGACGGCTTCGTGGTGACCGTCCGGCACGGCGAGGGTTCGCCGCTGGCGGCCGTGCGGCGCCGGCTGGAGGAGGAGCCGAAGCTGCTGGAGAAGGGGCCGACCTCGGTGCTGTACGCGATCTGCGACGCCACCGTCGACCACTACCTGGAGGTGGCGACCGAGCTCCAGACCGACATGGAGGAGCTGGAGGCCGAGGTGTTCTCGCCGGACCCGGGCAGCTCGCGCAACACCGCCTCCCGGATCTACACCTTCAAACGGCAGATCCTGAAGTTCCGCCGGGCGACCGTCCCGCTGGCCCCGCCGATGACGCGGCTGGCCGGCGCCCTGCCGGCGGGCGAGGGCGGGGTGCCCTTCGTGGACGACCGGGCCCGGCCCTTCTTCCGCGACGTGCAGGACCACCTCACGCGCGTGAACGAGTCCGTGGAGGGCCTGGACCGGCTGGTCTCGGACATCCTGTCGGCCCATCTGGCGCAGACCAGCGTCCGGCAGAACGACGACATGCGGAAGATCTCCGCATGGGCGGCGATGGCCGCGGTCCCCACGCTGATCGCGGGGATCTACGGCATGAACTTCGACCACATGCCCGAACTGCACTGGGCGTGGTCGTACCCGGCGGTGATCCTGGTGATGGCCACTCTGGAAGTCCTGATGTACCGCCTGTTCAAGCAGCGCGACTGGCTGTGACCGGGCGCCTCAGGCGAACTCGGGGGCGGTGGTCGCGGGGCCGCCCAGGGGGTTGCGGCGCTCGGGCATGCGCAGGGACACCATGCGCCGCCAGCCCGCGGCGCGCTCGTAGAGGTAGACCGCGCGGATGCCCGCCGCGAGCACCGCGCGCCTGGCCCCGGACCAGCCGAGGACGCGGCCCATCCGGGCCATGACGGCGAGACTGACGTCCCGGTGGACGCGGATCTCGGCGAGCGCGCACTCGCGCAGGGTGCGCTGGATCAGCCGGCCGTAGCCGGAGGCCGCGAAGCGCAGCAGTTCCTCGTGGGTGTAGGCGAGGTGGTCGTCCTCGTCGTGGGAGATCATGCGGACGGCCTTGCCCACCTCCGGGTGGTCGGCGAAGTGCTTGCGGAGCAGGAGCATCTGCTCGGCGGCGCGCTGCTCGGTGACCCGGCTGTGCGCCAGGTAGACGATGATGTCCCGCACGCTCAGCGGTTCGTCCCGCCGGAGCCTGTCGTGGGCGAGGCCGATGCCGCGCCGCTCCAGGAGCATCGTGTAGTCGGTCTCGGGCGGGACGGGGACCGGTTCCAGGCCGCGCTTGCGCAGGAGGGCGTTGAAGATCCGCCCGTGCTTGTCCTCGTCGACGCCATGTCGTGTGATCTTGGGAACGAGCGCCTGTTCGCCCTCGGGGACGAGCGTGGCGATCCGTCCGTTCTCCCAGCCGCCCTGTGCCTCGCCGCTCGCCGCGATGGAGCAGAGGAGCCGGAAGGACTCGTCGTTGCCGAGGATCTCCTGGAACACACTCTTCGCCGAAAGCATGAGGGCACCTTTCCGCAGGTTTCCGCAAAGAACGAGTCAAATGCGGCATCGCGGGTGCCGCAACAGTTGCGGCGGCCGACTGGGCCGGAAGAAGGAGCATCGGGGTCGCGGCGGGAGCGTAACCGCGCGGGACCGGGCGCGTTGTTCCTCCTGACGGCCGTGGCGGGGAAGACCCCGAGCCCCCACCACGGCCGCGAGAACCCGCTACGCGAGTCCGGCGCGCTCCAGGGCCTCGGTGCCGGCGCGGAGAGAGGCGAGTCGCTCCTCGAGGGTGAAGCCGGCCGGGGCGAGGCTGAGCGTGGTGA
The DNA here is from genome assembly GCF_040644935.1 of Streptomyces sp. NPDC046915. Lineage (NCBI taxonomy): Bacteria > Bacillati > Actinomycetota > Actinomycetes > Kitasatosporales > Streptomycetaceae > Streptomyces > Streptomyces sp. NPDC046915. The sequence goes on along the minus strand of NZ_JBEYXB010000007.1, from coordinate 154,895 downwards.
CACCGGCGGCGGCATAGGCCCTCATCCGGTCGGCGATGCGGTCGACGGAGCCCAGCAGCGTGGTCTTGTCGATGAGGTCGTGCGGGATCGCCGCCGCGGCGCCCTGCTTGTCCCCGGAGAGGTACTTCTCCTGGACCTCGGCGGCCTCCTTCTCGTACCCCATGCGCCGGGCGAGCTGGTTGTAGAAGTTCTGCTTGGCGCTGCCCATGCCTCCCACGTACAGCGCGGTGTAGGGGCGGAAGACGTCCGCGAGCCGGGACACGTCCTTGTCCTCGCCGACGGCGAGCGGCAGGGTCGGGCAGACGTCGAAACCGTCGAGGGTCTTGCCCGCCTTCTCCCGGCCCGCGCGCAGGTACGTGATGGTGGTGTCCTCGAGGTGCTCGGCAGAGGGGAAGATCAGCAACGCCCCGTCGGCGATCTCACCGGTCTGTTCGAGGTTCTTCGGCCCGATGGCGGCGATGTACAGCGGGATGTGCTCGCGCTGCGGGTGCACGGTCAGCTTGAGCGGCTTGCCCGGCCCGCCGGGCAGCGGGAGGGTCCAGTGCTCGCCGTCGTACGACAGCCGCTCGCGGGTCATCGCCTTCCGAACGATCTCCACGTACTCGCGGGTCCGCGCGAGCGGCTTGTCGAACTTGACGCCGTACCAGCCCTCGGAGACCTGCGGCCCGGAGACGCCGAGGCCTAGCCGGAAGCGGCCGCCGGAGAGCGAGTCGAGCGTCGCGGCGGTCATCGCGGTCATCGCGGGCTGGCGGGCCGGGATCTGGAAGATGGCGGAGCCCACGTCGATGCGTTCGGTCTGCGCGGCGACCCAGGAGAGGACGGTGGCCGCGTCGGAGCCGTAGGCCTCGGCGGCCCAGCAGACGGCGTAGCCGAGCCGGTCGGCCTCCTGTGCCACGGCCAGATTGTCCGCGTCCATTCCCGCGCCCCAGTAGCCGAGGTTGATCCCGAGCTGCATGGCCGATTCCCCTTACCCATGAGTAACGTCCCTGTGGGGGCGACCCTAGCGCGGCTGGGCGGACGGCGGGGTCGCACGGGGTGCCCATGGGCTCCCGTCAGGCTGGGAAATCGGTTATCCACAGGCAACCCACGGCCCAGTTCTGGCCAGTAATCTCGGCCAGCATGGAGCAGAGGCATCTGGGCCGTACCGGCCTGCGCGTGTCCCGGATCGGGCTGGGCACCCTCACCTGGGGCCGGGACACCGACGAGCACGACGCCGCGGACATGCTGAAGGCGTTCTGGGAGGCGGGCGGGACCCTCGTCGACACCGCGGACGTGTACGGCGCCGGCGAGGCCGAGTATCTGCTCGGGCAGCTCATGGAAGGGCTCGTGCCACGCCGGGACCTGGTCATCTCGACGAAGGCGGGGAGCGTACCCGACCCCGACCGCCGTTTCGACGGCTCGCGCGGTCACCTGCTCGCCGCACTCGACGCCTCCCTGGCCCGCCTCGGCACGGACTACGTCGACCTGTGGCACGTCCACGCCTTCGACCCGGAGACCCCGTTGGAGGAGACGCTCCAGGCCCTGGACCTGGCGGTGAGCAGTGGGCGCGCCCGCTACGTGGGCGTCTCCAACTTCTGCGGCTGGCAGCTGGCGAAGGCGGCGACCTGGCAGCTCGCTGCGCCGGGGACGCGGACCCGGCTGGCGGCCACGCAACTGGAGTACTCGCTGCTCCAGCGCGGAGTCGAGCGCGAGGTGCTGCCGGCCGCGCTCGACCTCGGTGTGGGGCTGCTGCCGTCCTCGCCGCTCGGGCGGGGAGTGCTGACGGGCAAGTACCGCAACTCCACCCCCGTGGACTCGCGGGGCGCCTCGGAGCACCTGGCGCCGTTCGTCGAGCCGTACCTCGACGACACGGCGACCCGCATCGTGGAGGCGGTGACGACGGCGGCGGACGGGCTGGCGGTGACCCCGCTCCAGGTCGCCCTCGCCTGGGTCCGCGACCGGCCGGGGGTGGCCGCCCCGATCGTCGGAGCGCGCACCGCCCAGCAGCTCACGGCCGCGTTGTCAGTGGAGGCCCTTAGTCTTCCTGACGAGATCTGCCGGGCGCTCGACGACGTGTCGGCGCCCGTGCACCGCTATCCCGATCACGACTGGAGCACGCTGTGAGCACGGACCCGGACACCACGGGAGCCTCCGACGGATCGGCCGAGGAAGCCGGGACCTCCGCCGCACCCGCCGGCCGAGCCGACGCCGAGGACGCCCCGCCCGGCGGGACCGGGCCCGGCGAAGGGACTGGAGAGGCCGATGCCTCCGGTGCCTCCGATACCGGCACCGGGGACACGGGTGAGCCGGGCGGGGACGCCGGCTCCCAGAGGTCCGAGGCGGAGGCCGAGTTGGCGGCGCAGCGGGTGGAGCGCGAGCGGATCGAGCGGCGGAAGGCCGAGAAGGCGGGGCCGGTCACCGCCGGGGCCAAGCTCAGCGGTAAGGCCGCCGAGCTGCTGGCGGCCGTGCGGGCGGTGGAGGGCGGGGAGAAGCCCGCGGCCACCGTGTTCGGCGAGCCGGCGCCACGGCGGTCGGCCCCGGAGCCCGTGCGGCGTCCGCAACCCGCCCAGGCCGCCGCCGCACCCGCCGCACCCGCGCCGGACGCCGTCGCGGCCGTACGGCGCGTGCTGACCGACGGTGGCGCACCCGAGGCGCTCGCGCCCCAGGCCGCCGCCGCCCTCGGCGAGGCCGCCGATGACGTGCTGCGGGAGGATCCCTGGCAGCTGCTGCGGATCGCCGGGGTGCGCCCCGAGCAGGCCGACGGGTTCGCACGGGCGCTGCTCGGCGCGGAGTGCGGCCCGGACGACGAGCGGCGGGGCCGCGCGGTGGCCGGCTGGCTGCTGGAGCAGGCGGCCCTGGCCGGACACACCGCCCTGGAACTGCCCGCGCTGACCGCCGCATTGGGCCGGCAGGGCGTGCCCGATCCGGACGCGGCCGTGCAGGGCGCCCTCGCGGAGGGCGAGGCCCTGGCCTTCCAGGACGCGCTGGAGGAGCCCGGCACCCCGGCCCGGACGGCGGCAGGGGAGAACAGCGAGGACGGCGAGGAGAGCGACGAGCAGCGGCCGGTGCGCGTGCTCGTCGGCCTGGAGCGGTACGCGCTCGCCGAGGAGAGCCTCGCCGACGGTCTGGCCCGCCTGGTCAACTCACTGCCCAAGGAGACCGCCGAGGAGTGGCAGGCGGTGGCCGCGCCCGGCGGTGCCGCGGAGCTGGTGCGGGCCGTCGCCGGGCACGGTCTGGTGCTGCACACGGGCGGTGAGGCGGCGCACGCCGAACCGGCGGCCCTGCTGACCGCGGCCCGGGCGGCCGGACTGCGGGCCGTGGCGGCCTGCCACACGCCGGACGGACGGCACCGGTTCGCGGCCCTGCTCGGCGCCGGGGACGAGGGAGCCTGGACTGAGGAAGAGGGCGTCGAGTCCGTCGTCACCGTCTCCGGTCTGCTGGCCGGCGCCGAGGGGCCGGGCCGGGACGCCGAGGGCGGACTGGACCTGGATCTGCTGATCGTGCTGGACGCCCCGCAGCTTGATGTGGAGAGCGCGGCGATGATCGTGGAGTCGCTGCCCGACGGGGCCCGTCTCGTGTTCACCGGAGACGCGGGGGTGCTGTGGTCGGCCGGGCCCGGCCGGGTCTTCGCCGACCTGCTCGCCGCGCGCGTGTGCCCGCAGGTCGCCTCCCGCGTCCCCGACCCGGGCCCGCTCGGCGAGCTGGTCTCCGGCATCGGCGTCGGCGAGCTGAACCAGGTCGAGGCGCCCGGCAAGGAGATCGTGATCGTGCCGGTCCGGGACGCGGGCGAGGCCGTGCACCGGACCGTGCAGTTGGTCGCGGACTCCGTGCCCCGGGCCATCGGTGTGCCGGCCGAGCAGACGGTGGTGATCACCCCGGGTCACGGGGGCGCCGCGGGCACCCGGGCGCTGAACACGGCGCTCAAGGAGCGGCTCAACCCGGGCCCCGGCCGCTTCGGCGGCTTCGACCCGGGCGACCGGATCGCCTACTCCCCCGCCCCGGGCCGTACGCTGCCCGGCCAGGTGGTGAAGGCCGACGCCGACGGGTTGCACCTGTCGTGCGCGGGCGGAACCGTCGTCGTACCGAGGGAACGGGTGGAGCAGTCGGTGCGGCACGGGTGGGCGCTGACCGCGCACCAGGCGGTCGGTGTGCGGTGGCCCGCGGTGGTCGTGGTGCTGCCCGGCGACGCCGCCCAGACCCTCAGCCGGCCCTGGGTGTACACGGCCTTCGGCCGGGCGAGCCGGCATCTGTCCGTGGTGCACGGCGTCGAGCAGGCGCTGCCCAGGGCCGTCGCCGAGGTCCCGGCCAAGCCACGGACGACGCGGCTGCCGGTGCTGCTGAGAACGCAGGTCCCGGCGGCGGGCTGAGCGGTCGCGGCGGTGCCGTACGGCCCTCGGGCCGGTCCGGCACCGCCGCCCGGGTCAGCGTTCGGCGTCCAGCGGCTCGAGGTCCTCGTCCCCGTCCAGGTCGAGGGCGTCCTCGAAGTCGTCGGCCTCGTCGTTGTCGTCGGTGTCGTCGGTGTCGTCGTGGCCGTCGTCCGTCTCTTCGTCGAACACCGCGCTGACGTCGAAGCGGCAGACCACCCGCTGCGGGTCGATCTGCTCGAAGGGTGCGTCGAGCCACTCGCCGGGGTCGGCGGGTTCGTCGGCGGCGGTGACCCAGAGCGTGGAGTCGCCCTCCTCCAGCCCGAACTCCTTGTGCCGGGAGGCGATCTCGTCCGGTTCGAACTCGCCGAACAGAACACCCAGCGCGCCGTGGACGGTGCCGGAGGCATCCGTGCCGTCGTCGTAGTCCGCCGCCTCGACCCGCTGGGCCTGCGCCTGTAGCCGCTGGGGTTCCACGACGGCGTAGTCGCGGCGGATCAGCACGCTGATCGCGTTCGGCTCCTCGGGGCCCGCGTACGGCGGCAGCGAGTCCTCCGCGGCGGGGATCTCGAAGGGGGTCACCTCGTCGTAGCGGTCGTAGAGCAGCTCGTCGTACGCCTCGGCGGCCGCCGCCAGCTGGTTGAACGCCTCGTAGACGGCCGGGTCGTCCTCACCCGACCTGCGTTCGACCGCCGCCAGGTGGCGGTCGAGCGCGGTCTTGACCGCCTCGGCGGCGGCGCGTACCTCGGCAGCGGTGGGCTGCGCAGCATCAGACATAGTGCAGACGCTATCCGTACCGGGCCCCAGCCCGCACAATAGATGCGATGCCGGAATACGAATTTGTCGACGTGTACGTGCCTCGCGGGGTCTCCCGCAAGGAGGCCACACGCCTGCTGACGGACCATGCCGAGTACGGACACTGGGAGTTGGACCGACTGAGCCTGCTGCGCGACGGCAGCCGCAGGGTGCGGTTGCGCCGGCGGATCATCCGCCAGGTGCGTGCCACGTGGTGAGGCAGGGCGACTGAGACGGAGCGGGCCCCGCATCGGCGGGGCCCGCTCCGTTTTCCGGCCGGTGGGGTCACCGGACGTGCGTCACGCCGAGGCCCGCGCCTTGCGGTAGAGCACGGCGCCCGCCAGCAACGCGCCCGCACCCGCGGGCAGGGCGATGCCCAACGGCAGATCACTGCCGGTGTGAGCGAGCTGCGCGGCGGCCGACGGCTGGGCGGCACGTCCGCCCTGCTGGCCGACGTGCGAGGAGCCGCCCGGTGAACCGGGGTGACCGGGCCGTCCCGGCGTGCCCGGTGTGCCCGGGTGCTGCGGGTTGCCGGGGTGCCCCGGCTGTCCTGGCTGGCCCGGGTTTCCCGGTTGTCCCGGCTGCCCCGGGTTTCCCGGCTGCCCCGGCTGCCCCGGCTGACCCGGCTGACCCGGCTGACCCGGCGGAGTCGTACCGCCGCCACCCCCCGGAGGGGTCCCGTGGCCGCCACCGTGGCTCCCGCCGTTGGCGCAGTCGTTGCCCGCGGTGGCGTTGCCGACGCCGATGACGTCGACGCTGTTGCCGCACACGTTGACCGGCGCGTCGATCGGCGCCTGGACATGGTTCCCCGAGCCGACCCCGGGCGAGCCACCGGCGTGACCGCCCGCATGAGAACCGCCGGAACCACCGTGACCGTAGCCGCCGTGACCGTAGCCGCCGTGACCGTAGCCGCCGTGGTCGGCGCAGTGGTTGCCCACCGCGGGGTTGAACGCCCCCACGACGTCGACGCTGTTGCCGCACACGTTGACCGGCGCGTCGATCGGCGCCTGGACATGGTTCCCCGAGCCGACCCCGGGCGAGCCACCGGTGTGTCCGCTCGCGTGGGAACCATCGGAACCGCCGGAACCACCGGAACCGCCGTGGTTGACGCAATGGTTGCCCATCGCCGGGTTGAGCAGCCCGACGACGTTCACGGTGTTGCCGCAGACGTTCACCGGCGCGTGCACCGGCGCCTGGACGGTGTTGCCGGACAGCACGCCCGGCGAGTTGGACGCGGAGCCGCTCGCGCCCGCGTCCGCGTGGGCGTAGCCACTCGCGGCGGCGATCACGCCGGTGGCGGCCGCCACGGTCATCAGGCCCTTGCGGGTACCCTGTCGCATTACTGAATTCCCCCCTGCCTTCACATCCTGCATTTCACGAAAAGACCGGTCGGCCCCGGAGCGCATGGCGCGCGCTCCGGGGCCGATCGCACGGACGTCCCTCAGAGAGACGACGTCACTTGTTGATGCAGGTGTTGCCGAAGGCGGGGTTCAGGAGCCCGATCACGTTAACCGTGTTGCCGCACACGTTCACCGGAACGTGCACCGGCACCTGGACGACGTTGCCGGAAACGACACCCGGGGAGTGCACGGCGGCACCCTGAGCACCCGAGTCGGCGACGGCCAGACCCGCGCCCGCGAGAACCAGACCACCGGTTGCAGCCGCAGCAGCGACGACCTTCTTGAGCATTATTCCTCCTTGTTGGCAAAAGCGATCCCGTGTTGCTGATCGCATTACCTGTAACGAGGAGGGAGTAATGGAGCTACGAGCTTATCGTCGCATTCACTCTTCTCAGTCGACCTCGTACGGGCGCCCGAATAGCTAGGCCCAATACCTCACGACGCGTCGATGAACCGGTCGAGCACCCGCACGCCGAACTTCAGCCCGTCCACCGGCACCCGCTCGTCCACACCGTGGAACATGCCCGCGAAGTCCAGCTCCGGCGGCAGCTTCAGCGGCACGAAGCCGAAGCCCCGGATGCCGAGGTCGTCGAAGGACTTGGCGTCCGTGCCGGCGGAGAGCATGAACGGGATCGCCTTGGCGGCCGGGTCCTCGGCCAGCAGCGCGGACTGCATGGCCTCCACCAGCGCCCCGTCGAAGCTGGTCTCGACGGCCTTGTCGGCGTGCACGTCCTCCCGCCTCACCTTCGGACCGAGGATGCGGTCGATGTCGGCGAGGAACTCCTCCTCGTACCCCGGCAGGAAGCGCCCGTCGACGCCCGCGGTGGCCTCGCCCGGAATGACGTTGACCTTGTACCCGGCGCCCAGCTGCGTGGGGTTCGCCGTGTTGCGCAGGCTCGCGCCGATCAGCTTGGCGATGCTGCCGAGCCGGGCGAGCGTCGACTCCATGTCCTCCGGGTCCAGCTCGGTGCCGAGCGCGTCGCCGAGCTCGTCGAGGAAGGCGCGGGTGGTCTTGGTGACCCGCACCGGGAACTGGTGCCGGCCCAGACGCGCCACGGCCTCCGTCAGCTCGGTGATCGCGTTGTCCCGGTGGATCATCGACCCGTGCCCGGCGGTGCCGGCCACGGTCAGCTTCATCCAGTGGAGGCCCTTCTCGGCGGTCTGGATCATGTACAGCCGCCGCTGCTCACTGACCGTGAACGAGAACCCGCCGACCTCGCTGATCGCCTCGGTGACGCCCTCGAAGAGGTCGGGGTGGTTGTCGACGAGCCACCGCGCCCCGAACCTGCCGCCCGCCTCCTCGTCCGCGAGGAAGGCCAGGACGATGTCCCGGGGAGGCCGGCGCCCGCTGCGCAGCCGGTCGCGTACGACGGCCAGCGTCATCGCGTCCATGTCCTTCATGTCGACGGCGCCGCGCCCCCACACGCACCCGTCGGCGACCTCCCCGGAGAAGGGGTCGTGGGTCCAGTCGGTGGCGTTGGCGGGTACGACGTCCAGGTGGCCGTGGATGAGCAGCGCCGGCCGGGACGGGTCCTCGCCCTCGATGCGGGCCACCGTCGACGCCCGCCCGGGGTGCGACTCGTAGATCTTCGGGTCCAGTCCCACCTCGGCGAGCTTCTCGGCGACGTACTCGGCGGCCGTGCGCTCGCCGGGACCCGAGTGGTCGCCGTAGTTGCTGGTGTCGATCTGGATCAGCTCGCGGCAGAGGTCCACGACCTCGTCCTCGCCCGTGACGCCCTTGGCCGTGTCCGTCTCGCTCACGCTGCTTCCTCCCGCTGTGCCTGCTGGTCGGTCCTCCTCATCCTGCCTCCCCGCCCGGCGCGGCCCCAAGAGCGGTCCCGGCCCGTCACACCCCGTTCACGTCCGACGCGGCCGGGAACGGGGTGTGATCGGCCACCCTCGAAAGCCTGGTAATGTTTCCTTCGTCGCCGCGGGGGAAACCCCGCACGACAGACACCTTGTCCGGGTGGCGGAATGGCAGACGCGCTAGCTTGAGGTGCTAGTGCCCTTTATCGGGCGTGGGGGTTCAAGTCCCCCCTCGGACACCAGCTGAGACCCCTGCTGAGCAGGGGTCTTTCGCATGTCAGGGCTGTGGCGCGGCCATCCGCCCGGCGTGCAGTTCCGAGCGGACGAGTTCGAGCAGGCGGCCGGTCCAGTTCCGGCCGCGGCCGGCGTTGTCGCCCCAGAAGCCGGAGCCGATGTCGTCGTAGACGAGGGTCGCGTCGTCCGTGGCCAGCAGGATCCGGGCCAGGGCGGGGTGCTGGGTGTACTTGGCCCGCAGCAGGCCGGCCATCACGGACGCGCGGGCCTGCTCCCAGCCGTCGCGCCGGCCGGCGCGGGCCGCCAGGCCCTTGGCGGTGAACGAGGTGTCCGCCTCGGTGATCGCCGCGCGCGCGTCGCTGTCGTCGGTCGACAGGGCCCAGTACGCGTGGGCGACGGAAGGGTAGGTGACGCCCTCGATGTCGACCGGTGCCGGGTAGTCGTTGCGGAGGGCTTTGACACCCGGATCGTCCGACGGCTTCAACGGGTGGCTCTCGTAGAGGTGGATCGCGGGGGCGACCGCGGTCTCGGGTCCGTCCGCCGGGACGCGCGAGGGCCGTTCGGCGATCCATTTCGCCCGGTCCTCGAAGTAGGCGACCGCCTCGTCGTACATCTCCTGGGTGACCACCGCGTCGGGCCACTCCATGCGGCCGCCGGGTCCGGCCACCAGGACCTGGAGCGGCCGGTCCTTGCGGTCCATGTCACCGAGCGCGTAGTGCCGCTGTGTCTCGGGGACGGCGAGGTAGGCGGCCCGTGCCGCGGCCCGCCTCTCCTCGGTCCGGTCGGCCAGGAACGCGTCGACGGCCGCGAGGCATCGTTCCGTCGAATCCGGGCGGCCGTTGAGCTGCTCGATGGTGTCGCGTATCTCGGCGAGCAGCAGCTCGGAGGTGAGCCAGGTCTGCGGCTCGCCGAACCTCCAGGCGGCCAGCTCGTGCCCGGACGCCCTGGCGCCTTCCGGGAGTTCGGTGGCGACCCAGCCGGTGCGCAGTTTCTCCTCGAACTCCTCGAGGGTCACCAGGCCCCAGCAGTCGACGAGTCCGTCCGCGTAGATGAACAAGTCGGTGAGGTGGTAGTCGAAGTTGTGGATGAAGACGTGTCGCCAGGTCCCGGGAACTCGCTTGCCGTCTGCCGTTCGGTAGGTGATGCGTCTGCCGGTCATCGCGTCATTGTCGTGGTCCGTTCCCGGCTGCGCGACGGGTATTTCGCGGTCCTGGGCGCCCTGTGTGGGCCATCTCTCGTCCTGACCGAAGACCGCCAGGTCACCGGCTCCTGAGCGGCCCTCACGTATCCCCCGAACGGCCCACCCAAGTGGCCGTGACCAGGCCCGGAGCCTAGCGTCGTACTAATATATCCGGCTTGTTACGGAGCTGGACACGGACAACCCCAGGCAGACCTGCGGGCCCGCCAGCGCCCCGGAGGCTTCCGGGATCGAGACGCGAGGACCGATGGCAGCCATACACGAGAGCAGTGCTCTTGGCCTGCTCGACGAAGAGATCCGCGAACGGTTCGGAGACACGGCACGCTTCTCCGGGGGACAGGCGGCCTCGCCGCGCACGCTCGTGGACATCTTCGACGCGTCCGTACGGTCGTACCCGGACGAACTCGCCCTGGACGACGGCACGACGCAGCTCACCTACCGTGAACTGGCTGCCGAGGTCCAGCGGTTGCGGCACCGGCTCGGCGCCGCCGGGGTCGGCCGCGGTGACCGGGTGGGCGTCCGGGTCCCGTCCGGCACCAACGATCTGTACATCGCGATCCTCGCCGTGCTCGCCGCGGGTGCGGCCTACGTTCCCGTGGACGCCGAGGACCCGGACGAGCGGGCCGAGTTGGTGTTCGGGGAGGCTCAGGTGCGGGCCGTCGTCGGGGCCGGGCACGAGCTGACCGTCAACGGCCGCGGCGATGTCCCGGCCGCCCGGCCGGGCGTCGGGCACGACGCGTGGATCATCTTCACCTCGGGCTCCACCGGGAAGCCCAAGGGCGTCGCCGTCACCCACCGCAGCGCCGCCGCGTTCGTGGACGCCGAGGCCGCGCTGTTCCTCACGGAGGAGCCGATCGGGCCCGGCGACCGGGTCATGGCGGGCCTGTCGGTGGCGTTCGACGCGTCCTGCGAGGAGATGTGGCTGGCGTGGCGGTACGGGGCCTGTCTGGTCCCGGTGCCCCGGTCGCAGGTCCGCAGCGGCGCAGACCTCGGGCCCTGGCTGGTCGAGCAGGAGATCACCGTCGTCTCGACGGTGCCGACGCTGGCGGCCCTGTGGGAGCCGGAGACCCTCAACGACGTACGCCTGCTGATCTTCGGCGGCGAGGCCTGCCCGCCCGAGCTGGTGCAGCGGCTGGTGACGGAGGGGCGCGAGGTCTGGAACACGTACGGGCCCACCGAGGCGACCGTCGTCGCCTGCGCCTCGCTGATGTCCGGCGAGGAGCCGGTCCGGATCGGGCTGCCGCTGGACGGCTGGGAGCTGGCCGTCGTCGACGAGGCCGGGGAGCCCGTGCCGATGGGCGGCAGCGGACAGCTGGTGATCGGCGGGGTGGGCCTCGCCCGGTATCTCGACGCCGAGAAGGACGCGGAGAAGTACGCGCCGCTCCGGTCGCTGGGCTGGGAGCGGGCCTACCGCAGCGGTGACCTGGTCAAGGCCGACCCCGAGGGGCTGGTGTTCCTCGGGCGGGCCGACGAGCAGATCAAGCTCGGCGGGCGGCGCATCGAGCTCGGCGAGGTGGATGCCGCGCTACAGGCGCTGCCCGGGGTCGCGGGGGCGGCCGCCGCCGTGCGCACCGCCCGCAGCGGCAACCAGCTCCTGGTCGGCTACATCGTCACGCAGGAGGGCTGGGACCAGGCGGCGGCCGTCGAGAAGCTGCGCGCCGAGCTGCCCGCGGCGCTCGTCCCGCTGCTCGCGCCGGTCGCCGACCTGCCCACCCGGACCAGCGGCAAGGTGGACCGCAACGCGCTGCCCTGGCCGCTGGAGGGCCTGGAGACCGGCGGTCCGGCCGAGCAGCTCTACGGCACCGAGGCCTGGCTCGCCGAGCAGTGGACCGAGGTCCTCGGCATCCCGGTGACCAGCGCCGCGGACGACTTCTTCGCGATCGGCGGCAGCAGCCTGGCCGCGGCCCAGCTGACGACACGGCTGCGCACCCGCTACCCGAGCGCCGCCGTCCTCGACCTCTACCAGCAGCCCACCCTGCGCAAGCTGGCCCGCCGGCTGGAGAAGTCGGCGCAGGACGACGGCGCCCGCCGCACGATCGCCCCGGTGCCCACGCGCGCCAAGGTGATCCAGCTGCTGCTGCTCGTGCCGCTGTTCACGCTGCTGGGGCTGCGCTGGACCGTGGCGCTGGCCGCGCTGGGCAATGTGCTGCCCGGATACTCCTGGCTGCCGACCGCCCCGTGGTGGCTGATCGCGGCCGGTGCCGTCCTGCTGTTCAGCCCGCCGGGCCGGCTGGCGATCGCCGCGGGCGGGGCGCGGCTGCTGCTGCGCGGTGTGCGGCCCGGGCGCTACGCACGCGGCGGCGGCGTGCACCTGCGGCTGTGGACCGCCGAGCGGCTGGCCGAGTTCAGCGGGGCGACCTCGCTGACCGGGTCCTGGCTGGAGCGGTACGCGCGGGCGCTGGGCGCCAAGGTCGGGCAGGACGTGGACCTGCACTCGCTGCCGCCGGTCACCGGCATGCTCAAGCTGGGCCGGGGCGCGGCCGTGGAGTCCGAGGTCGACCTGTCCGGGTACTGGCTGGACGGCGACCGCCTGGAGATCGGCCCGGTGAAGGTCGGTGCGCACGCCGTCGTCGGTACCCGCAGCATGCTCTTCCCGGGTGCCCGGGTCGGCAAGCGGGCCGAGGTGGCGCCCGGCTCGGCGGTCACCGGCCAGATCCCGACCGGTCAGCGCTGGGCGGGCGCGCCCGCCGTGAAGCTCGGCAAGGCCAAGCGGAACTGGCCGAAGGACCGGCCGCGGCGGGGGACGTTCTGGCGGTTCATGTACGGCGTCTCCGGTGCCGTCCTGACCCTGCTGCCGGTGGTCGCGGGTGTCGCCGCGCTCGCCGTGGCCGGGGTGTTCGTGGCGCCCGGCGCCGGGCTCGGTGCGGCGCTGCGGGGTGCGGCGCTCGCGCTGGTCCCGGCCACGCTCGCCTTCGGGCTGGCGTACGCGCTGCTGATCCTCGTCTTCGTGCGGCTGCTGAGCCTGGGCCTGCGCGAGGGCACGCATCCGACGCACGGCCGGGTCGGCTGGCAGGCGTGGACCGTCACGCAGCTGATGGACCGGTCCCGGGAGACGCTGTTCCCGCTGTACGCCGGGCTGGTCACGCCGGTGTGGCTGCGGCTGCTCGGCATGCGGATCGGGCGGGGCGCCGAGGTGTCGACGGTGCTCGCGCTGCCGAGCCTGACCACGGTCGGCGAGGGCGCGTTCCTGGCGGACGACACGCTGACCGCGCCGTACGAGCTGGGCGGCGGCTGGCTGCGGGTCGGGCGCGCGGAGATCGGGCGGCGGGCCTTCCTGGGGAACTCCGGGATGACCGCGCCGGGCCGGTCCGTGCCGGACGGCGGGCTGGTGGGGGTGCTGTCGGCGACCCCGAAGAAGGCGAAGAAGGGCAGCTCCTATCTGGGGCTGCCGCCGGTGAAGCTGCCGCGCAGCGCGAGCGACGGCGACCGGAGCCGTACGTACGACCCGCCGGCCCGGCTGCTGTGGGCGCGCGGTCTGGTGGAGCTGTGCCGGATCGTGCCGGTGCTGTGCTCGGCGGCGCTGGCCGGGCTGACGGTGGCGGCGCTGTGCCTGCTGGGCGCCTGGGCTCCGCTGCTGTCCGGGCTGGTGCTGCTCGTGGCGGGTGCGGCGGCCGGGCTGGTGTCGGTCGTCGCGAAGTGGCTGCTCGTGGGCCGGCACCGCAGCGGGGAGCACCCGCTGTGGAGCGGCTTCGTGTGGCGCAACGAGCTGGCGGACACCTTCGTCGAGGTGGTGGCCGTGCCGTGGCTGGCCGGTTCGGTGCCGGGTACACCGGTGCTGACCGCGTTGCTGCGCGGGCTCGGCGCGCGGATCGGGCGGGGTGTGTGGGTGGAGAGCTACTGGCTGCCCGAGACCGATCTGGTGACCCTGGAGGACGCGGCCACCGTGAACCGTGGCTGTGTGCTCCAGACGCACCTCTTCCACGACCGGATCTTGCGGACGGATACTGTGGTCCTCCGTGAGGGCGCGACGCTGGGCCCTGGCGGGATCGTGCTGCCCGGCAGCACGGTCGGGGCCCGTACGACGCTGGGTCCCGCGTCGCTCGTCATGGCCGCGGAGTCCGTTCCGGACGGCACCCGCTGGCTCGGCAACCCGATCGAGGCATGGCGTCCCTGAGGGCGGGCCACTCGGGACCGGTGAGCGAGGCACCGGCACGGAGTGGCAGCGCGGCGCAGGGAGCGGAAACAGCGGTGGCAGTTCAGCAGTCGGCGGGGCAGGACCCGTACTTCCCGGACAACGGTGACTTCCGGTACCGGGTGCACCGCTATGAGCTCGCGCTGGACTACCGCCCGGATCCGAACCGGCTGTCGGGCACGGTCCGTATCAACGCCATCGCGGGCCGTTCGCCGCTCACCGAGTTCCAGCTGAACCTGGCCGACTTCCGGGTGGGCCGGGTCCGGGTGGACGGCCGTCAGCCGCACTACACGCACCGGGCCGGCCGGCTGCGTGTCCGTCCCGCGAAGCCGGTCCGCGCCGGGGCCGCGTTCACGGTCGAGGTGCACTGGTCGGGCAACCCCAAGCCGGTCACCAGTCCCTGGGGCGGGATCGGCTGGGAGGAGCTGGAGGACGGGGCGCTGGTGGCGAGCCAGCCGGTGGGCGCGCCGTCCTGGTACCCGTGCAACGACCGGCCCTCCGACAAGGCGTCGTACCAGATCTCGATCACCACGCCGTCGGCGTACGCGGTGGTGGCGGGCGGGCGTCTGCTGACCCGTACGACGAAGGCCTCGACGACCACGTGGGTGTACGAGCAGTCCGCGCCGACGTCCAGCTATCTCGTCGGGCTGGCGATCGGCAAGTACCAGACGGTGCTGCTCGGCGACCCGGGGCCGGAGGGTGTCCCGCAGCACGGGCACATACCGGCGCATCTGCTGCCCTCCTTCTCCCGGGACTTCGCCCGCCAGCCCGCGATGATGGAGCTGTTCCAGGAGCTGTTCGGTCCGTACCCCTTCGACGAGTACGCGGTGGTGGTCACGGAGGAGGAGCTCGATGTGCCCGTCGAGGCACAGGGGTTGTCGCTGTTCGGCGCCAACCACGTGGACGGGGCGCGGGGTTCGGAGCGGCTGGTCGCGCACGAGCTGGCGCACCAGTGGTTCGGCAACAGCGTGTCCATCGCCGACTGGCGGCACATCTGGCTGAACGAGGGTTTCGCCAAGTACGCGGAGTGGCTGTGGTCGGAGCGCTCGGGCGGCCGCGGCGCCCATCAGCACGCGGCTTCCGCGCACCGGTTGCTGTCCTCGCTGCCGCAGGACCTGCGGCTCGCCGACCCGGGCCGCAAGCTGATGTTCGACGACCGGCTCTACGAGCGCGGCGGACTCGCGGTGCACGCGGTGCGCTGTGCGCTGGGTGACGAGGCGTTCTTCCGGATGCTGCGCGAGTGGACGCGGCTGCACCGCGGTGGTTCCGCGTCGACGGCGTCCTTCACCGCGCACGCCGCGCGGTTCGCGGACGAGCCGCTGCACGACCTGTTCACCGCCTGGCTGCACGAGACCCGGCTGCCGCCGCTGCCCCTGCCGGACGCGCGGGTCGCCGTCTGAAGTGTGCTGAAGGGTGCTGCGACAATGGCGTCCATGACCTCGCGTTCCTGCCCGTGCGGGCTGTCCGAGCCGTACGAGAAGTGCTGCGGCCGCTATCACTCCGGTGCCGCCGCGCCGAGTGCCGAGGCGTTGATGCGGTCGCGGTACAGCGCGTTCGTGAAGGGTGACGCGGGTTATCTGCTGCGCACCTGGCATCCGCGGACGCGGCCCGCGCGGCTGGACCTCGATCCGGGGATGCGGTGGACCGGGCTGGAGGTGCTGGACACCCGTGACGGGTCGGCCTTCCACTCCACCGGGACCGTGACCTTCCGGGCTTCCTACCGGGGCGGTGCGCTGCACGAGCGGAGCCGGTTCGAGCGGGTGGACGGGGCGTGGGTGTACGTCGACGGGGAATTCCTGGAATGACCGACCGGGACTGGTACGACGACGCCGCTCACCGCGACGCGGTCCGGCGGGCCGAGCGCGCGACGCGGTTCGGCTGGGCGGCGGTCACCGGCCTCTCGGGGCTGTTCGGCTGCGCGCTGACCGCCGTCGCCGTCGTCCTCCTGGGCGCGGTCGTCGCATGCGGTTACGTCGTGGTGTCCGCGCACTACCCCTAGTCGGGTCAGGGCGCCAGGATGTCCAGTTCGTGGAGGGCACCGGTGGTGATCTCCCTGGTCAGCTGCTCGGCGCGGGTGGCGTCGGCGGCGCGGATCGCTTCGGCGAGCTGGACGTGGAGGGTGACGGCGGCCGGGTCGGGGTCCTCGAACATGACCTCGTGTTGGGTGCGGCCCGTGAGGACCTCCGCGACGACCTCGCCGAGGCGGGCGAACATCTCGTTGCCGGAGGCGGTGAGGATCACCCGGTGGAAGGCGACGTCGTGGACGAGGTACCCCTCGAGCCGCCGGCCGCGTGAGTTGGCCACCATGCCGAGGGCGCACTCGGTGAGCTCGGCGCACTGCTCGGCCGTGGCGTTCCTCGCGGCGAGGGCCGCCGCCACCGGTTCGACCGCGGAGCGCAGGACGGTCAGCGAGCGCAGCTGGTGCGGGCGGTCGGCGCCCGCCAGACGCCAGCGGATGACCTGCGGGTCGTAGACGTTCCACTCGGCCTTGGGGCGGACCGTCACGCCCACCCGGCGGCGGGACTCGACCAGGTGCATCGACTCCAGTACGCGCACCGCCTCGCGCATCACGGAACGTGACACGTCGAAGCGCTGCGCGAGCTCGTCCGTGCGCAGAACGCTGCCGGGAGGGTACTCGCCCGCGGTGATGGCAGGGCCGAGGGTGTCCAGTACATGGCCGTGCAGCCCTCGGCCCGGTGTGCTCATGCACTCAGCGTACGCGGTGGATCACTGAGCCAAAAAGTCAGACTTATTTGTCACAGACTCTTGAATTAGTCGTACCTAATCGGTTTCAGTGTCCGTCGGCGTCCGATGACGCCAGATGTCGACGAAGACAGCGAGGCAGAGATGCGTACCCCCCACGTCGTCGTGGTGATGGGCGTCGCCGGCACGGGCAAGACCACGATCGGTCCGCTGCTCGCCGCCCGGCTCGGCGTCCCCTACGCCGAGGGCGACGACTTCCACCCGGAGGCCAACATCGCCAAGATGGCGGCCGGCACTCCGCTCGAGGACGCCGACAGGTGGCCGTGGCTCGACGCCATCGGCGCCTGGGCGCACGGGCGGGCCGGGCTCGGCGGGGTGGTCAGCTGCTCGGCGCTGAAGCGGTCGTACCGCGACCGGCTCAGGGCAGCGGCTCCCGGCATCGTGTTCGTGCACCTGGCGGGCGACCGGTCGCTGATCGAGGACCGCATGACGCACCGTCAGGGCCACTTCATGCCCACCGCGCTGCTCGACTCCCAGTTCGCCACCCTCGAGCCGCTCCAGGCGGACGAGGCGGGTGTCGTCGTCGAAGTCTCCGGCAGCCCGGAGGCCATCAGCGAACGGGCCGTGACGGCGCTCGACGAGCTCCCCGACCCGGCCGCCCGGTGACCCCGGTAACCCGATAACCCCCCACCCCCTCCCCCGTCCCCCGTAACCGCAAGGGAAACCGTGACCAGACTCAGCGTCGAGATGCTGGCAGCGGACGCGCCCGCGCCGATCACCTCGGCCGGCCACGCCCAGCTCGGCATCGCCGTCCTGGTGGGCATCGCCGTCATCGTCCTGCTCATCACCAAGTTCAAGCTTCATGCCTTCCTGGCGCTGACCATCGGGTCACTGACGCTGGGGGCCGTCGCCGGGGCGCCCCTGGACAAGGCCATCCTCAGCTTCACCACCGGCCTGGGCACCACGGTGGCCGGCGTCGGTGTGCTGATCGCCCTCGGCGCGATACTCGGCAAGCTGCTCGCCGACTCCGGCGGCGCGGACCAGATCGTCGACACCATCCTCGCCAAGGCCAGCGGCCGGGCGATGCCGTGGGCGATGGTGCTGATCGCCTCGGTGATCGGTCTGCCGCTGTTCTTCGAGGTCGGCATCGTGCTGCTGATCCCGGTCGTGCTGATGGTCGCCAAGCGCGGCAACTACTCCGTGATGCGGATCGGCATCCCGGCGCTGGCCGGCCTGTCCGTGATGCACGGGCTGGTGCCGCCGCACCCCGGCCCGCTGGTCGCGATCGACGCCGTCAAGGCCAACCTCGGCGTGACGCTGGCGCTGGGCCTCCTCGTCGCCGTCCCCACGGTGATCATCGCCGGCCCGCTGTTCTCCAAGGTCGCCGCCCGCTGGGTGGACGTACCGGTGCCGGACCGGATGCTGCCGCCGCGCGCCTCCGAGGATCTTCAGCGGCGTCCCGGCTTCGTGCCCACGCTGGCCACCGTGCTGCTGCCGGTCGTCCTCATGCTGGCCAAGGCGCTGGTCGACCTCGTCGTGGACGACCCCGCGAACACCACCCAGCGCGTCTTCGACGTCGTCGGTTCCCCGCTGATCGCCCTGCTCGCGGCCGTCATCGTCGGCATGTTCACGCTCGGCCGGCCGGCCGGGTTCTCCAAGGAGCGGATCTCGCAGACCGTCGAGAAGGGCCTGATGCCGATCGCGGGCATCCTGCTCATCGTCGGTGCGGGCGGTGGCTTCAAGCAGACGCTGATCGACTGCGGTGTGGGCCAGATGATCCTGGACATCTCCAAGGACTGGTCGATCCCGGCGCTGCTGCTGGCCTGGCTGATCGCGGTGGCGATCCGGCTGGCGACCGGTTCGGCGACGGTGGCGACCGTCTCGGCGGCCGGCCTGGTCGCCCCGCTGGCGGCCGACATGTCGACCACGCACACCGCCCTGCTCGTCCTCGCCATCGGCGCCGGCTCGCTGTTCTTCAGCCATGTCAACGACGCCGGGTTCTGGCTGGTCAAGGAGTACTTCGGGCTGAGCGTCGGTCAGACGGTCAAGACCTGGTCGGTCATGGAGACGATCATCTCGGTGGTCGGCGGCGGACTGGTCCTGCTGTTGTCCCTCGTGATCTAGGAGTACGGCGATGACGGCTCACCCCCTCTTCGACATCGGCGGCCGCACGGCCCTGGTCACCGGCTCCAGCCGGGGCATCGGGCTCGCCCTCGCCCGCGGCCTGCTTCAGGCCGGGTGCACGGTGGTCCTCAACGGACGGGACGCCGACCGGCTCGCCGAGACCGCCGCCGCACTGCCCGGCGACCGGGTGCGCACGGCCGCGTTCGACGTGACCGACGGCCCGTCGGTGGCCGCCGGAATCGCGGAGGTCGAGGAGCGGGTGGGCCCGCTGGACATCCTGGTCAACAACGCGGGCATGCAACTGCGCGCGCCCTTGCTGGAGTTCACCGACTCCGACTGGCACCGCATCCTGGACACCAACCTCACCAGCGCGTTCCTGGTGGGCCGGGAGGCCGCCCGGCGGATGACGGCACGCGGCCATGGCAAGATCATCAACATCTGCTCGCTCCAGAGCGAGGTGGCCCGCCCCGGTATCGCGCCGTACGCGGCGGCCAAGGGGGCGCTGAAGATGCTCACCAAGGGCATGTGCGCCGACTGGGGCCCGCACGGCGTACAGGTCAACGGCCTCGGCCCCGGCTACATCGAGACCGAGCTGACGCAAGCCCTCGTCGAGGACGAGGAGTTCAGCGCCTGGGTACGGCGGCGCACCCCGGCCGGCCGGTGGGGCCGCACCGAGGACCTGGTGGGCGGGCTGTTGTTCCTCGCCTCCCCCGCGGCGGACTTCGTCAGCGGGCAGGTGCTGTACGTCGACGGCGGAATGACGAGCGTGCTGTGAACCTGCCGGCCGTCATCGGCCGAGTTCGCTGAGCCGTGCGCTCACACCGGTTCGACGAACTGGTCAGCGCGGTGGCGCCGGCCGCCGCCGCGTCGACCGCGTGCGCGCCGGCGGGCCGGAACCGGGCCCGCGTGATGCCGCAGGGCTTCGGGGCGCGACCTCCAGGGGGCGGCCGACCAGGGAGTCCAGGATGTCGCGGGCCGCGGTCAGCTCCTCGATCGTCGCCGTGATCCGGTCCCGTTCCCGGGCTATGCCGTCCAGGAGTTCGGGGCACTTGCCGACCAGGACGACGTCCGGGTCGTCGACGCAGGGCACGATCTCAGCGATGGCGGACGTGCCGAGCCCCGCGGAGAGCAGTATCTGGATGCGGCGGACGGTCGCGACGTCCCGCTCCTCGAACTCGCGGTACCCGCTCGGCCGGCGGGCCGGGGTCAGCAGCCCCTGTTCCTCGTAGTAGCGCAGGGCGCGCGGGCTCACGCCGGTGCGCCGGGAAAGCTCCCCGATCCTCATGGGACCGAGTGCAACAGGGACTTGACTCTCACGTCAACGTGATGGTCCAGCATCGCCGCATGACGACTTCGACGCCGGCCACCACCACTTCGACTCCCGTATCTCTCCTGGGCCTTGGCCCCATGGGACACGCCCTGGCCACCGCCTTCCTGGACGCCGGAAACCCGCTGACGGTGTGGAACCGCACCCCGGGCCGGGCCGACGGCCTCTCCCGCCGGGGCGCCGTCGTCGCCGGCGGGGTCGAGGAGGCGGTGCGGGGCGGGCGGGTGATCGTCGCCTGTCTGCGGGACTACGCCGCCGTACGGGCGGTCCTCGACCCGCCGCCGGACGACTGGACCGGTCGCGTGCTGGTCAACCTCGGCAGCGGGGAGCCGACGCAGGCCCGGGAGCTGGCCCGGTGGGCGGACGGGCACGGCATCCGCTATCTGGACGGCGCGATCCTCTCCCCGACCCCGGCCATCGGGACACCGTCGGCCGCGGTGCTCTACAGCGGTGAGGCGGCGGCCTACGAGACCGTGCGGGAGGTCGTCGCCGCGCTCGGGGGCGTGGGCGGGTACGTCGGCGCGGACCCGGGCCGGGCCGTGGCCCACGAGGTGGCGCTGCTGGATCTGTTCGCCACCTCCGTGAACGGCTTGGCGCACGCCTTCGCGCTGGCCCGCGCGGAGGGCATCGCTCCCGGCGAACTGGCCCCGTACGCCGCCGGTATCGGGGGCCTCCTGACGGAGATGGCGCCGCGCTGGGCCGAGCAGCTGGCCGCGGGACGATTCCCCGGCGAGCGCTCCACCGTCGCCTCGGCGGCGACGGCGCTCACGCACCTGGTCGGCACGGCCGCCGCGCACGGCCTGGACGTGGGCGCGCTGGCGTCGGCGAGGCGGGCCGCCGACCGGCTGGTGGCCGCGGGCCACGGCGACGACGGGCTGGCCAGGCTGGCCACCGTCCAGCACGCCGAACAGGCCGAACAGGGTGAACGGGCCGAAGGCTAGGGCCGCCACAGCGGGTGTTCGCGCTCCGCCCACTCCCGGCTCACCGTCCCGGTGCGCAGACCGCGGCGGGCCTCGGGGTCGGCCACGGCCATGCCGACGTGACCGGCGAGGACCACGCCGATGGTCAGGGCCAGCCAGTCGTGCACGAAGGTGGCGCTGGTGCGCCACATCAGCGGGGTGAGGTGGGTGAACCACATCATCAGGCCGGTGCCGAGCATCACCAGCGTCGCCCCGGCGATCCAGGCCGCGTAGATCTTCTGCCCGGCGTTGAACTTGGCCGCCGGGCGGGCCTCGGGCCGCCGGTCGCGGCGCAGCGCGGCGCGCAGCCAGATCCGGTCGTGCGGGCCGAAACGGTTGAGGAAGCCGAGGTCGCCGCGGAAGGCGCGGGAGGCGAGGCCGAGCAGGACCGGCACGGGCAGGGCGAGGCCGGCGCATTCATGGATGCGTACGACCAGCTCGCGGCGGCCGACGAGGATGGCGAGCTGGGGGATGTAGAGGCAGGCCGCCGTGGCGACGCACACGCCCATCAGCACGGCCGTCGCCCGGTGCACCCATCGTTGGGCCCGGCCGAAGCGGTGGATCCGCGCGCTCGGCGGGGCGGGGGTCTCAGCTCGTAGGCTCATCGGTCCGTCCGTTCGAGCGGCCCACCCAGGCGTCGACGTCGTAGCCCAGCTTCTCCCAGTAGCCCTCTTGCGCGCGGTCCGTGACGGTGATGCCGGAGAGCCACTTGGCGGACTTGTAGAAGTACATGGGCGCCACGTACAGGCGGACCGGGCCGCCGTGGTCGTGGCCGATGTCCTTGTCCTGCATGCGCAGGGCGACCAGGATGTCGGGGCGGCGGGCCTGGCCGAGGGTGAGGCTCTCGGTGTACGTGCCGTCGAAGCAGGTGAACCGGATCGCCTTCGCTCCCTCGCGCACCCCTGCCGTGTCCAGCAGGTGCGCGAGGCGGACGCCCTCGAAGGGGGTGCCCGGGACGCGCCAGCCGGTGACGCACTGCACGTCCTTGACCAGCCGGGTCTGCGGCAGGGCGCGCAGGTCGGCCAGGGTGTAGGTGCGGGGGTGGTCGACGAGGCCGTCGATCCTGAGCCGGTAGTCCGTGGGGCCCTTGTGCGGGACGGAGGCGGCCACCGAGTAGTAGCGGAAGCCGCCGCCGTTGGGCAGGAGGCCGGTCAGGCCCGTCGGGTCCTTGCCGGACACCGTGCCGAGGAAGGACTCCATGCCACGCTGAAGGGTGGGCGCGGCGACCACGCCCAGGGCGCCCAGGCCGAGAGTGCCGAGGAAGACACGGCGGCCGATGGGGCGGCCCTCGTCCTCGGGTTGTTCGGAGTTCACCTTTTCATTCGAGCACTCCTGCGGCCCGGCGGGCCAGGGATCACGGATTCCCGTCAGGATTCCGTAATCACTTCTCATGTACGTCTCATGGAGAAGCGTCGGACGCGAGCCGCGTCAGCTGCCGAGGACCCGGCCGCGAGCCGTGCGGAAGGCGGTGCACGGGTCGTGGTGCGGATACGACCAGGGGGCCGGGGTGGCGTACCGGCCGATGCGCCGGAACAGGGCGGCGGCCTCGGCGGTCCGCTCCTGGCAGGCCATGGCGTGGGCGAGGAAGTTCAGGTCGACGTGACGGCGCGGGTGGTCGTCGTGCTCCCACTCCAGCCACCAGTCGAACGCGGCCCGGGTCGCCTGCCGGGCGCGGCTCCCCGTCCAGTGGGCGGAGCCGGCCGGGTCGGCGGGCTCCAGGCCGGCCGTGGCCAGTACGCGGTAGCGCTCGGCGCGGGCGACGACGGGCAGGAGGGCGAGCGGGGAGTCGGCGGGGGCCCGGGCGGCGACGTGGTCGGCGAAGTCGTAGACCTCGTGCAGCGAATCCGGTCCGGGGCCGGTGTCGCGCTCGGCGATCCGGGCGACCATCAGGTGGTGGGCGTGGTGGTGCTCGGGGTGCCGGTCGCGCACCTCGCCGAAGATCCGGGCCACCGTGTCGTCGCTGCCGGTGGCCCGTTCGAGTAAGAGCAGGCCGAGCCAGGGGGTGGGGTCGGCGGGGGCCAGCGCGGCCGCGGCACGGCAGGCGTCCCGGGCCGGGCCGCGCCCCTCCTTGCCCCGCAGGGCGCGGTGGACGAGGGCCAGGGCGAGGAGCGCGGCGGCGTCGGCGGACCGCGGCTCGGCAGTCAGCCAGTCGCGGGCCCAGGCGGCGGCGTACGGGTTCTGGGCGAGGACGGCGATGCGGTGTCCGCGCCGGTCCCAGTCGTCCCGGGTGCGTTGCAGCAGCGCGCGGGCGGATTGACGACGGCCCTGCGCCAGGGCGGCGCGGGCGGCGACCAGTTCGGTGTCGTCGTGGGCGGGATCGAAGGCCGGGGCGGCGCCCCGGTCGGGCGCCGGGGCGGACTCCGGCACGCTCTCCCTCCCGCTGCCGTACGCGGGCTCGGCGGCCTCGCGGGGCGGGGCGGGCGTGGGGTCCGGCCGGTCGGCGGGCCGCGTGCCGGTGGGCGCGGTGGTGAGGACGGCCGTGTCGGTGGTGGCCCGGGGTGTGCGGGAGCGGCTTGGGGACAGCGGGGGGCCTTCCTCGGGGGCGGGGCTCGTCGTCGGCGCCCGGGTGGATGGCGGGCCGGCATCGACCGATCACCCACAGCAAACCCTCAGCCAACAGTTCCGTCAAGCGACGCCAAGGTGTTACACGCGTCAACAACCTTTTCCCCTGGGCCAGTTGTGATCCACTCGGCCCCCGCGAGCACTCCCGGGACACCGCGTCGCAGGTCACCCTGTGGCGCGTGCCGTGGCGCCCACCGGCCCGGCCAACGGACCATGGCAGTACGGTCCCGCGGCCGCCCACGCGTCCCCCGGGCAGCGTGACCGAGTCAACTGCCCGGTTCCGGGTACTCCCAGGGGCGACGTCGACCCGGGAGCGCTACAGTCGGCCACTACGCACTCCGTGGCCCGGCCGGATGATCGAGGTACGCAGCGTGTCGGTTCTGGTTCTGATTCTCGCCGTGAGCGCGGCCTGCTGCCTGGGCTTCGGGTTCGTGCTCCAGCAGGCCGCCGCCCAGAAGGCACCGCTCAGCGACTTCCTGTCGTTCCGGCTGCTGCTCGACCTGATGAGAGTGCCCAGTTGGCTGGGCGGCATAGGACTGATGGTGGCCGGCATGGTCCTGGGCGCCATCGCCCTGGGCCAGGGTGAGATCTCCCTGGTGGAGCCGCTGCTCGCCACGAACCTGCTGTTCGCCCTCGCCCTGTCCCGGTACCGGACCCGGCAGGTCCTCGGCCACCAGGGCTGGGCGGGGCTCGCGCTCCTCGCGGGCGGGGTGACCGCGTTCATCGTGGCCGGTCAGCCGCGCGGCGGGACCGCCGTCACCGACCCGTTCCGGCACTGGCTGATCATCGGCGTCATGGTCGGCGTCGCCCTGGTGCTGACGACGTACGCCAAACGCTCGAGACTGAGCTGGGGCCCGGTCCTGCTCGCCTGCGCGGCCGGGCTTCTGTACGGCGTGCAGGACGCGCTGACCCGGGTGAGCGGGGAGCGTTTCTCCGAGGGCGGGCTCACCGAGGTGTTCACCGGCTGGCAGCCGTACGGGGTGGTCGCGCTCGGGGTGACCGGACTGCTCCTCGTGCAGAGCGCGTTCGAGACCGCCCCGCTGCGGATGTCACTGCCCGCGCTCACCGCGACCCAGCCGCTGGCCGGGATCCTGTGCGGGGTGGGCTTCCTCGGCGACCGGCTGCGCACCGACACCGGGGCGCTGGCCTGGGAGGCGGCGGGCCTCGCGGCGATCGTCACGGGGATCATGCTGCTGGGGCTGCACCCGGCGATGCCGCGCGGTACGGCGGAACAGGAACGCGCGCGGGATCTCCAGCCGCACTGACCCGGCCCGGCTCCCCGGCGGGGCCGCCCTGCTTTCATGGGGGCCATGAGCGCTGCTGACGAGATCCTCGACATCGTCGACGAGAACGACCAGGTCACCGGGCAGTATCCGCGCGGGGAGGCGTACGCGCGCGGACTGCGCCACCGCTGCGTGTTCATCCAGGCCCGGGACTCCGCCGGCCGCCTCTTCGTCCACCGGCGTACGCCGACCAAGCTGGTGTTCCCCTCCCTGCACGACATGTTCGTCGGGGGCGTCGTCGGGGCGGGCGAGTCCTACGACGACGCGGCGCTGCGGGAGGCGGAGGAGGAACTGGGGGTGAGCGGGCTGCCCCGGCCGACGTTCCTGTTCAAGTTCCTGTACGACGACGGGGCCGGGCGGAGCTGGTGGTCGGCGGTGTACGAGGTCCGCTGCGAGACGCCGGTGCGGCCGCAGGTGGAGGAGGTGGCCTGGTACGACTTCCTGCCCGAGGAGGAGGTCGAGCGGCGGCTCGGCGCGTGGGAGTGGGTGCCGGACGGGCTGGCGGCGTACGAGCGGCTGAGGGCGTTCCGAGCGGCCCGGTGAGGCCCCGGTAGGGTCGGCCACGTGATCGAATTCGTACGCAACGTCCGGCTGTGGTTCGCCCCGGAGCAGGTGCGGGAGGAAGGCAGTACGCCCGACTACCGGTTCTCGCTGGCGAACGAGCGCACCTTCCTGGCCTGGCTGCGGACCGCGCTGGCGTTGATCGGCGGCGGGTTCGCGGTGGACCAGTTCCTGCCCGACCTGCGCTGGGGCTGGCGCGTCGGGCTGGCGCTGGCCCTGCTCGCGGCGGGTGTGCTGTGCTCGCTCCGGGCGGTGAACCACTGGGTGCGCTGCGAGCGGGCCATGCGCCGGGGCGAGGACCTGCCCGCCTCCCGCTTCCCCGCCGTGCTGAGCCTGGTCGTCGCGGTGGTGGCCATCGCCATGGTCGTGGTCGTGCTGGCCGGGTGGGCCGGGTGACCACCGAGCGGGACCCCGGGCTGCAACCGGAGCGGACCCGGCTCGCCTGGCGGCGCACGACGCTGTCGTACGCGGTCGCCTCCGTGCTGGCGCTGCGGGCCGCGCTGCGCGGCGGGGCGTCGGCCACCGGGATCGTGGCCTGCGCCCTGTGCGGCGCCCTCTGGGTGGGCTTCCTGCTGGTCGCGCACCACCGCATCCGCGCGCTCGCGAGCCCGGCCGAGCGGACGCCCGCGCTCGCCCCCCGCCACGCCCTGGCGGCGGTGCTGTGCACGGTGGCGATGGCGGTGTGCGCCGCCGCGCTCGTCGTCTAGGGCCGGTGTGCCCGAAGCCCGCTACTGCCCGGAATCCGGTTCCGGCTCCTCCGGCCAGTCCACGGTCACCACGATCTTGCCCCGGGTCCGGCCCTCCTGGTTCAGCCGGTACGCGTCCGCCGCCCGCTCCAGCGGGAAGACCTCGGACACATGCACCGACACCGCGCCCTGTTCGGCGAGTTCGGACAGACGGCCCAGGTCCTCCGCGTCGGGGCGTACGAAGCAGTAGCGGCCGCCGTAGCCGACGACGTCCGGGTCGGCGATCGAGGCCAGCCGGCCCTCGGGGGCGAGCAGGTTGGCGGAGGCCTTGAGCGCGTCGCCGCCGACGGTGTCGAAGACCGCGTCCACACCCTCCGGGGCGAGGCCCCGCACCCGTTCGCCCAGGCCCTCGCCGTACGACACCGGTTCGCCGCCCAGGCCGCGCACGAAGTCGTGGTTGCGCTCGCTCGCCGTGCCGATGACCCGGGCCCCGAAGTGGGCGGCGAGCTGGACGGCGATCGAGCCGACCCCGCCGGCGGCCGCGTGCACCAGGACGGTCTCGCCGCGCTTGACCTCCAGCGTCTTGACGAGCACCTGATAGGCGGTGAGTCCCGCCAGCGGCAGCCCGGCCGCCTCCTCGTAGGTGAGGTTGCGCGGCTTGCGGGCCAGGGTGCGCACGGGGGCGGCCACGTACTCGGCGAAGGTGCCCCGGGAGAGGAAGTCCTCGCGGACGTAGCCGACGACCTCGTCGCCGACGGCGAACTCGGTGACGGCCGCTCCCGGTTGCACGACGACACCGGAGACGTCCCAGCCGGGGACGACGGGGAAGACCGCGTCCAGGACGGCGTCCAGATAGCCCTCGCGGCACTTCCAGTCGACGGGGTTGACGGCCGCCGCGCGCACTTTCACCAGCACCGAGTCGGGACCGACCTTGGGGTCGCGCAGTTCGCCGTACTCGAGGACCTCGGCTCCGCCGTAGCGGCTGTAGTGGATGCCCTTCATGTCACCGACCCTCCGGGGTTCGCGGACGCCACGCAAGCGGGATGACCCGATATGGGTCGTTCGCGTGGCGGCCCGTGGTGTCGTCGACGTCAACGTCCACGTCATCCCTTACCCGTGAAGGTGGGCGCCATGACCGCACTTCACCAGCCGCCGGGACGACCACTGGCTATCGACCACTGGCTATCGTGGCACCGGTCACGTTCGGCCCTCCTACTGGACGACATACCGACCGGTCGGCATCATGAGTCGTATCCTGTTCACCCGTACGTAGGAGCGACGTATGAGCCCCGACCACCCGCCCGGACTCGATCTCGACCGGCTGCGCGGCCTGCTCGACCGGGAGCGGCCCGGCCTGGTGACCGGCCCGCTGAGCGGCCGGCTGATCGAGGGCGGACGGTCGAACCTCACCTACGCGGTCTCCGACGGTACCTCCAAGTGGGTCGTACGCCGACCCCCGCTGGGCCATGTGCTGGCCACCGCGCACGACATGAAGCGCGAGCACCGCGTGATCAGCGCGCTGCACCCGACGGACGTACCGGTGCCGCGGCCGGTGCTGCTGTGCGAGGACGAGAATGTGCTCGGGGCCCCGTTCTACGTGATGGAGTTCGTCGAGGGCATCCCCTACCGCACCGCGGACCAGCTCGCCCCGCTGGGCGAGGAGCGCACCCGGAACGCGGTGCTGTCCCTCGTCGACACCCTGGTGGAGCTGCACGCGGTGGACCCCGCCGAGGTGGGCCTGGCGGACTTCGGCCGGCCCGAGGGCTTCCTGGACCGGCAGCTGCGCCGCTGGGGCAAGCAGCTGGACGCCTCCCGCAACCGCGAGCTGGCCGGCATCGACGAGCTGCACGCCTCTCTCGGCCGGCAGCTGCCGCACTCCCCCGCGCCCACCGTCGTGCACGGCGACTACCGCCTCGACAACGTCCTGATCGGCCCGGACGACACGATCAGGGCGATCCTCGACTGGGAGATGTCCACCCTCGGCGACCCGCTCACCGACCTGGGCCTGCTGGTGATGTACAGCCAGCCGCTGGGCGCGCCCCAGTCGCCGGTCTCCACCACCGCCGAGGCCCCCGGGCACCCGTCCCCGGCCGAGCTGATCGAGCGGTACGCCGCGCGTTCGGGACGGGACGTCTCGGCCGTCTCCTGGTACACGGCGTTCGCCTGGTTCAAGCTCGCCGTGATCCTGGAGGGCATCCACTACCGGTACACGCTGGGCCAGACGGTCGGGCGCGGCTTCGACCGCATCGGCGAGCTCGTCCCCGTCTTCATCCACCACGGACTGACCACTCTTCAGGAAGGCTGACCGGTATGGACTTCGCGTTCGACGCGCGCACGGAGGAACTGCGCGCCAAGCTCCTCGCCTTCATGGACGAGTACGTCTACCCGGCCGAGCCGGTCGCCGAGGAGCAGCGGGCCGCGCTGGCCTCGCCGTGGGACACCCCGGCCGTGGTGGAGGAGCTCAAGGCGGAGGCCCGCAGGCAGGGCCTGTGGAACCTCTTCCTGCCCGACGCCGAGTACGGAGCGGGGCTGACGAACCTCCAGTACGCGCCGCTCGCCGAGATCACCGGCCGCTCCCCGCACCTCGCGCCCACCGCGCTGAACTGCGCCGCCCCCGACACGGGCAACATGGAGGTGCTGACGCAGTTCGGCGACGAGCAGCAGAAGAAGCAGTGGCTGGAGCCGCTGCTCGCCGGTGAGATCCGCTCGGCGTTCGCGATGACCGAGCCGGAGGTGGCCTCCTCGGACGCGACCAACATCACCACGCTCATCGAGCGAGCCTCCGACGGTGCAGACGAGTACGTCATCACGGGGCGCAAGTGGTACATCTCCGGGGCGATGAACCCGGACTGCAAGATCTTCATCGTGATGGGCAAGACCGATCCGGACGGGGCCGACATCCGCCGCCAGCAGTCCATGGTGCTGGTCCCCCGCGACACCCCGGGCGTCACCGTCAAGCGCGCGATGCGGGTCTTCGGTTACGAGGACCACTCCCACGGCGGCCACGCCGAGGTGGTCTTCGACCACGCGCGCGTGCCGGTGTCCCACCTGATCGGCGAGGAGGGCGGCGGCTTCGCCATCGCGCAGGCCCGGCTCGGTCCCGGCCGCATCCACCACTGCATGCGGCTGATCGGCATGGCCGAGCGGGCGATCGAGCTGATGTGCAGGCGGGCCGTCTCCCGCACGGCCTTCGGCAAGGCGCTCGCTCAGCAGGGCGTGGTCCACAACTGGATCGCCGACGCCCGGGTGACGGTCGAGCAGCTGCGGCTGCTGGTGCTCAAGACCGCCTGGCTGATGGACACCGTCGGCAACAGGGGCGCCCACACGGAGATCCAGGCCATCAAGATCGCCACACCCCGTGCGGTCGTCGACATCATCGACCGGGCGATCCAGCTGCACGGCGCGGGCGGTGTGAGCCAGGACTTCCCGCTGGCCGAGCTGTACGCGGCCGCCCGCACCCTGATGATCGCGGACGGCCCCGACGAGGTGCACCAGCGGTCGCTGGCGCGGCGGGAGCTGAAGAAGTACCTGTAAGGCACGGGAGGCATGTGTAAGGGGCGGTCGCCGTGGCGACCGCCCCTTACAAGTGCGTTGCTGCTGTCAGGGGCGCAGCGCCCGCAGCAGCAGGTCGGCGAGGTGGTCGGCGACCTCCTGGGGGCTGAGCGGGCCGTCGGGCCGGTACCACGTGGACAGGTGGTGGACGGAACCGAAGTGGTAGTCCACCACGAGGTCGGCGGGGGTCGCCGTGGAGAAGACGCCCTCCCGCTGGCCTTCCTCGATCAGCGCACGGAAGCGTTCGTGGTAGCGCCGGCGCTCGGCGCGCACCTGCTTGTTCTTCTCCGGGCTCAGGTGGTGCATGGAGCGGAAGAAGATCATCGCGTCGTCGAGGTTCTCGATGGTGGTGACCACCACGTCGGCCGCCGCCCCCCGCAGCCGCTTCTCGATGGGCTCGTCGGCGTTCGCGAACGCGTCCAGGCGCTCCTGCTGCACCCGCAGCACGCGCGCGTACACCTCCTGCAAGAGGTCGTCCTTGGAGCCGAAGTAGTGGTACAGCGCCCCCTTGGTGACGCCGGCCGCCTCCACGATCTCCTGCACCGAGGTGCGGTCATAGCCCTGCTCGGCGAAGAGCCGAGTGGCGGCGGCGAGCAACCGCTGCGGGACGGGGGTTCCGTCTCCGTCCGTCGTCCTGGGCACTGCCGCCACCTGCCTTTCTGTAGTTCTACTGACTGTCGTGCGCGCGGGAGCGCAGTTCCCGACGCAGGATCTTCCCACTCGCCGTCTTGGGCAGGTCGGGCAGGATCTCCACCTGACGCGGATATTTGTAGGCCGCCAGTCTCTCCTTGCAGTAGGCGGCCAGTGCGCCGGGGTCCGTCTCGGCGCCGGGACGCAGGCTGATGTACGCCTTGACGGTTTCGCCACGATAGCCGTCCGGGATCCCGACCACGGCCGCCTCGCGCACTGACGGGTGGGTGTAGAGGACGTCCTCGACCTCGCGCGGCCACACCTTGAAGCCGGACGCGTTGATCATGTCCTTCTTGCGGTCGACGACGTACAGCCAGCCCTGCTCGTCCATGAAGCCGATGTCGCCGGTGCGCAGTTCGCCGCCGGGGAAGGTCTCGGCGGTGGCGTCGGGCCGCCGCCAGTAGCCGGGCACGACCTGCGGCCCGCGCACGAGGATCTCGCCCTGCTCGCCGAAGGGCACCTCCGCGCCCTGGTCGTCGACGATCCGGACCACCGTGTCGGGGCCGGGCACCCCGACGGCCAGCGTCCCGGAGACCGGGTCGACGGGTGCCTCCCGGCCGGGCGGCACGCTCGCGCAGGGCGCGGTGCACTCCGTCAGCCCGTAGCCGTTGCGGATGTACGGGCCGAAGCCCGCCCGGAACTTCTCCACCAGGGCGGGCGGCAGGGGCGCGCCGCCCGAGGAGATGTTGCGGAAGGAGGAGAAGTGGTCCGGGGTGACGTCCGGGTGGGCGGTCAGTGCCATGAAGGCGGTCGAGGGGCCGACGGTGTAGTGCGGCCGGTGCTCGGCGAACGCGTCCAGGACGACCCCGGGTTCGAAGCGGTAGGCCAGCACCAGGGTGCCCGCGCTGTTCAGGCAGGCGCCGAGCTGGCAGACCATCCCGGTGATGTGGAACAGGGGCGCCAGCGCGAAGTAGACCGGCGCGTCGGGCAGGCCGAGGCCGGTCCGCTGGCGCTCGGCGTTGTACATGATGTTGCCGTGCGTGTTGGTGGCGCCCTTGGGGGTGCCGCTGGTGCCCGAGGTGTAGCTGATCAGGGCGATGTCGTCCGGGGCCGGGTCACGGTTCTCGGGTGCCTTGTCGCCCTGCCGGGCGATGGTCGCGAGGTCGTCGGCGTCCGGGGCCTGGGGCAGCCGCTCGAAGGAGAGCACGCGCGCGTCGTCGCGGGTCTGGAAGTCCAGCTCGCAGGCGGTGAGCACGATCCGCACGGGCGAGCCGGCGGCCGTGTCCCGCAGGTACGACTCCCAGGCCCGGTCGGCGCAGACCAGTGCGGTCACCTCCGCGTCCCGCAGGACGTGGGAGACCTCGCCTGACTTGTACATGGGGTTGACGGGGACGACGGTCGCGCCCGCCTTCCAGGCGCCGAGCAGGGCGAGCACGAAGTGCGGGGAGTTCTGGAGCAGGACGGCGACCCGGTCGCCGCACCCCAGGCCGCGGGCGGCGAGGTGCCCGGCGACACGGTCGCTGAGCTCGTCGGCCTCGCGGTAGGTCAGGCGGGCGTCGAAGTAGGCGAGGAACGTGCGGTCCGGGGTCTCGGCGACCACGCGGCGCAGGGCGTGCACGAGGGAGGCGGCGGGGTCGATCGGGGCGCGCTGGGCGTCGTCGAGGAGGCCCAGCCAGGGCTTGGCGGCGTAACGGGAGCCGGTCACCGGGTCTCCTCCCACTGGCGCTGGAGGCGGTTCATGCCGCCGAGCCAGCGGTCGGGGTCGGCGGCCCGGGCCCGGTAGTACTCGGCGACCTCGGGGTGCGGCAGGATCAGGAAGCGGTCCTCCTGGATGCCCTTGAACAGGGCGTCCGCGACGTCCTCCGGCTCGATCGCGGTGGGCTTCAGCACGATGTCGCCCGCGCTGCCGGTCGCGGCCAGCATGTCGGTGCGGACGCCCTGCGGGCAGATCGCGTGCACCTTCAGGCCCCGGTGGCGGTAGGTGAGCGACAGCCATTCGGCGAAGGCCAGCGCGCCGTGCTTGGTGACGCTGTAGGAGGGGGCGCCGATCATGGTGAGGAGCCCTGCGGCCGAGACGGTGGAGACGAACCGGCCGCGACCGCGCTCCAGCCACTCGGGCAGCAGCGCGTGGGCCGCGCGGACGTGGGCCATCACGTTGACGTCCCAGGACAGCGCCCAGGACCGCTCGTCGAGCGGCTCGCCGGCACCCGCGTCCTCGAACGCGACACCCGCGTTGGCGCAGTAGACGTCGACCGTGCCGCCGAGCGCGTCCCGGGCGTCGCCGACGACCGCGGAGGCGTCGCCCGGGACCGCGACGGCGCCGATCTCCTCGGCGACGGCCTCGGCCCGCCCGGCGTCCAGGTCGTTGACCACGACCCGGGCTCCCTCGGCGGCGAACCTGCGGGCCAGCGCGGCCCCGATGCCGCCACCCGCTCCGGTGACGACCACTCCCGCATCCTGCACGGCTTCCACCATCGGTCTCCTTCGACACGACGCGACTCGGCTCTGCCGCGTCAGACTAACCAGTCGGTATGTGTAAACGGAAGGGTGACCCGGCCACACTCGGCATGTACCTTCCCCCCTCACGGAGGTCACCCATGCGCCTGGCCAGACGGAGCCTTCTCGCATCGGCCACGATGGCAGCAGTGCCCGCGGCACCCGTCGCGACCGAACCCGGCAAGCGTGTGCGCACCGGATTCGACCACCTCTCAGCCGACGGCTACACCCTCCTGTCCGGCCAGAAGGCCGGCATCGTCACCAACCCGACCGGCGTCACCCGGGACGTCCGCCACATCGTCGACGTCATGCACGCGGACCCCCGCGTCAGGCTGACGGCGGTCTTCGGTCCCGAGCACGGGTTCCGGGGCACCGCGCAGGCGGGCGGCTCCGAGGGCCGCTACGACGACCCGGCGACCGGGCTGCCGGTCTACGACACGTACCTCAAGAGCGGGCAGCCGCTGGCCGACGTCTTCACCGCGTCGGGCGTGGACACCGTCGTCTTCGACATCCAGGACGCCGGGGCGCGCTTCTACACGTACATCTGGACCCTGTACGACTGCATGGAGGCCGCCGCGCTCGCGGGCAAGCGGTTCGTGGTGCTGGACCGGCCGAACCCGGTGACCGGGCGGTCAGCCGTGGGGCCGGTGCTGCACCGGGAGTTCGCCACCTTCGTCGGACGGCAGCCGATCGCGCAGGCGCACGGGATGACGGTGGCCGAACTCGCCCGGCTGTTCGACGCCGAGTTCCTGGGCGGCCGGGTCGCGCTGGAGACCGTACTCATGACGGGCTGGCGGCGGTCGGAGTTCTTCGACGCCACCGGGCTGCCCTGGGTGCCGCCGAGCCCGAACATGCCGACACCGGACACGGCGCTGGTGTACTCGGGGACCTGCCTGTTCGAGGGGACGAACCTGTCGGAGGGCCGCGGCACGACCCGGCCCTTCGAGCTGCTGGGCGCGGACGGCATCGACGGGCGGTGGGCGGCGGCGGTGAACGGACTGGGGCTGCCGGGCGTGCGCTTCCGGGAGGCGTACTTCGCGCCCACGTTCTCCAAGTTCCAGGGCAAGACCGTCGGCGGGGTGCAGATCCATGTGCACGACCGGGCCGCGTTCGACCCCGTGCGGACCGGGATCGCGCTCCTGGTGACCGCGAAGCGGGTCTGGAGCGGCTTCGGCTGGCGCTCCGACAACTGGATCGACAAGCTCACGGGCTCCACGCTGGTCCGCACGATGATCGACGCCGGCGCGGGCACGGACGAGGTCGTCGGCGCCTGGCAGGAGGAGCTGGCGGCGTTCCGGCGGACCCGGAAGGAGTACCTCCGCTACCGGTGAGCCGCGACGTATGGCCAACCCCGTCCTCCGGTAGGACGATGCGCCCACATCGCACCACTTCGGGGGACGAGGGGGCCTGTCATGGCGGATCCTGCGATGAGTGTGACTCCTTACTGGGAGCTGACCTTCGACGCGGACGGGGACGTGGACGGCCGGGAACGGGACCGGCTGCTCGCCGAGGTCACGGGCCACGGCGTCCACGACCTGATCGTCTTCTCGCACGGCTGGAACAACGACCGCTCGGAGGCGACCGAGCTCTACCGCCGCTTCTTCGCACCGATTCCCGGGCTCGCGCCGAGGGCCCGGATCGGGTACGTGGGCGTGGTGTGGCCCTCGATGCGGTTCTCGGACGAGCCGATCCCGGACTTCCCCAGGTCCGTTGCGGCCGTGGCGGCCGAGGCCGCGCCGCTCCCCGCGCTCGACAAGGACACCCGGCAGGCGCTGCTGCGGACCTTCCCGGACCGGACCACGGTGGTCGACCGGATCGCCGCCCTGCTGGACCGGCAGCCCCGTGAGGAGGCGGCGCTGGAGGAGTTCGGGCGGCTGGTGCGGCTCCTGGTCGAGGTGGCCTCGGACGGGCCGCAGGCGCTGTGCGCGACGGACACCGCGGCGGACGGCGAGCCCGGCATGCTCCGCGGGGACACGGCGGCGGCGTGCGAGGAGTTCGGGCAGGCCCTGGCGGCACTCGAGTCCTCGGGCCCGGCCGAGGGGTTCTCGCTGCCCAATCCGTGGCACGGGGCGCGTGAGCTGCTGCGCCAGGCGACGTACTACGCGATGAAGCGGCGGGCCGGCACCGTCGGGGAGCACGGACTGGGGCCGGCCATCGGGCGGCTGGCCGGTGCGGCGCCCGGGGTGCGGGTGCACCTGGTGGGGCACAGCTTCGGCGGCCGGCTGGTGTCCTTCGCGCTGCGCGGACTGCCGCAGGGGGTGCGCGCCGTGAAGTCCGTGACGCTGCTCCAAGGGGCTTTCTCGCACTACGCCTTCGCGGCCGAACTGCCGCACGACCCGCACGCGGCCGGGGCGTTGCGGGATCTGCACAAGCGCGTCGACGGACCGGTGGTGTGCTGCTACTCGCACTTCGACGCGGCCCTGGGCACGTTCTACCCGCTGGCCTCCCGCATGGCGGACGACGCGCGGTCGGTGGCGTGCTTCGACATCGGGCACGTACTGGGCCCCGAGTGGGGCGCGATGGGCCACGACGGGGTGCAGGCCGTGCCGGGCACGCGCGCGCTGACGCTGGCCGAGGCGCTGGGCGGTCCGCTGCCCGGCTCGGGGTGCGTGAACGTCGACGCGGCGGCGGTGGTCCGGAACGGCGGCCCGCCGGCGGGCGCGCACAGCGACATCGTGCACCCGGAGCTGGCCCGGGTGGTGCTGGCGGCGGGGCGCGTCACCTGACCCCGCCGCCGGCACGCCGGTGTCACCGGTGCGAGGTGTACTCCACGACCTGCTGGAAGGTCGGGCGGTTCTGCCAGCTGATCCTGCCGTGCTTGATGCCGCCGAGGGCGCGCTGGGCGATCGAGTCGGCGCACCACTGGTCGCCCGCCGAGCACTGGTCGTCGCCGGGGTAGACCTGGGCCGCGGTCATTCCGGCCGCCGTCTTGAGCGTGCTGATGAGGATGTCCCGGCAGGAACTGAGGCTGCCGCCGCCGCAGTACTTCTGCGAGAGGCCGCCCTGCACGGACTCACCGAGCACCGCCCGGATGTCCTTGTCGACATAACTCCACCAGCCGTACTGGAAGGAGCTTCCGGCGTGCGAACCGGTGGGACCGTGCCCGGCGGACGGCGCCTCGTCGACGGGCAGGTTGTCGGTGAAGGCGGTGTAGAGATCACTGCCCAGGCCGGGCTCGAACTCGCCCTTCACCAGCAGCGGCCACCAGGCGTCCAGGATCCGGATGGCGTCGGCGTCGGCGTACGTCTTGGAGCCCGCCGAGGTCTCCGTGCGCCTGGCGCCGTCCGTCACCCAGGCCTGGAGCTTGCTCACCGCCGCCGCGGCCGTGGAGTCCGTGACCGTGGAGCTGCCCACGACCTTCAGCAGCTTCGGCAGCACGTCCTCGGCCCGCAGATCGGCGAGGGCCGCGTCCGCCATGGCCTTCACCAGCGCGGTACGGGTCACCCCGCCTGCCGCGACCAGCTTCTTCACCCGGTCGTCGAGCAGGTTGCCGCGGTGCACGGACCCGTCGCCCCAGGAGGCGGTGGTGTAGTTCTTGGCCTGCTTGTTGTTCCAGGAGACGTAGTAGTCCTGGTCGATGGAGTTGGGGTGGGCGGAGGCCGGGGTGTAGTCGGCCGTGTTGGTGGCCGGGTCCCAGTTCTTCCACTCGTACGCCGCCTGCCCCCACACCGGGAACTCGGCGTCGACGCCGCTCGCGCGCACCGGGTTGTCGCCGCTGTTGTAGTACGCGGTGTGCTGGGAGTCGGCGTAGAACCAGTTGAAGGTGTAGTTGATGTGCTGGGCGGCGGTCTGGAAGTCCGCCGGACCCTTGACGAAGTCCGGGTCGTTCAGCATCTGGAAGCCGATGATCGAGTCGGCCTCGTGCAGGTAGGAGGAGCGCAGGGTGGTGTAGGCGACCTTCTTGCCGCCGACCGTGGCCCGGTACTCCACCGGTCCGTACTTCGTGCGCCACACCCGCATCGTGTAGGAGCCCGCCGCGGTGCCGTCGGCGGTCGTCGGCTTCCAGGCGTTCGCCTGCTCCACCTTGTCCATGGCCGTGCAGGTGCCGTGGTACAGGTAGTGGTAGTCGTCCTGGCACAGCTCGACGGCGTAGGAGTCGATGATGTCCTGGCCGGAGGTCGTCGCGCTCCAGGAGTAGTCCTGGCCGCGGCCGAGTTCGACGTACATGCTCAAGCCCGCGAAGGAGGCGCCGCGGGCGCTGATGCCCGGTCCCTGGATCTCCTGGAGCATCAGCAGCTGCGGGGCGAAGTAGCCGGTCTGCGGTCCGAACACGGCGATCGGGTGGCCGCTCTTGGTGTACTTGCCGCTGACCACCAGGGCGTTGGACATGCCGCGCTTGGCGGAGCTCAGGGTCGTCTTCGCCGCCGTGGCGGAGGTGCTGGTGGCACTGGCGGTGGCCGCGCTGCCGGTCCGGTCGTAGACCAGCGGCTCCTGGGTCACCGAGCCCGCGTCGGGCAGGGCCTCGCCCTGGGCGGCGTCCGGTTTGGACGCGTACGGGAAGCTCTCGCCGTTGTGGACGGTGAGGACGGCCTCGGGGTCGTTGCGCTCGCGGAAGGACTCCCAGACCTTGGTGCCCTCCGCCACACCGTATTTGGACTGGGCGGCGATCAGGGACAGGGCGTTGTTGACCTCGCCGCCACCGCCGGACCCGAAGAGCGAGCCGATGACGGAGGCCAGCGCCACCAGGTCGGTGATCTTGAAGTGGTCGATGGTGCCGGCGTTCGTGATGGCGTCCTTGTGGCCGGTCAGGACGTACTCGCCGGGGAAGTAACGGCCGCTGTCGGAGGCGTCGATGTAGGAGTTGATGCCGGCCAGGTAGGCGTTGGCGTCGTCGAGGGCCTGCTGGCCGCGGGCGCCGTTCTTCGCGACGGCGTTGTCGATCTGGGCCTGGAGGTCGGCCTCGGTGTACGGCGCGTTGCGGTAGAACTCCTGCTCGAGGCCCTGGTTGGACGCGGCGCCGCCCGCGAAGGTGGTCAGCTGGCCGCGGCCGACGTGCCGGAAGACGTCCATGAGCCACAGCCGGTCCTCAGCGGCGGCATAGCCGGCACCGAACTCGGTCCCGTATCTGGTGGTACCGGTGATGTGCGGCACACCGGTCTTCTTGTCGCGGACGATCGTCACGTCGCCGCGGCCGGCCGGTTTCTCCGTGGAGGCGACCTGGTCGGAGGGCACGCCGAACGAAGCGTCGTTGAAGAACGTATTGATGGTGGAGTCGGTGAGGGTCGAGTAGCCGTTGGCGAGGTTGGCGTAGGGGCCGAGCTGGTCTTCGGCGTGGCTGGGCTGAGTGCCGAACGCCTGGTTGAGCAGGATCTGGGCGAGGGTGGCGTTGCCGTTCTCGCCGGGCGGCAGGATGTCGGAGCACTGGCCGCCGCAGTAGTCGTTGGAGGCCGTGGCCGCGCTGGCGGTCACCTGGGTCAGCGGAGACAGAAGACCGGCGATGAGGACGCATATCGATGCCGACTTCAGGAACCCGGGGAACCTGCGAGGAGTTCTCAGTCTGTCGAGTGTGGTGCGTGGGACGCGCCGTGCCATGGCAGCTCCTGGGGAGTGGGGGTGCGCAGACGTTACCGCCGGTATCCCCGAGATTGAAGATGAACATGCGTCACTTTTTGGAGTGGCCTTCGGGTTTCGCAAAGCGGTCAACCCGGGGCGCCTTATGGGAGGGCATCGGAAAACGTATGGAGCCGGATCGTGTGTCGATACGTCTACTCGTCGACGTCGGTACGAGGACTCCGTACGACGACGCCGAAGTGACCGAAGTACAGGTACAGGTGTGACGGAGGTGCAGGGCGATGGCCGGTTTCCGGAGTCTGGCGAGACAGGTGCGCGATCCGCGGTGCGATCTGGCGCTGCGGCGGTACTCACTGCGCAAGTGCCTTGAGCGGTTCGCCCCTTACGGGCACAGGGCGACCTGGGACCATCTGTGCTCCCGGGCCGGGTTCGGTCCCGAGGACCGCTCCCCCGATCCGGCGCGGCTCGTGGCCGCGTTGGATGAGCTGGAGGAGGCCCGCGCGGTCTGGCTCGCCTATGAGGTGGACTTCGCCGAGCGCCGCAAGAAGGAGAAGCACGACGGGCTGCGCCGGCCCGGCAGCGTGGACGACTGGCACCGGCTGACCTGGGGCGGCTTCGGGGTCGCCTGGTGCGACGACCCCCGCGTCCACCCCGATGAACCCCTCGCCGAGGTGCTGCGGCGGCTGATCGCCGCCCTGGAGCGCGAACCGGGCTCGGCCTGCCCGGTGTGCGACGGGGAACGCCTCGTCTGGAAGTACGACCTGGACCACGAACCCTCGTCGGGCCCGGTCTGCGCGGACTGCGGCATCCTCGTCCCCCGCCCCGTGCTCACCTCCGAGTCCCTGGCGTACGCCAGGCGCGGGCGGCTGCTCATATCGGCCTGACCGAGCGGGGGTGTGCAGGGGATGCCGCACCCCCCTTTCTGCCCCGGGGCCGTTGTCGACGGCGGGGACCCTAGCAGGCCCGAATACGGTCGCTCCATCCCTTTCCTGTGTGGACAGTTGGGGTCGATGAAACCCGCCTGAGCACCCAGGAGCCCCGATGTCGACGCTGCGCGTCACCGCGGAAGTGCTGACCGTCCACGACCACCCCAACGCCGACGCGCTCGAACTGGCCCAGGTGGGCCTGTACCGGGCCGTCGTCGCCAAGGGCGCGTACCGCACCGGTGAGGCCGCCGTCTACATCCCCGAGCAGTCCGTGCTCCCGGCGCGGCTGATCGAGGAGCTGGGACTGACCGGGCGGCTCGCGGGCGGCAACCACGACCGGGTCAAGGCGGTGCGGCTGCGCGGGGAGGTGTCGCAGGGCATCGTGTGCCGGCCCAAGGCGCTGACCGGCGTCGACCTGGCGCGGGCCGCGGCCGAGGGCACCGACTTCGCGGAGCTGCTGGGCATCACCAAGTGGGTGCCGCCGGTCCCGCCCACCATGGACGGCGATGTGGAGTCCGCGCCCGAGCTGCTGCCCTGGGTCGACATCGAGAACATCCAGCGCTACCCGGACATCTTCACTCCGGGCGAGCCGGTGGTGCTCACCGAGAAGCTGCACGGCTCCGCCTGCCTGCTGACGTACGTGGCCGACGAGGACCGCGTGTACGTGTCCTCCAAGGGCTTCGGCACCCGGTCCCTGGCCCTCAAGGAGGACCCGCGCAACCTGTACTGGCGGGCGGTGCGCGGCCACGGCGTCGCGGAGGTCGCCGCGCGGCTCGCCCGGCGGCTGGGGGCGCGGCGGGTCGGGATCTTCGGGGAGGTGTACGGCGCGGGCGTGCAGGACCTGACGTACGGGGCCGACGGACGGCGGGAGACGCTCGGGTACGCGGCGTTCGACGTGTCGGCCGAGGTCGGCGGGGCGGTGCGCTGGCTCGACGCGGTGGAGCTGCTGGAGGGGGAACTGCCTCTGGTGCCAAGGCTGTTCGAGGGGGCGTACGACATCGAGCGGGTGCTGGAGCTCGCCGGCGGGCGGGAGACCGTGTCCGGGCGGGAGCTGCACCTGCGGGAGGGAGTCGTGATCCGGCCCGCGGCGGAGCGGTACAGCCCCGTGACCGGGGGACGGACGATCGCCAAGGCGGTCAGCCCGGCCTATCTGACGCGGAAGGGCGGGACGGAGTACGAGTGAGCCGGCCGGCGGCCCGCGGCCACGCGGGCCGTCCCCGGCCCATGCCCTCCTTCAGCCCTGGGGAGACTCCAGCAGCAGCCGGGAGCCCGCCCGGCGTTCACCGAAGGCGTCGTCCGGGTTGGACAGGACGCACGCGCTGAAGGAGAGGCAGCCGCAGCCGATGCAGTCGGTGAGGTGGTCGCGGAGGCGGCTCAGCTGTTTGATGCGCTCGTCGAGTTCGGAGCGCCAGGCCTCGGAGAGGCGGGCCCAGTCCTCGCGGGTGGGGGTGCGCTCCTCGGGGAGTTCGGCGAGGGCCTCGCGGATCGTGGCCAGCGGGATGCCGACGCGCTGGGCGGCGCGCACGAAGGCGACGCGGCGCAGCGCGTCGCGGGTGTAGCGGCGCTGGTTGCCGGGCGTGCGCCGGCTGCTGATGAGGCCCTTGGACTCGTAGAAGTGCAGGGCGGAGACGGAGGCACCACTGCGCGCGGACAACTGGCCGACGGTCAGCTCGTGGATCTTCTCGGGGATCTGGGGCACTCCCCCGACCCTACCGACCCCCGCCGCGGGCCCGTCGTTGACATCGCTTCCCGTACCGACCATGCTAAGCAGTCGCTTAGGCATGCCATCGACACCGTGACGCGAGAGGCCCTGGACATGGCGGAACCGAGGATCTTCACCTCCCCCGACGAGCTGAAGGCGGCCGTGGGCGAGCAGCTGGGCCACACCGACTGGCTGGAGGTCGACCAGAAGCGGATCGACCTCTTCGCGGACGCCACCGGCGACCACCAGTGGATCCACATCGACCCGGAGAAGGCCGCCGCGGGCCCGTTCGGGACGACCATCGCCCACGGGTACCTGACCCTGTCGCTGCTGCCGCTCTTCGGCCCCCAGCTGATCCAGGTCGAGGGCGTGAGGATGGGCGTCAACTACGGCACGAACAAGGTCCGCTTCCCCGCCCCCGTGCCCGTCGGCTCCCGGCTGCGCGCCACCGGGCAGATCACCGGCGTCGAGGACGTCACGGGCGGCGTCCAGGTCAGCGTGGCCTTCACCGTGGAGCGCGAGGGCGGCGACAAGCCGGTCTGTGTCGCGGAGTCGGTGTCCCGCTACTACCTCTGAGCGGGCCGAGCGGCCCTACCCGGCCCCGACCATCCGCAGCACGAGGTCGGCGTAGAGCGCGCCGACCTCCTCGGGCGTGCGGGGACCGTCCACGTTGAACCAGCGGGCGACGTCGATGCACAGGGACAGCACCGCGAGGGTGGTGCCGTGCACGTCGAGCACCTGGAACTCGCCGGAGGCCACGCCCTCGTCGATGATCCCGCGCACCTCCGCGTCCACCTGGCGGCGCAGCCCGAGGATCTCGGCGCGGGCGTCCGGCCCGAGCGCGTCCAGTTCGTACTGCACGACCCGGGCGGTGGTCCGCCGCCCGGCGTGCCAGCGCACGAAGGAGCTCACCGCCTCGGCGAGCCGCTGCGTGGCGCTGCCTTCGCCCCGGGCCGCCGTGCGCAGGATCTCCAGTGCCTTGTCGTGGCCGATCCGGCTGATGCGGTGGAGGAGCTCTTCCTTCGTCTTGTAGTGGATGTAGAGCGCGGCCGGGCTCATGCCGGCGCGGCCGGCGATGTCGCGGGTCGTCGTCGCGTGGTAGCCGCGCTCGGCGAAGGCCTCCACGGCGGCGACGAGCAGGCGCCGCGCCGCGTCAGGGGTGACCTCTTCCCACGGCTCGATCTCGCCGCCGGTCGTCTCCTGAGCCGTACTCATCGCTCGCTCGCCC
The DNA here is from genome assembly GCF_040644935.1 of Streptomyces sp. NPDC046915. Taxonomy (NCBI): domain Bacteria; kingdom Bacillati; phylum Actinomycetota; class Actinomycetes; order Kitasatosporales; family Streptomycetaceae; genus Streptomyces; species Streptomyces sp. NPDC046915. Next base: position 112,737 of record NZ_JBEYXB010000007.1, on the reverse strand, counting down.
CTCTCGGTACAGGAGCTCCACCATACCGCCGAAGCTGAGCGAGCGCTTAGTGTGCCCGCTCAGGGCTTCTCAGAGCTTCTCGGGGCTTCCTCAGAGCTTCTCGAACGGGCTGAACGTCCGCTCGGCCGACTCCTGCCGGTCCCGGATCACCTTGGCCAGGGTGAAGGCGGAGGTGACCAGGTACAGGACGGCGATACCGAGGAAGGCCCGCACCCAGGCGTCGGCGCTCAGCTTGAAGATGCCGATCGCGGTCGCCGCCATGGCGATGGAGAAGGACGCGACGGCCTGGCCGTAGAAGGCGGCCGTGTTCTGCTGCTTGCCCGATGTGTCACTCATGGGGAGAAGCATCGGCCGGACGTGGCCCACGCCACATCCGCCGAAGTACTCAGGTCGGTACTCAGAACGCCGAAACGCCCGTCAGCGCCCGCCCGATGAGCAGCTTCTGTATCTGGCTGGTGCCCTCGTAGAGGGTCATCACCCGGGCGTCGCGCAGCAGTTTGCCCGCCGGGTACTCGTCGATGTAGCCGTAACCGCCGAAGACCTGGAGGGCGTTGTTCGCGGCGCGGACGGCCGCCTCGGAGGCGAAGAGCTTGGCCTTGGAGGACTCCACGGCGAAGGGCAGGCCACGGTCGACGAGGTCGGCGACCCGCCAGGTCAGCAGCCGGGCCGCGTCCACGTCGACGGCGATGTCGCTGATCAGCTCCTGGACGAGCTGGTGGTGGGCGATGCTCCGGCCGAACTGCTCGCGCTCCCCGGCGTAGCGGACCGCCGCGTCCAGCGCCGCCTGGGCGATGCCGACGCAGCCCGCCGCGACCGACATCCGGCCCTTGGCGAGGGCGGACATGGCGACGGAGAAGCCCTTGCCCTCCTCGCCCAGCATCGCGGAGGCGGGCACCCGCACGTCCTGGAGGACCAGTTCGGCGGTCGCCTGCCCGCGCAGGCCGAGCTTGCCGTGGATGGCGCGGCGGGTCAGGCCCGGGGTGTCGGTGGGCACGAGGAAGGCGGAGACGCCCTTGTGGCCGGGGGCGTCCGTGGAGCGGGCGAAGAGCAGGACGACATCGGCCCAGGTGCCGTTGGTGATGAACATCTTGGTGCCGTTGATGACGTAGTCGCCGCCGTCACGGACCGCCCGGGTGGCGAGGTTGCCCGCGTCGGACCCGGTCCCCGGCTCGGTCAGACCGAAGCAGCCGACGTACTCGCCGGAGGTGAGCCCTGGCAGCCAGCGCCGCCTCTGCTCCTCGTCGCCCCAGGCGGCGATCGACTTGGCGACCAGGCCGAGCGAGACGGAGACGATCCCGCGCACGGACGAGTCGCCGCGGCCCAGCTCCTCGGTGACCAGGCAGTACGCCAGGTGGTCGCCGCCGGAGCCGCCGTACTCCTCGTCGATGGTCAGACCGAGGAAGCCGAGCCGGCCGAGCTGCTTCACGATGCCGCGGTCGACCTCCTCGGCCCGGTCCCAGGCGACCACGTGCGGGGTGACCTCACGTGCCACGAAGTCCTGGGCGAGTTCCCGGACCGCGGTCTGCTCCTCACTGAGCCCCAGGTACACCACGAGATCACCTCACTTGAAAGCCACACTTTTGAAAGCCGCACATTTAAATTAGCACTGCTAGTTTCAGTGCGCAGCCCTACTATGTGCGCCATGGCCCGACCGCGCAAGCCCCTCCTCAGCCCCGACCGGATCGTCGTGACGGCGCGGGAACTCGTGGACGCGGAAGGCCTGTCGGCCGTCTCCACCCGCCGGCTCGCCGCCGAACTGGGCGTGAGCGGACCCTCGCTCTACAACCACTTCCGCACCAAGGACGAGATCCTGGAGGCGGTGGCCGACTCGGTGAGCGCCCAGGTCGATCTGTCGATGTTCGAGGACGGCCGGGACTGGCGGACCGCGCTGCACGACTGGGCCGTCTCCTACCGGGCCGCCCTGCGCGACCATCCGAACATCGTCCCGGTCCTGGCCCGCGGCCCCGGCCGCCGTCCGGCCGCGCTGCGCCTGGCCGACGCCGTCTACGGCGCGATGGTGGACGCGGGCTGGCCCCCGGCGCAGGCCACCTCCATCGGCGCGCTGATGCGGTACTTCATCATGGGCTCCGCGCTGGGCTCCTTCGCCGGCGGCTTCGTGGACGACGAGAGCGCGTACGACCCCGCGGACTATCCCCGCCTCGGCCAGGCCCATCTGCTCGCCGACCAGCCGGAGAAGATCGACGAGCGGGCCTTCGAGACGGGCCTGACGGCACTGCTGGACGGGCTGGTGCGGCAGTACGAGCAGGTCGGCCGGGCCGAGTAGCCGAGCAGGGCGAGCGACACTTCGGCGGCCACCGAAGTGTCCGTGCCGCATGCTGGGAGGCATGACCACCAAGGACCCCCAGGCACCGGGCCTCGCGGCGCTCGCCGGGCTGATCGCCGACGAGACGCGGGCCGCGTGTCTGCTGGCGCTGCTGGACGGTCGGGCCTGGACGGCCGGTGAGCTGGCCCGGCACGCCGGGGTCGCCGCGTCGACGCTCAGCGAGCACCTGGGCAAGCTGGTCGCCGGCGGGCTGCTCACCGAGGAACGGCAGGGCCGGCACCGGTACGTCCGGCTGGCCGGCCCGCGGGTCGCGCAACTGGTGGAGGACCTGGCCGCCCAGGTCACGCCCGCCGCCGCCCGGCGCCCGCACACCCTGCGGGAGTCGAGCGCCGGGTCGGCCATGGCCCGGGGCCGCACCTGCTACGACCATCTCGCCGGCCGGCTGGGCATCGCGGTCACCGACGCGCTCACCGCGCGCGGGCTGCTGCAACAGGAGACCGGGTTCGCCCTGACCGACGCCGGGCTGGAGTGGTTCGGCTCGGTCGGCATCGGCCTGGAGCGCGGGGGCCGCCGGCCGCTGGCCCGCGCCTGCCTCGACTGGACCGAGCGCCGCCCCCACCTCGCGGGCGTCGCGGGCGCGGCCCTGTGCCGGCACGCCCTGGACACGGGCTGGTGCGTGCGCATCGGCACGGAGCGCGCGGTGAAGGTGACTCCGTCGGGCGAGCGGGCGCTGTCCGAACTGCTGGGGATGACGGAGGGCGCGCTGCGCTGAGCCCGGCTGCCCGTCCGAAATCCGCGAGCCCGCACCCCGCCCCTCCTCCTAGCCTCAGGAGCATGATGAACGCCACCCCGTCCACGAACGCCCGCCGCCCCGAGGTGCTCGCCGCCGGCGCGGCCGTCACGACCGTCGTGCTGTGGGCCTCCGCCTTCGTGTCGATCCGCAGCGCGGGTGCCGCGTACTCACCGGGCGCGCTGGCGCTCGGGCGGCTGCTGTCCGGAGCGCTGGCGCTGGGGCTGATCTGCCTCGTCCGGCGGGAGGGGCTGCCACCGAGGTCGGCCTGGCGCGGGATCGCGATATCCGGGCTGCTCTGGTTCGGCTGCTACATGGTGGTCCTCAACTGGGGCGAGCAGCAGGTCGACGCCGGTACGGCCGCCCTGGTCGTGAACGTCGGCCCGCTGCTGATCGCCCTGCTCGGCGCGCGACTGCTCGGCGATCCCATGCCGCCGCGGCTGCTGGCGGGCATGGCGGTGTCGTTCGCCGGTGCGGTGACCGTGGGGCTGTCGATGTCCGGCGGGGGCGGTTCCTCGCTGCTCGGGGTGGCACTGTGCCTGCTCGCGGCGGTCGCGTACGCCTCCGGGGTGGTCGCCCAGAAGCCCGCCCTGGCCGGGGCGAGCGCGCTTCAGGTGACGACGTGGGGGTGTCTCGTCGGGGCCGTGGTCTGCCTGCCGTTCGCCGGGCAGCTGGTGCACGACGCGGCCGGCGCCCCGCTGTCGGCCACGCTCAACATGGTCTACCTGGGCGTCTTCCCGACCGCGCTGGCCTTCACGACCTGGGCGTACGCCCTCGCCCGGACGACCGCGAGCCGTATGGGCGCGACCACGTACGCGGTGCCCGCGCTGGTCGTGCTGATGTCCTGGCTGGCGCTCGGCGAGGTGCCGGGGCTGCTGACGCTGGCGGGCGGCGTGCTGTGTCTGGCGGGTGTGGCGGTGTCCCGGTCCCGGGCGCGGGCGCCCCGGGCCGCTGCCGCCGAGCCGGAGCAGCGACCCGAGCGGGTGTCCTGACCGGTCAGAACACCACCAGTGCCCGGCCGCCCTTGCCCGCCAGCATGTTGTCGAAGGCGGCCGGGATGCCGTCGAGACCGATCCGCTCGGTGACCAGCGCGCCGAGGTCCAGGCGGCCCGCCCGTACGTGCTCGGCGAGCACGGGCAGATCACGGGCCGGATCGCAGTTGCCGTAGACGCAGCCGGACAGGGTACGGCCCCAGTGGAAGATCTCGAGGGCGTTGAAGGTGACCTGCTCGTCCTTGCCGCCGATGCCGACGACCGTCGTACGGCCGCCCCGGCGGGTGGACTCCCAGGCCGCGCGGATGCTGACCGCGCGGCCCACGCACTCCACGGCGACGTCGACGCCCTGCTTGCCGGTGAGGGCGCGGATCTCGCGGGCGGTGTTCTCGGAGGCGAGGACGTAGTCGGTGGCGCCCGCGCCGCGGGCCAGGTCCTCCTTCCCGGGGGAGACGTCCACGGCGACGATCCGCGCGGCTCCGGCGATCCGGGCCGCCTGGAGGGTGGCGAGGCCGACGCCGCCCACGCCGAACACCGCGACCGTCTCGCCCGGCTGCACCCGTGCCGAGTGGTGGACGGCGCCGAAGCCGGTGAGGACGGCGCAGCCGAGGAGGGCCGCGTCGGTGAGCGGGACACCGTCCGGGAGGGGCAGTACGCAGGACGCGGGGACGACCGTCTCCTCGGCGAACGCGGCGACGTTCAGGCCGGGGTGGAGCTCGGTGCCGTCGGCGGTACGGGCGTACACGTCGGCGGCGCCGTTCAGGGCGTTGGCGCACAGCCAGACCTCGCCCAGCGTGCAGGCGTGGCAACTGCCGCAGGACGGCGCCCAGTTGAGGACCACCGGTGCGCCGGGGGCCAGGCCGGTGACGCCCTCCCCCACGGCCACCACCGTGCCGGCGCCCTCGTGGCCGAGGACCGCCGGGACCGGTACGCGCATGGTGCCGTCGGACAGGGACAGATCGGAGTGGCAGACGCCGGCGGCGGCGAGGCGGACGCGGACCTGCCCGGGGCCCGGGTCCGGGAGCTCGATGCCGGTGATCTCCAGGGGTGCGCCGATGGCGGGCAGGACGGCGGCTCGTACGGCCATGGCTCGCGGACTTCCTTAGAACTGGAGGGACTTGGTCTGGAGGTATTCGGTGAGTCCGTGGGCGCCGAGTTCGCGGCCGACCCCGGACTGCTTGTAACCGCCGAAGGGGGCGAGCGGGTTGAAGCGGCCGCCGTTGATGTCGACCTGGCCGGTGTCCATCCGGCGGGCGAAGCTCACCGCCTCGGCCTCGTCGCCCGCCCAGACGGCGCCCGCGAGACCGTACACCGTGCCGTTGGCGATGCGCAGGGCGTCCTCCTCGTCCTCGTAGCGCAGGACGGTGAGGACCGGGCCGAAGATCTCCTCCTGGGCGATGGTCATCTCCGGGGTGACGTCGGCGAAGACGGTGGGGCTGACGTGGTAGCCGCGCTCGCGCGGGGCCTCGGGGCCGCCGGCCACCAGGCGGGCGCCCTCGGCGAGGCCCTTCTCGATGTAGCCGCGCACACGGTCGCGCTGCCGGGCGTTCACCACCGGGCCGATGCGGTCGCCGTACTTGGCGGCGGCGGTCGCGGCCAGCTCCACGGCCTCCTCGTACCGGTCGGTGTGCACCAGCATGCGGGTCCAGGCGCTGCACGTCTGGCCGGAGTTGGTCATCACGTTGGCCACGCCGACGTTGACCGCCCTGGCAAGGTCGGCGCTCGGAAGGATCACGTTGGCGGACTTGCCGCCGAGTTCGAGGGCGACCTTCTTCAGCGCGCCGCCGGCCACCGCGCCGATCCGCCTGCCGACGGCGGTGGAGCCGGTGAAGGAGACCAGGTCGACGCCCGGGTGCTCGACGAGGGCCTGGCCGGCGACCGGGCCGAGACCGGTGACCAGGTTGAACACCCCGGCGGGTACGCCCGCCTCGTGCACGGCCTCCGCGAAGAGCTGGGCGGTGAGCGGGGTGTCCTCGGCGGGCTTCAGGACGATCGTGCAGCCCGCGGCCAGCGCCGGGGCGGCCTTGGCGACGATCTGGTGCAGGGGGTAGTTCCAGGGGGTGATCGCGCCGACCACGCCGATCGGTTCGAGGTGGACGGTCGAGTTGCCGACCTTCTCCTCGAAGGGGTGGGTGGCGGCCAGTTCGGCGTACGAGCCCACGACCGCGACCGGCACGGCCGCGTGGACGGCCTGCGACAGCTTCAGGGGCGAGCCCAGTTCGGCGGTGACCGTCTCGGCGATCTCCTCCTGGCGAGCCACGAGCACGTCCCGCAGCGCGGCCAGTCGGGCGGACCGCTCGGCCGGGGGTGTCGCGGCCCAGTCCGGAAGGGCTCTGCGGGCGGCCCGTACGGCGCTGTCGACGTCCTCCGCGGAAGCCGCCGGGACATGACCGATGACCTGCTCGTCGGCCGGGTTCACGACCTCGATCAGATCGCTGCCGACGGCGGGGCGCCAGGCGCCGTCGATGTATAGGCGGTCGTGTGGCTTCATGCTGCTTCCTCCCGGCGGGGGGCGTGGCGTGGCCTGTCTTCCGGCTCGTGGGCCGCCGTACGACTCACAAACTAGCGGCGATAGTTTTCGCGCGCCAGCACGCCCTTTCCGGGGGCTCACTCTTCCAGGTCCGGCAATCGTGCGGGCGACGGGGAGATCCGGTCGCCGTGCTGGTCGAAGACGAAGAGGTGGGCGAGGTCGACGAGCAGGGGGATCTGCATGCCGTGGCGGAGCTGGAGGTCGGGGGTGGTGCGCACGACCAGGTCGCCGGGCAGCCGGCCCTCCGGCGGCTCGGGGCCGGGGTCCGCGTCGGCCGGGGGCTCCAGGACCACCACCGGGCCGGCGCGCAGCGAGCTCGCCCGCTCCCTCAGCCGGTCCAGGACGCCGGGGCCCTCCCTGCGGCGGCGCCGCGAGGGGCGGGCGACCGGGCGTGGGGCCTCCAGCTCCGGTACGACGGCGGGGCGTGAGCCGGTGTCGAAGTGGACCAGCATCTCGTGCCCCTGGAACTCCAGGTGCCGCACCAGGCCGGTGATCGGCACCTCCCCGGGGCGGGCGGCCTTGTGCTTGGCGATGCGGACGGCCTCCGAGCGCAGGCCGACGATCACCTCCCGGCCCTGCTGCACGCGCAGCAGACGGTGGTCCAGGCAGAGGGGTTCGGGCAGGGGCAGGGCCTGCTTGCCGAGGCTGATGGTCATCGCGCCGTCCAGCGGGGCGCGGATCAGGCCGCGGATCAGATTGATGCGGGGGGTGCCGATGAAGGCGGCGACGAAGACATTGCGCGGGAGCGCGTACACCTCGCGCGGGGTGCCGACCTGCTGGAGCAGACCGCCGCGCAGGACGGCGACCCGGTCGCCGAGCGACATGGCCTCGGCCTGGTCGTGCGTGACGTACACCGTGGTGACGCCCAACTCGCGGGTGAGCTGGGAGATTTCGGCGCGCAGGTGGTTGCGCAGCTTGGCGTCGAGGTTGGACAGGGGCTCGTCCATCAGGAAGGCGGAGGGATGACGGGCGATGGCCCTGCCCATGGCGACGCGCTGGCGCTCGCCGCCGGAGAGCTGGCTGGGGAAGCGGTCGAGGAGGTCCTCTATGCCGAGCATGCGGGCGGTGGCGTCCACGCGGGTACGGGGGTCCGCGCCGGGGGTCTCGATGCGCAGCGGGAAGCCGATGTTGTCGCGGCTGGTCATGTTCGGGTAGAGCGCGAAGTTCTGGAAGACCATCGCGATGTCCCGGTCGGACGGGGCGAGGTCGTTGGCGTACTCGCCGTCGAGCAGCAGCTCGCCCTCGTCGATCTCCTCCAGCCCGGCGATCATCCGCAGCACGGTGGACTTGCCGCAGCCGGACGGCCCGAGCAGCACGAGGAACTCCCCCGGCGCGATGTCCAGCGACAGCCGGTCCACCACGCGGACACCTCGCGCGTATGTCTTGCTCACGTCGTGCAGGGAGATGGCGCGTGTCATGGCAGCTGTCCCCGGGGGCGGTCGTAAGAGGCCTGTGAGTCACGGAAGTTAACGGAATGTGTGCACCTGGGGGAAGAGAACGGCCGAGATCGGGCGAGCCGTACCGCCAGGCGAGAAAGCGGACGCCCCGATTCAGCCCGTACCCCTGCGGCGCGGCAGCGTGCCCCTCCGCCGGCCGGCCCGCCGCGGCCACCGGGAGCCCTGGCACCGGCGACGCTGCGGTCAGCGGCAGGTTCCTCGCCCCCGCCGCCCCTACCCTCCCCGTCCTCCAGGGGCTCCGCCCCTTCGACCCCGTCCGGGGGCTCCGCCCCCTGACCCCCGGCGGGGTACTGGGGCGGAGCCCCGCAGGGGCTTGGGGACGGCAGCCCCGGCGGGGTTCAGGAGGCGCAGCCCCGGTGGGGGCTGGGGCGGAGCCCCGCGGGGGTTCAGGAGGCGCAGCCCCCGGCGGGGTACAGGGGCGGAGCCCCGCAGGGGCTTGGGGGCGGCAACCCCGGCGGGGTTCAGGAGGCGCAGCCCCGGTGGGGGCTGGGGCAGAGCCCCGCGGGGGTTCAGGGGGTGCAGCCCCCGGCGGGGTACAGGGGCGGAGCCCCGCAGGGGCTTGGGGGCGGCAGCCCCGGCGGGGTTCAGGAGGCGCAGCCCCGGTGGGGGCTGGGGCGGAGCCCCGCGGGGGTTCAGGAGGCGCAGCCCCCGGCGGGGTACAGGGGCGGAGCCCCGCAGGGGCTTGGGGGCGGCAACCCCGGGGGGGTCAGGAGGCGCAGCCCCGGTGGGGGCTGGGGCGGAGCCCCGCGGGGGTTCAGGGGGTGCAGCCTCCGGCGGGGTACAGGGGCGGAGCCCCGCAGGGGCTTGGGGGCGGCAGCCCCGGCGGGTGCACGGACACAGCCCCACGGGAGCTTCCCGGGGGGCAGGGGGCGGAGCCCCCTGGCGGGGGTGAAGGGGCGGAGCCCCTGGGGATGGGGGTGGGTAGGGGCGGCGGGGGCGAGGAACCTGGGGTGGCCGCAGCGCAGGCGCGAAACCTACCGGGAACCGTCGGCAGACACCCGGTGCGGGCCCCGCATCCAGCCGTGGCCGGCGCCCGGTGGCCGTGAACCGCCGGAGGTCACCGCGTTGCGGTCAGGTGGGCGAAGACGACCACGTTGCTGGTGTAGCCCGTTCTGCGGTTGTAGAGGCCGCCGCAGGTGAGGACCCTCAGTTCGGGGCGCCGGCTCGGGCCGTACACCTCCTTGTCGGGGAAGTCGTCCTTGTCGAAGACCCGGACGCGGTCCACGGTGTAGACGGCCGTACGGCCGTCCGCGCGCCCGGCCTCGATGCGACTGCCCGGCGGCACCTGCGCGAGGGCGGCGAAGACCGCGGGACCGGTCCGGGTGTCCCGGTGGCCGACGGCGACGGCCGTGCCCGTCTCACCGGGGGTCGGCCCGTCCTGGTACCAGCCGACGAGCTTGGGCCTGTCCAGCGGCGGCGTCTCCAGCCGGCGGTCGGCACCGAGCCGTACGCCGACGATCGGCGCGTCCACTCCCAGCGAGGGCACCCGCAGGGTGGTCGCGGGCGAACGGGGCAGGGGCTGGGGCGGAGGCGCGGCCCGCCCGGCCTGTGTGAGCCCGCCGGCCCCGGCCGGGCCGGCCGGCCCCTCGTGCCCGCCGCACCGGACCACCGTCACCAGGACGGTGACGAGCACGGCCGTCCTGGCCAGACGGTAGGCGCGGGTCCGGTGCCAGGGCCTGCGTCTGCGCCTACGCGGCACCATTGGGGCGCCGGCGGATCAGCCGGAAGTACACGGCGCCGCTGACCACGACCAGACCCACGGCGGCCGCCGCGGTCAGCGGGGTGTACGCCCCGGCCGTGTCGACGAGACCACCGCCGCCCGCGTGGACACCGCCCCGCGGACCGTCACTGTCGCGCTGCCCGTCGCCATCGCGCTGCCCGCCACCGTCACGCGGCCCGTCGCCGTCGTCGTGCGGACCGTCACCCTCGTGCGGGGCGGCCGCCCCGTCGTGCCCGTGGTCCTCGATGCGGCCGGGGTCCCCTCCGGGCCCGTGGTCCGGCTGGCCGTGGCAGTCGACCCGGAAGATCTTCTCCCTCGGCGTGGCACCCGCGGTCCAGGTGAGCCGGTACTGCCCGTCCGCCAGTCCCAACGGGTCGGTGTGCCCGGCACCGGAGCCCGGACCGAGCGCGATGGTCCCGGTCACGGTGGCACTGGTGGGCAGCGGCGGCTGGGCCACAATGGTGTACGCGACGCTCGGCAACGTGTCGAAGTTGGCGGCGTCGAGGTAGAACCGGCAGACCACGGGGTCGTCCTTCGAGACGCCGAAGGGCACGCCCACCCGGTGGATCCGGATGTCACCCGCCTCCCCTTGGGCCACGGCGCTCGGCGCCGCCAGCCAGGTGGCTCCCGCCGCGGTGAGGACGGTGAGGGCACCGACGCCGAGCCGGGTGCCGACGGCAGGTGGGAGTGTCAACGTGGGCATGGGTACTCCTCCGAGTCAGACGATTTTCATACAAATCGACCTTTCATCTGACTCTCTTTCACAACCACCCGGGCCCCCGCGGCAGCGGCGCCCGACGCGCCGTCAGGTATCGCCCGACCGGCGCAAGGCAGACCCCGTACGGCCCTCCCTCGCCACGGGCTCCGCCGTCCGGGGCACCGCCTCCGAGGCCCCGGGACCACGCAGCGCACCACCCGCCGAGAGCAGCAGCAACGCCCCCAGCATCACGAACGGCGCGGCCACCCCCGCGACCCCGGCGACCAGGCCCGCGGCGGCGGGCGCGGCGACCTGGCCGAGCCGGTTGCCGGTCAGGCGCAGCGCGAGCGCGGTGGAGCGGGCCTCGTCGGGGGCGGCCTGGACGACCGTCGTCATGGACAACGGCTGACCGACCCCGAGGCAGAAGCCGAGCGCGACGAGCATCAGGCCGAGCCCCCACACCGGCACCGGCAGCGCGACACCCGCGCACAGCACGGCCGCCAGCAGGCAGGTCACGGTCAGCAGCAGGGAGCGGCCGAGCAGCCGCAGCAGCGGGGTGAGGACGAGACGGCAGGCGATGGTGGCGCCGGCACGCAGGCTGAGCAGGACGCCGACCACCGAGGGCGCGATGCCCCGGTGCTCGCCGACCACCGGCAGGTAGGCGGTGAGGATGTCGGTGGCCGACAGCACGGAGAGGCTGATGAGCATCCCCGTCGGCACCCCCCTGGCGCGCAGGATGCGGCCGACCGGCACCCGCTCGCCCCGCCCGCCGCGGGACGTGACGGCCGTACGGTCCTCGATGCGCCACAGTGAGGTGAAGGCGACCGCCGCGCCCGCCCCCGCCACCACGAGGGCCAGCGCGCTGGAGCCCGCCATGTCGGGACCGCCGATCACCGCGCCCGCCGCGACGGGCCCGACCAGCTGGCCGAGCGAGGCGCCGATGGTGAAGTGGCCGAAGTTGCGGTCCTGCTCGTGCGGGGCGGACTGCCGGGCCACCAGCGACTGGGCGCCGATCACGAAGCAGAGGTGACCGAGGCCCATCACCCCGCTCCACAGGGCCATCGCCCACAGCGAGCCGGCCAGGCCGCTGAGGACGCAGCCGCCGGATATCAGGACCACGCCGACGGGCAGCAGGGGCGCGCAGCGGCCGTGGTCGGTACGGCGGCCGAGCGGTACGGCCGCGAAGAGCGGCAGCAGGGCGTACACACCCGCGATCACACCGACCGCCCGCTCGTCCGCGCCCAGTGCGAGGGCCCGGTAGGAGACGGCGGGCCGGGCCATGGACACCGCCCCCTGCGCGAAGCCGAAGGCGATGACGAGGCGGAGCAGCCAGCCGCGGTTCCCACCGGGCGCCATGGACGTTTCCTCCAGATCAGGTCGGGAGATCAGATGATGCCGAACAGGATTCCCGCGCCGAGTACCACCAGCGAGGTGAGCGCCGCCCACTTGACCACGAACCGCGTGTGGTCGCCGAACTCCACCTTCGCCATGCCGACCAGCACGTACACGGCGGGGACGAGCGGGCTGGACATGTGCAGCGGCTGGCCGACGAGGGAGGCGCGGGCGATCTCCAGGGAGGAGACGCCGTGCGCGTGGCCGGCTTCGGCGAGCACCGGGAGGATGCCGAAGTAGAAGCCGTCGTTCGACATGAAGTACGTGAGCGGGATGCTCAGCACACCGGTGACGAAGGCCATGTGCGGGCCCATGCCGTCGGGGATGTTGCCCACCAGCCACGTGGCCATGTGGTCGACCATGCCGGTGCCCTGGAGGACGCCGGTGAAGACGGCGGCGGCGAAGACCATGCCGGAGACGTTGAGGACGTTCTCGGCGTGCGCGCCGAGGCGGGCCTTCTGGTCGGGCATGTTCGGGAAGTTGACGGTCAGCGCGAGGGCCGCGCCCAGCAGGAACAGCACCGGGATCGGCAGCCACTCCATGATCATGGCGGTGAGCAGGGCGACCGTGAGCAGCGCGTTGAACCAGTAGAGCTTCGGGCGCAGGGTGGGCCGGTCCGGGTCGAGGCCCTGGAAGCCCTCGTCCTCGGGCTCCTCGGGGAGGTCCGCGTCCGTGCCGGCGCCGGAACCACCGGTGGCCCTGCGCTCCTTGCCGCCGGGGCCGCCCGCGCCGACCAGCACGGTCTCGGTCTCCTGGGGCTCCAGCGCCTCGTCCAGCGTCAGCACGCCGAGCCGCTTGCGCTCGCGGCGGCCGAGGACGTAGGCGAGGGCGAAGACGAACAGCAGGCCCGCGGCGAGGGCGGGGATCATCGGCACGAAGATGTCGCTGGCGTCGAGCTTCAGCGCGGTCGCGGCGCGGGCGGTCGGGCCGCCCCAGGGCAGCGTGTTCATCACGCCGTTGGCCATGGCGGCCACACCGGTCATCACGACCAGGCTCATCTTCAGGCGCTTGTACAGCGGGTACATCGCCGAGACGGTGATCATGAAGGTGGTCGAGCCGTCGCCGTCCAGCGACACGATCGCGGCGAGGACGGCGGTGCCGACGACGATCCGCAGGGGGTCGGCCTTGCAGAACTTGAGGATCCCCCGGACGATCGGATCGAAGAGGCCGACGTCGATCATCACACCGAAGTAGACGATCGCGAACATCAGCATCGCCGCGGTGGGCGCGAGACTGGTGACGCCGTCGAGGACGTAGTCGCCGAGCTTGGCGCCCTTGCCGACGAACACGCAGAACAGCGCGGGAATCAGCACGAGCGCCGCGATCGGCGACATCTTCTTCAGCATGATCAGGACCAGGAAGGTCGCGATCATGGCGAAGCCGAGGATGGTCAGCATGAATGGATACCTAACGTTCGCCCTTGAACATTCCACCGGGCAGGCGGTGCGTTGACGTTAGGTCCCTTCAAACGGCGTTAACAAGACGTTGACGTGCGAGCAATAAGCGCGAAACTCCAGGTCACAGCGATGTGACGAGCGCGGTGACGGCCACGGGCACGCCGTTGAGCACCGCGTTGCCCGACAGCGGGTCGAGCAGGCTGCCGTCGAGGAGTTGGTTGACGTTGACGCCGGGGTCGGTGGCGGCGTGGCTCATCCGGGTGCCGGGGCGGTCGTGCCCCCAGCCGTGCGGCAGGCTCACCACGCCGGGGCGCACGCCGTCGGTGACCTCGGCCGGGGCGGTCACCTCTCCCCCGGCGCCCTTGACGCGTACCGCCGCCCCGTCCCGCACGCCGAGGCGTTCGGCGTCCTCCGGGTGGATGTGCAGGGTGCAGCGGTTGGTGCCGCCGGTGAGGGCGGGCACGTTGTGCATCCAGCTGTTGTTGGACCGCAGATGGCGGCGGCCGACCAGGACCAGTCCGTCGGCGCGCTCGCGCAGGGCCTCGCGCAGGCGCGGCAGGTCGTCCGCGATGGGCCGCGGGAGCAGCTCGACCTTGCCGCTCCTGGTCCTCAGCGGCTGCGGCAGCCGGGGGCGCAGCGGGCCGAGGTCGATGCCGTGCGGGTGTTCGAGGAGCTGGGCCAGGCTCAGCCCGTCCGGTCGTGCGCCGAAGCCGTCGCCGTAGGGGCCGAGGCGCAGCATCATGTCGAGGCGCCGTTCGGGGCCGGTGTCGCCGGTGAGCCCATCGGCGAGTTCCTTCGGGTCGCGGCCGTGCACCGGGGAGTGGGGGTCCTGGACGGCCTTGCCGAGGGTCTGGTCGATCACCATGGCGTCGACGACCGCCGGGTCGGCGCCGTGCATGCCGGTCACGGCGAGGATCAGCCGGGCCAGGATCTCGGTCTCGGCCATCCGGCCGGGCTCCAGGGGGACTGCCGGGCGGGTGTAGCGGACCTGGTTGCGTACGGCGAGGGTGTTGAAGGCGAAGTCGTGGTGCGGGCTCTGCGAGGGCGGGGGCGGGGGCAGCACGACGTGGGCGTGGCGCGAGGTCTCGTTCAGGTAGGGGTCGACGCTGACCATGAAGTCCAGGGAGTCCAGGGCCTTGTCGAGCCGGTCGCCGTCCGGGGCGGACAGCACGGGGTTGGCGGCGACGGCTATGAGGGCGCGGACCGGCTCGCCCTCCTCGGTGGCGGTGTCGATCTCCTCGGCGAGCGCGGAGAGCGGCAACTCGCCCTTCGCCTCGGGGTGCCGGCGTACCCGGGAGTGCCAGCGGCCGAGCGCGAAGCCGCGGCCGGGTCCGGCGGGACGGGGCGTCCTGTCGGTCGCCGCCTGTGGGAAGAGGGCACCGCCGGGGCGGTCGAGGTTGCCGGTGAGGATGTTGAGGACGTCCACGAGCCAGCTGGCGAGGGTGCCGTGCGGGACGGTGCAGCTGCCGATGCGGCCGTAGACGGCCGCGGTGGGGGCGGCGGCGAGTTCGCGGGCGAGGGTACGGATCTCCGCGGCCGGCACGTCGCAGGCCTCGGTCACCGCCTCGGGGGCGAAGTCCCGTACGGCTTCGGCGAGTTCGCCGACCCCGGCCACGTGCGGTGCCAGGTCCCCCAGGTCGACGAGGGCCTCTTCGAACAGGACGTGCGCCATCGCCGCGAGCAGCAGCGCGTCGGTGCCGGGGCGGATCGCGATGTGCCGGTCGGCGAGCTTGGCGGTGCGGGTGCGGCGCGGGTCGATGACGACGAGCGTGCCGCCGCGGGCCTTGAGCGCCTTGAGCTTGCCGGGGAAGTCGGGGGCGGTGCACAGACTTCCGTTGGACTCCAGCGGGTTGGCGCCGATGAGCAGCAGGTGGTCGGTGCGGTCGAGGTCCGGCACGGGGATGGCGTTGGCGTCGCCGAACAGCAGCCCGCTGGAGACGTGCTTGGGCATCTGGTCGACCGTGGAGGCGGTGAACAGGCTGCGGGTGCGCAGCGCGCCGGCGAGGACGGGCGGGTAGAGGCCGCCGGCCATGGTGTGCACATTGGGGTTGCCGAGGACCACGCCGACGGAGTCCGCCCCGTACCGCTCCACGACGGGCCGGATCCCCGCGGCGACGGCGTCGAAGGCCTCCTCCCAGCTCGCCTCGCGCAGCTCGCCGTCCCTGCGGACCAGGGGCGTGCGCAGCCGGTCGGGATCGCCGTCGACGGCACCGAAGGAGGCGCCCTTGGGGCAGATGAACCCCTTGCTGAACACGTCGTCGCGGTCACCCCGGGCGCCGGTGACCCGGGTCCCGTCGATGGTGAGCGTCAGGCCGCAGGTGGCCTCGCACAGGGGGCAGATTCGCAGGGCGGTGCGGGACACGGGTCCTCCCGATGGGTGGCGGCGGCGCTGACGCCTCGGCTGGGCCGAGCATACCGACCGGTATGCACGATGGGGAGGGGCTGGGTGAAGGAGCGAGCATGGACAATGCGGCATGACCTCGGACACGGACCGCCCCAGATGGCGGTCGGCCCTGCGTAACTTCTCGTTCTTCCTGGCGGGCGGCAGCCTGGGCACCTTCGCGTACGCCACGCTCACGCGTCGGCCGGGCGGGGTGCCGTGGGGCTGGGTGCCGTGGGGCTGGATGCTGCTCGGAGCACTGGCTTGCGCGACGCTCGGCGCGCTGCGTCCACGGCGGCATCGGCGTTGAGCGGCGTGCCGCCCGCCCGGACCGGACGCCCCCCCTGAGGGGGCGGCACCTCAGTCCAGCACTCGCCCCAGATACGCCCTCAGCAGTTCCCGTATCTCCCCGATGATCGCCTCGTCGCCGTCCGGGTCCACCCGGAAGGCGAGCTGGACCAGGGTGTCGGAGGCTTCCACGGCCACCAGGAAGGTGCGGCGGAGGTCGTCGTCGGGGTCGCGGCCGAGATAGCCGGAGAGGAGGTCGGTGAGGCGGTCCGCGACGCGGTGGTTGGGCTCGGCGTGCCGGGCGCCGACCGGTATCTGGTTGCCGAAGTCCACGAGGGAGAAGCCGGGCGCGGTGCGCTTCATGGCCAGGTACTCGTCCAGGACGGCGTCCATCGCCGTCCGCCAGTCCCCCCGGCGCGCGCCCCTCAGGCGCTCGGTGACACGCTCGGAGTACCGCTCGAGGTTGCGCTGCGCGAGTGCGTCGGCCATCTGCCGCTTGTTGCCGAAGAAACGGTAGACGGAACCGATGGGCACACCGGCGCGCAGCGCCACGGCCCGCGTGCTCAGGGCGTCGAAGCCGACCTCGTCGAGGAGGTCGGCACAGGCGTCGAGAATCCTGGTCAGCCGTTCGGCGCTGCGCCGCTGCACGGGCGCACGGCGCAGCGATGTCGCATCGTGGGGCACGGGCTTCATGATGCCTTCCCGCCGGACTCCGGTGAACCTCGCCCCCTGGTACGGAGACGGATGGCCGATGCACTCATCTCGCCCGGGTCACGGCGACGACTCCGGCGACGTTTCCGGTGCCGACTCCGGCGACGTTTCCGGTGCCGACTCCGGCGACGACTCCGCCCCGGACGCCGTGATGTCGGCCGTGCTCTCCACCGGCTTGCCGTGCACCGCCCACACCGTGCCGTCGTCGGCGTACAGGCGGGCGGTGACGTGGTGGGTGCCGCGCGGGACGAGACGGGCGGCGAGCCGGTACCCGGGGGTGCGCAGCCGGGTGATCTGGCCGCCGTCGACGAAGAGGCAGGCCAGTCCCCGCCCGGCGACCGCCTCCGCCTTCGCACCCGGCGCGGAGAAGCGGAAGTTGCGGACGGTCAGCCGGACGTCCCAGCTGCCGCCGGCGTCGGGCATCACCTCGATACCGACCTCGGGTGCCCTGTCCTTGCCGACCTCACGGTAGTGCCGTCCCTCCCGGTCCGTCCCGTCGAGGAGTCTGCCCACCGGTGATGGCGACTCCCCGTCCTTCCTCTCGTTCGCGTCACTCGTGCCGCAAGCCGCCGGTCCGAGCAGCAGCGGAACACAGACGACGAGCGCAACGAGCAGCCCCCGCTTCCACGACATGCCCGGGACTCTAGAACAGCACGCCGGAACGCGGATCCTTCTGAAGTCTGGTTCCGGCCCTACCCCTCCGGGAGGACCCCCGTAGGCCCCCCGGAGGACGTGGAACCCCCGCAGGACGCCGGTTCCCCTTGCGCCCGCGAAAACGCAATCCTACGGTGATACATAGGAATCAGGTTCGCAAGGGAGCGATCATGAGCGGGGACGCGCGGAAGACCGCGGAGGCACTGACCTATCTGTCCGGATTCGGCAACGAGCACGCTTCGGAGGCGGTGCCCGGCGCACTGCCCGAGGGCCGCAACTCGCCGCAGCGAGCACCGCTCGGCCTGTACGCGGAGCAGCTCAGCGGTTCGGCGTTCACCGAGCCCAGGGCGCACAACCGCCGCTCCTGGCTGTACCGGATCCGCCCCTCGGCCGCCCACCCCTCCTTCCTCCGCACCGACAACGGCGCGATCCGCACGGCCCCCTTCACCGAGACCGTGCCGGACCCGAACCGGCTGCGCTGGAACCCGCTGCCCGAGCCGCCGGCCGGGACGGACTTCGTGGCGGGCCTGTGGACCCTGGGCGGCAACGGCGACGCGGCCCAGCGCGCGGGCATGGCCGTGCACCTGTACCGCGCCAACTCCTCGATGGAGCGCGTCTTCAGCGACGCCGACGGGGAGCTGCTGATCGTGCCGGAGCACGGCGGGCTGCTGCTGCGCACGGAGTTCGGGCTGCTGCACGCGGAGCCGGGAGATGTGGCGCTGGTGCCGCGCGGGGTGCGCTTCCGGGTGGAGCTGCTCAACAGCTCCGCCCGGGGCTACGTCTGCGAGAACTACGGCGCCCCCTTCCGCCTCCCCGACCTCGGCCCGATCGGGGCCAACGGGCTGGCCAATGCCCGGGACTTCCGGGCGCCGGTCGCCGCGTACGAGGACGTCGAGGGGCCGGTGGAGGTGGTGAACAAGTTCTGCGGCAACCTCTGGACGACCGGCTACGACCACTCGCCGCTCGACGTGGTCGCCTGGCACGGCAACCACGTGCCGTACGTCTACGACCTGCGCCGCTTCAACGTCATCGGCACGATCTCCTACGACCACCCCGACCCGTCGATCTTCACGGTGCTGACCTCGCCCTCGGACACCCCGGGACTGGCCGGCGTCGACTTCGTGGTCTTCGTGCCGCGCTGGCTGGTGGGCGAGGACACCTTCCGGCCGCCGTACTTCCACCGGAACGTGATGAGCGAGTACATGGGCCTGATCGAGGGCGCCTACGACGCGAAGACGGCCGGAGAAGGGGGCTTCGTGCCGGGCGGCGGCTCGCTGCACAACATGATGTCGGCGCACGGCCCGGACCGGGAGACCTTCGACCGGGCGAGCGCGGCCGAGCTGAAGCCGCAGAAGATCGACGACGGGCTCGCGTTCATGTTCGAGACGCGCTGGCCGGTGACGCTCACGCCCCACGCGGAGCGGGCGGACCACCTCCAGCAGGGGTACGACGACGTGTGGCAGGGCCTCGAGCGGCACTTCCGCCCCTTGCACTGAGGATTTGCTCCAGGTACGGATGGCCCCGTGACCTCCTTCGCCCCCGACTCCATCGTCCTGAACCGCAAGCTGCCGCTCTGGTACCAGGTGTCGCAGTCGCTGCGCGCGTCGATCCTCGGCCGCTCGCCCCGGGACCCGCTGCGTCTGCCCACGGAGGAGCGGCTGGCGGAGCACTACGGGGTCAGCGTGCTGACCATGCGACAGGCGCTGAAGGAGCTGGAGGACGAGGGGCTGATCACCCGGCACCGCCGGCGCGGCACGTTCATCGAGCCGGACGCCCTGCGTGGTGCTCCCGTGCGGCTGCTGGGCTCGGTGGACGCGATCGTGGCCCAGCAGTCCGGCATGACGACCGAGCTGCTGGACCACGGCAGGACGCCCGTGCCGGCCGAACTCGCCGAGTACTTCCCGGATCTCGCCGAGGTGGCGACGTACCACCGGCTGCGCAGCGACGAGAAGACCGGCGAGCCGACCAACCACGCCCGCAACCACATCCGTCCCGAACTGGCCGAGCGCATCGACGTGGACGACCTGGTGCGCTGGCCGATGACCAAGGTGCTGCGGGACGTCGTCGGGGTGGACATCAGCCGCATCACGGACACCGTGGAGGCCAGGCTGGCCGACCCCGACACCGCGCGCCTGCTCCAAGTCCCCCTGCTCAGCCCGATCCTGCACTACACGGGCATCACCTACGACACCGAGGGCCGCGCCCTCGACGTGGCGGTCATCCACTACCGGGGCGACCGCTTCTCCTTCACGGTGACCTTGGACGCGTAAGCGCTCCGCTGACGGGGCCGCGAGGTACCGCCGGCCGCCTTGCGGGTTCACCGGGCTCGTCGCGCCGGGTCGCACCCGCGCGGAGGCCCGAGGGCCGTCGGACCTCTGTGGGTTCGGCGCGGCGGGTCGCACCCGCACGGAGGCCGCGAGGGCCGTCCACCGCCTGCGGATTCGTCGCGCCGGGTCGCGCCCACGCAGAGGCCCGAGGGCCGTCGGACGTCTGTGGGTTCGGCGTGGCGGGCCGCGCCCGCACGGAGGCCGCAAGGGCCGTCGGACGCCTGCGAATCCATCACGCCGGGTCACGCCGCTCAGAAGCCGCGAGGGCCGTCGGCCGCCTACGGATTCGTCACGCCGGTGGCGCCCGCGCGCAGGCCGCGAGGGCCCTCAGCCGCCCGCGGGATCGTCGTGACGGGCCGCGCCCGCGCGAA
>NZ_JBEYXB010000007.1:0-92650 GCF_040644935.1 Streptomyces sp. NPDC046915 | reverse complement strand
CACCGTGCCGGGTCACGCCGCTCAGAAGCCGCGAGAGCCGTCCACCGCCTGCGGATTCGTCACGCCGGGTCACGCCCACGCAGAGGCCCGAGGGCCGTCGGACGTCTGTGGGTTCGTCGTGGCGGGTCGTGCCCGCGTGGTGGAACGGCATGTCCAATGCGGGCCCTCGCCTCTTCTGGGCGCTGCCGTACGATGCCCAGCGTGACGCACGACGACGCTCCGCTGCTGGCGGACCTCATGCCGTGGTCCGTCGCACCGCTGCGGCCGGGCCGCGCCTGGCCGACGGCACCCGATCCGGGCTCCCTGAAAGCCCGCTGGGACGCCCTGCTGAAGGCCGAGGGCCCGGACCGGGAGGCCCTGTTCGAGCCGACGCGTTCGCGGACGCTGCACTCGGCGGTGGGGCAGCTGCCCGGCCGGTCCGGCGGCACGGAGAAGCTGGTGCGGGCCTCGGGCCCCTGCCCGGAACCGGTACGGGTGCTCGCGGCGCCCTTCGACGAGCAGTGGCTGATCCCCGATCACCGCCTGCTGGACGCGGCCCGCCCCGAGCTGTGGCGGGTGGCCGACGACCACCAGGTCTTCACCGTGGAGACGGCCGGCGACAGCCCCGCCCTGGGCTCGCCCCTGCTGGCCACCTCCCGCCTGCCCCTTCTGCGGCCCGGCCGCATCCGCCCGCTGTACCGGCGCCCGGGAGGCGAGGAACCCAATCTCGCGCCGGGCCTGTCGGCCTTCCTGGCCGACCGTCTGGGCCTGGCCCCGGCCCCGCTGGACGTCCTCGCCTGGATCCTGGCCACGACCCGCCCGGACCTCACCGTCCCGCTCACCGGCGACGCCGAACTCTGGGCCCGGGGCGTGCGGCTGGGCCACCGCGTGCTCTGGCTGATGCGCCGCGGCGGCGAACGCCCCAAACTCCCCGGCGGGCGCCGCCCCTACGTCCGCGCGCCCCTGCCCGCCCGCCCGCTCACCCTCCACTACGACCGCGACGAGGAGACCCTGCACGTCGACGAGGGCCGCATCTCGCCGGTACCGCCGCAGGCATGGGACTTCGAGGTCGCCGGGGTGCGCGTCCTGGAGCAGTGGTTCGCGACCCGCACCGCCCCCGCCGAGCCCGGCACCCTCTCCGCGGTCCGCCCCGGCTCCTGGCCGCAGACCTGGACGTCGGAGCTGCTGGAACTCATCACGATGCTCGCGCTCCTGGCCGAACTGAAACCACAGCAGGAAGAGCTGGAGTCGGCGGCCCCGGTCACGGCCACCGACCTCCGCGAGGCAGGCGTACTCCCGCCCCCGGACTGGTCCCACCGCCCCGCCTCCGTCCTCGACCACCACGAGGAGGGCCCGGAGGGCCAGTTCGCGCTGCTCTAGGCGAACGATGGGGGCACCGGCCGCGCCCCAAAGGGGCGCGGGGAACTGCGCGACCGGCCACGACGATCCCGCACCCGCCGAATGCCGCCGAGCTAGCGCGGCGTAAAGGCGTCAAGCACCCGCTCCAGCGCTCGCTGGAACACCGCCTCCAGATCGATCGGCCCCGGGTCCGACTCGAAGGCCGCCGCCATCCGCGGATACGCGCCGGAGGCGATCTGACCGCCCAGGTAGGCGATGCGGACCGCGTTCTCCTCGTCCTCGGACCAGGGCAGGGAGCGGGCACGCTCGGCGGTGTCCAGTTCGTTGCGGACGTACGTGGTCACCACGCCGTTCAGCATCGCCACGAGCTCGATCTTCGTGCCGTAGGCGGCCGGAAGCGGGTCCAGGCAGGCCAGGCAGTGCTCGATGTAGCGCAGGGCGTTGGGGCTGAAGCCGTACACCGGGGACATCAGGCGCGGCATCCAGGGGTGGCGGTGCATCAGGCCGCGGGTCTGGTGGGCGACCCGGAGCATGTCGGCGCGCCAGTCGCCGGCCGGCTCCCACAGCTCGTGCTCCCCGCTGACCGCGTCCACCATCAGCTCGTACAGGTCCTCCTTACGGGGGACGTAGTTGTACAGCGACATCGTGCCGCAGCCCAGTTCGGCCGCGACGTGCCGCATCGACACCGCGTCCAGCCCCTGGGCGTCGGCGATCCGTACGGCGGCGGCCGCGATGTCGGCCCGGGTGTACGCCGGCCGCGGGCCTCGCCCGGCGCGCTCGGGGCGCGCCCAGATCACTTCGGGTACGGCCCCTCGGCCTGCCATCGATCATCACCTCGCCCCACCATCCTAGTTACGTACACCGTACGTAGTGCGCTATGGTCGACCTATGACTTCTACGTACGCTGTACTTAGTGAAGGTTTGGAGAAGCGCTTCGGCGCTGTGCACGCCCTGCGCGGGCTGGACCTGGCCGTGGCGCAGGGCACCGTCTGCGGGCTGCTGGGCCCGAACGGGGCGGGCAAGACGACGGCCGTACGGCTGCTGACCACGCTGCTCAGGCCCGACGCGGGCTCGGCACGGGTCGCGGGGCACGACCTCGTGCGGGAGGCGGCGGCCGTACGGCGGCGGATCGGCGTCACGGGGCAGTACGCGTCGGTCGACGGCGACCTCACGGGTCGGCAGAACCTGCGGCTGTTCGCCCGGCTGCACCGGGTGCGGGGGCCGGCCGAGCGGGCCGCGGAGCTGCTGGACCGCTTCGGCCTGACCGAGGCCGCCGACCGGCCCGCGTCCACCTACTCGGGCGGGATGCGGCGCCGCCTGGACCTCGCGGCGAGCCTGATACGCCGCCCGGACGTCCTGTTCCTCGACGAGCCGACGACCGGGCTCGACCCGGCCAGCCGGAACCGGATCTGGGACGCCGTGCGCGAGCTGAAGGCGGACGGCACGACCGTGCTGCTCACCACCCAGTACCTGGAGGAGGCCGACCAGCTCGCCGACGACATCGCCCTGGTGGACCGGGGGCGGGTCGCGCACCAGGGGTCACCGGCCCAGCTGAAGGCGGCGATCGGGATGCACGCGGAGGTCGTCGTCGCCGATCCCGACGCGCTGGAGAAGGCCGCCGCCGTCCTCGACCGGATCACCGGCGGACAGCCGGTGCTCGACCACGCGCGGCACAGCGTCGGCGCCGTCACCACCGACATCACGCTCACCCTGCCCCGCCTGGTCCGCGAACTCGATGCGGCCGGCCTGCCGTTGCTCGACGCGAGCCTCAAGCCCCCGACCCTCGACGACGTGTTCCTGCGTCTGACCGACCGCACCGACCGCACCGACCTCGAGGAGGCCGTGGCATGAGCACGCTGGCGTACGACGGCGGCGCGATGCTGGGACGCCAGCTGCGCCGGGTCCGCAACAACCCCGGACTGCTGATCCTCAGCCAGACGATGCCGATCAGCATGCTGCTGTTCTTCGGCTACGTCTTCGGCAGCGCGCTGGCGATGCCCGGCGCGCGGTACCGCTCCTTCCTCGTCCCCGGACTGCTGGTGGCGACCGCGGCCGGCGGGATCATGACGGGCATGTTCCAGGCCGCCCAGGACACCCACCGGGGCGTGATGGACCGCTTCCGCACGCTGCCGATGAGCCGGGCCGCCGTCCCGCTGGGGCAGGCGCTGGCCGACCTCGTGACCACGGCCGCCGGGACGGTGCCGTTCCTGCTGGTCGGACTGGCCATGGGGTGGCGGGTGGAGGGATCGGCGCTCGACGCGGTGGACGCGGTCGCGCTGTTGCTGCTGTTCCGGTTCGCCTGCACCTGGGTGGGCATCTTCCTCGGGATGCTGACCCGCAGCGAGGAGGCGGCCGGCCAGCTGGGCGGCGCCACCTTCATGCTGCCCCTGCTGTCCAACGCCTACATCCCCACCGTCAACCTGCCCGGCTGGCTGCGCACGCTCGCCGAGTGGAACCCGATCAGCGCGGTGACCACGGCGCTGCGCGACCTGTTCGGCAACGCGCCCGTGCCCGAGGGGGCGGCCTGGCCGGTCGCACATCCGGTCGCCGGGTCACTGGCGTGGTGCGCCGTGCTGATCGCCGTCTTCGCACCGCTCGCGGTCCGCCGCTACGCGCGCGGCTGACAGAACCGCCGGTCAGGGGTGATGATCCACCCCATGGACCGACTCCCCGCGCCCCTGGAGGGCATCACAGTCGTCGCCGTCGAACAGGCCGTGGCCGCGCCCTTCGCGACCCGGCAGCTCGCCGACCTGGGCGCCCGGGTCATCAAGGTGGAGCGGATCGACGGCGGCGACTTCGCGCGCGGCTACGACTCCGCGGCGCGCGGGCTGGCCTCGCACTTCGTGTGGTGCAACCGCGGCAAGGAGTCCATCGCGCTGGACCTGAAGGACCCGCGCGGCCTGGATCTCGTACGGCGGCTGGTCGCGGACGCGGACGTGTTCGTGCAGAACCTCGCGCGGGGCGCGGCGGCCCGGCTGGGCCTCGACGCGGCCACGCTGTGCGCGGCGCACCCGCGGCTGGTCGCGGTGGACATCTCGGGGTACGGGGCGTCGGGCCCGTACGCGGACAAGCGTGCCTACGACATGCTCGTGCAGTGCGAGACGGGGCTCGTGTCGGTGACCGGGACGCCGGAGCGGCCGGTGAAGGCGGGGATCCCGGCGGCGGACATCGCGGCGGCCATGTACGCCTTCTCGGGGGTGCTGGCGGCGCTGGTGCGGCGCGGGACGACCGGGCGCGGCGGGCCGGTGGAGGTGTCGATGCTGGACTCGCTCGCCGAGTGGATGGGCCATCCGCTGCACCACACCATGCACGGCGGCACTCCCCCGGTCCGCACCGGGCTGGCGCATGCCGTCATCGCGCCGTACGACGCCTATCCGACGGCGGACGGCGGCCGGGTGCTGCTGTCCGTGCAGAACGACCGGGAGTGGCGGCGGCTGGCCGAGCAGGTCATCGGGCAACCCGAGTTGGGCACGGATCCCGCGTACGCGACGAACCCGGCGCGGGTGGCGAACCGGGAGCGCACCGACGGGCTGGTCGCCAAGGCGCTGGGCGCGCTGACGGCGGACGAGGCGGTGGCGCGCCTGGAGGCGGCGGGCATCGCGTGCGCCCGGCTGAGGGACCTGCGGGAGGTCGCGGAGCATCCGCAGCTGGCGGCCCGGGAGCGGTGGCGGGAGGTGGGTTCGCCGGTCGGGCCGTTGCGGGCACTGCTGCCGCCCATCACCTTGCCGGGCGGGGACGAGGCTCGGATGGGTGACGTGCCCGCGCTCGGGCAGCACACCGGTGCGCTGCTGCGTGCCGTGGGGATGACGGACGCCGAGATCGCAGCGTTGCGCCGGGACGGTGTGGTGGCCTAGGGCCTGCCCGGCGGATCAGGCCGCAGAAAAGACGCGGTACCTGATCGGCGCCGGTGAGCGAGGCTTGGTGCGTGCAGCTGCAAGGCGGAGGAGGGAGTCGACGCGGAGCCTCGGCGAGTGACGACAATGCCGCAGGTGTGCGTACCAAGAGCCCCGCGTCTGCGGCATGGTCCGGCAGGCAGGCCCTGAGCGCGGGCAGGGCTCAGTGCTTGTTGCCGCCGAACAGCGAGCGGCGCAGTCGGCGCAGGGGGGCGAAGAGCGAGACCCGGCGGATCCGGGCGCCCTTGCCGCTGCGCTCGTGCGCGGGCTCACGTGCGGTCAGCTCACGCATCAGCGAGGTGGCCTCGACCGTCTCCCGCTGCGGTATGGCGGGACCGCCCAATACCGACAGATGGCGGTCCAGGCGCGAGCTGGTCGCGCTGCTCCCGCAGGTGATCGCAGGGACCCGCGCCCTGCTGCGCACTGTTATCTGCTCCATGTCACTCCCCACCCGTACGAGTCCACCCGGCCCGGGCAGGGTAACCCTATCGCCCCGGCGAGGCATGCGTGTATCACGGTCGCAGGATTCACCTACCCAGCAAGGAGGTTGACGATTACTCTCCGAATCCGACCGATTTCAACGCGAGTTGGGCAATTGGCTGCGTGGTGGGCTGTGCTGACCCACCGTCGGGTTCCACGGTTACGGCGAGTGATGTCGCAGACTTCCCGAGACCGGTCGCGATCAAGGGCGTGTCGCCGTCGAAGAGCCCTAGGGAGCGCGGTTGCACGCCGGGGCGCATGAGCCAGAGCTGGCGCACCCGTCCGCTCGGCGGAGCGTTGTATCCGCTGAGTGTGACGACGGCTTGGCCCTCGGATGCGGAAGCGATCACTCCGATCGTTCGTCCCTGTGTGTCCTTGCCGCTGCTCGCGCGGGCGTCGGAGGCGGAGAGAACGTGGGCGATCTCACGTGACTGCGCCCGCGCCGCGTCGAGTTGGTCCTGAGTCCGGTTGGCCTGGACCGCGAAGAGCCCGGCGACGACGAGCGCGGCGGCGGCCGTGACCGTGGCGAACGGGACGAAGAGGGGGCGCGAGCGGGGCGCATGGGAGCGGGCCGGCGGCGGCTGCGCACCCCAGACGTGCGGCGGGAGTTGGGGCGTGCGTTCCGGGATCGTGGCCGAGGCCGGGTCCTGCGGGGTGGCCCGGACCGCCGCCAGCACCCGGTCGCGCATCGCGGCCGGCGGCGGAGCGGCCGTGGACCAGGCCAGGCGCACGGCGTCCTCGGCCAGTTCGCGCACCTCGGCGGTGCAGCGGTCACAGGCCCTGAGGTGCTTCTCGAAGCGGACGCGCTCGGCGGGTTCCAGGGCGTCCAGGGCGTAGGGGGCAGCGAGCGAGTGCAGGTCCTCGCGGCGCAGCAGCCGGTCGAGCAGGCTCATGCGACACCTCCCAGGCACTGGCGCAGCCGGGTGAGTCCGTCGCGCATCCGCGTCTTGACCGTACCCAGTGGCAGCGACAGCCGCTCGGCCACCTCACGGTAGGTGTAGCCGTCGTAGTAGGCGAGGGTGACGGACTGCCGTTGCAGGGTGGTGAGGCGGTCCAGACAGCGCCGCACCCATTCG
The DNA here is from genome assembly GCF_040644935.1 of Streptomyces sp. NPDC046915. Lineage (NCBI taxonomy): Bacteria > Bacillati > Actinomycetota > Actinomycetes > Kitasatosporales > Streptomycetaceae > Streptomyces > Streptomyces sp. NPDC046915. Next base: position 85,863 of record NZ_JBEYXB010000007.1, on the reverse strand, counting down.
CGTTCCAGCCCCGCCTCGACCTCCTCGGCGACTTGGTCGAAGGCGGGTCCGGAGGCGCGCAGTGCCTCGCGCTGCTCCCGCTCACCCGCCGCGCGGGCGCTGCGCACGCGGTCGACGGCCCGGCGGTGGGCGAGGGTGAGGACCCAGGACAGGGCGCTGCCCCGGCCGGGGTCGAACCGGGCGGCGGAGCGCCACAGTTCGAGCAGCACCTCCTGGGCCACCTCCTCCGACTGCGCGGGATCGCGCACCACACGGCGCACGAGCCCGAACACCGGCCCGGACACCATGCCGTACAGCTGCTCGAACGCCTTCTGGTCACCGCCCGCCACGCGCACCAGGAGTTCGTCCGCGTCCACCCCGTCCCCCTCTCCGCGGCCGCACCGGCCCCATCCCGCCACACCCGCTCCTGTCGCACCGGCCCTGCCCAACGGACACACCTCCAGCAGGGCTTACGTATACGAGGGCGGAAAACGCGGGTCACGAACTCGAAAAAGATTTTTTCTTCGAGACCAATCCGAACCGGCCTTCCGCTCCGTATACCCGTCCGTCAAGCAAGTTGGGACTGAGGACGGACGGCATGACACCTCACTTTTCCAGGAGCGGCGCGAGGCGCAAGGGCCTCGCCACTCTCGTCTGCAGTGCGCTGGCCGCCGGTGGGCTCGCAGCCGCCGGCGCCGCCGCACTGGCACCCGGGGCGGCCTTCGCCTCCAGCCACCGCGAGGCCCCGCTGATCTCGGGGACCCCGCAGTACGACAACACCGACGTGTACGCGTTCGTCAGCCCCGACAAGCCCGACACGACGACGATCGTGGCGAACTGGATCCCGATGGAGGACCCGGCCGGCGGACCGAACTTCTTCACGTTCGCGGACGACGCCCAGTACGACCTCCACGTCGACAACAACGGTGACGCCCAGGACGACCTGATCTTCCGCTACACCTTCAAGACGCACCGGAAGAACGAGAACACCTTCCTCTACAACACCGGTGTGGTCGACAGCCTGAAGGACCCCGACCTCAACGTCACGCAGACGTACGACATCGACCTGATCAAGCTGAAGTACGGCAAGCAGGTCTACAAGTCGCGGGTCGCGGACAGCGTGCCGGTGGCCCCGTCGGACGTCGGCAAGGCGTCGATGCCGGACTACGCGAAGCTGCGCTCGCAGGCCATCTACAAGACGTCGGCCGGCGCCCAGACCTTCGCCGGGCAGGCGGACGACCCGTTCTTCCTGGACCTGCGCGTCTTCGACCTGCTGTACGGCGGGAACCTCAGCGAGGTCGGCCGGGACACGCTCAAGGGCTACAACGTCAACACGATCGCCCTCCAGGTGCCGAACGACATGATCCGCGAGTCGTCCAAGCAGCCGATCGTGGGCATCTGGTCGACCACGCAGCGCAAGAACGCGCAGGGCTACTACTCGCAGGTCTCGCGCCTGGGCAACCCGCTGGTGAACGAGGTCGTCAACCCGCTGAAGGACAAGGACAAGTTCAACGCGTCCACGCCTGCGTACGACGGGCAGTTCCTGAAGAACGTGACCAACCCCGAGCTGCCGAAGCTGATCGAGTCGATCTACAAGATCAAGGCTCCGAAGGAGCCGCGCAACGACCTGGTCGACGTGTTCCTGAAGGGCGTCAAGGGCCTCAACCAGCCGCCGAAGGTGAAGGCTTCGGAGGAGCTGCGCCTCAACACCTCGATCAAGCCGGCCATGCACCCCAAGCGGCTCGGTGTGCTCGACGGTGACAACGCGGGCTTCCCGAACGGCCGTCGGCTCACCGACGACGTGGTCGACGAGGCGCTCCAGGTCATGGAGGGCGAACTGGTCGGCGCCAAGAACGACCTGAGCGACGCGGTCGACAAGAACGACAAGAACTTCGAGAAGTACTTCCCGTACGTGGCCGAGCCGACCCCCGGTTCACGCGGCGCGCTCGCCAAGGGCACGACCAGCGGCGCCGACGTCCGCAGCCAGCTCGGTGACGCGCTCCAGCCGGCGGGCTCCGGCGGCGGCACCGACAACAAGGTCCTGATCGCCGGGTCGGCGGCCTCGGGCGCGGCCGGAATCCTGCTGATCGGCGCGGCCGTGGCGTGGTGGCGCCGGCGCATCCAGCGCCCGTACTGAGCCCCACGTCCCACCCCCACCGACTGGCGCGGCCCGCGCATCCATTCCCCCACGGCGCGGGCCGCGCCGTCCCACGACTTCCCGCAACGACCAGGCGACCCAGGAGAGGGCATGTCCCCGCGCACGAACGACGACTCCGTGTCCGAGGTGGACGGGGACGAACTCCCGCCCGCCGGTGAGACATCCCCCGCGCCGCGGGCTGAACTCCCTGGTCAGGAAACCGAGTCCACTCCCGCGGCGGAGCCGGCCGACGCCGCGACGGAGTCCGGCGCCGCCGTCGAGGCCCCCTCGCCCACGGACGGCGACGCCGCCGCGGCGGAGCGCGAGGCGCCCGGGGCGGAGGTACGCGTCGCCGCCGTACGGCGGGTCGGGGACGCCGGGCGGCGGTGGCGGGCGGCTCGGCTCGCCGGGTGCGCGGCGCTGCTGGCGGTCGCGCTGACCGGCGGGGCGATCGCCTTCGGTGCCGCGCGGGACGGTTCCCCCGCGCCCGTGGCGGCCTCCAGCGCCGTCTCCCCCGGGCTGCTGGCGAGCGGCGACCTCGACTCGACCATCGCCTCCCTCCAGGCCCATCTGCGTACCCAGCCGAAGGACTACGGCAGCTGGGCCACCCTCGGACTGGCCTACGACGAGCAGGCGCGGACCAAGGGCGATCCCTCCCGGTATCCGCAGGCCGAGAAGGCCCTGAAGCGCTCACTGCGGCTGTCCCCGGACAACGACCAGGCGCTGGCGGGCCTCGCCGCCCTCGCCGCCGCCCGGCACCAGTTCGCCGAGGCCCTCACCTACGCCGACCGGGCCCTGAAGCAGAACCCCTACAGCGAACGCGCCCTGTCCTCCCGTGTCGACGCACTCGTCGAACTCGGCCGGTACGACGAGGCGTCGAAGGCCGCCGACACCGCCGACGAGCGCAAGCCGGGAGTGCCCGTCTTCACCCGGTACGCCTACGTGCACGAGCTGCGCGGCGACGTGAAGACGGCCCGCCGGGTGCTGGAGCAGGCCCTGTCCACCGCCACCTCCCGCGGCGACATCGCCTACGTCTCCGCCCAGCTCGGCCAGCTCGCCTGGAACCAGGGCGACTACAAGACGGCCCTGCACCAGTACGCGCGCGCCCTGGCCGCCGACGAGAACTACCTCCCCGCCCTGGAGGGCCGCGCCCGCGCCCAGGCGGCGACCGGTGACCGGGCCGCCGCGATCAAGGGCATGGAGCTCGTCGTCTCGCGGTATCCGCTGCCCGGCCCCCTCGTCGAGCTCGGCGAGCTGTACGAGGCGCGCGGCCAGGACGGCGACAAGGCCAAGGCCGAGGACCAGTACGCCCTCGTGGACGCCTGGATCGCCCTGGCGAAGGCCAACGGCGTCAACGCCGACCTCGACACCGCGCTGGCCGCCGCCGAGCACGGCGACAAGGCCGCCGCCCTGCGTGCCGCCCGCGCCGAATGGGCCCGGCGGCACACCGTGCACACCGCGGACGCCCTGGCCTGGGCGCTGCACGTGAACGGCAAGGACCAGGAGGCCCTCGGCCATGCCCGCCAGGCGACCGCCACCGGCTACCACAACGCCTCCTTCCTCTACCACCGCGGCATGATCGAACTGGCCACCGGCCACACGAAGGACGGCCGCGCCTCGCTCACCGCGGCCCTGAGGCTCAACCCGGGCTTCTCCCCGCTGGGCGCCCGCGAGGCCCACAAGGCGCTGGAGGCGGCCAAGTGAAACCCCGCCGCCTCCTTGCCGCCGCCGTGGCCGCCGGCGCGCTCGTGCTCCTGCCCGCCACGGCGGCGAGCGCCCACCCGCTCGGCAACTTCACCGTCAACCGGTACGACGGTCTCGTCGCCGCCCCCGGACAGCTCCGCGTCGACCACTTCGAGGACCTCGCCGAGATCCCGGCCACCCAGGCCAAGCCCGACATCGAGCGGCTGGGCCTGACCGAGTGGGCCCGGCAGCGGTGTGCCACGGCCGCCGAGGGCAGCAAGCTGACCGTCGACGGCCGTACGACCGCGCTGTCGGCCGGCACCGCACAGGCGAAGCCGCGGCCCGGCCAGGCCGGGCTCAACACCCTGCGGGTGTCGTGCCGGTTCACCGCACCGCTCCCCAAGGGCGACACCGTGACCCTCGGCTTCCACAGCGCGGGCACGACCACGGGACCGGGCTGGCGGGAGATCACCGCGCGCGGCGACCGCATGACGCTCACCGCGTCGGACGTGCCGAAGACGTCGGTCTCCCACGAACTGACGGCGTACCCGAAGGACTTGCTCTCCTCCCCCGCCGACACCGTCACCGCGTCCGTGCACGTACGGCCCGGCGGACCGGCCCTCGCCGAGGAGCGCCAGGACGCCCCCGCCGCCTCCATCCTGCCCCGCGGTGCCGACCGCTGGACCCGCGCGCTGGACAACCTCGTCGCGCGCCACGACCTCACCGTCGGCTTCGCCTCCCTGGCCCTGCTCATCGCGATCGGCCTCGGCGCGATGCACGCCCTCGCGCCGGGCCACGGCAAGACCCTGATGGCCGCGACGGCCGCCGCCCGGGGCGGCCGGGCCCGCATGCGGGACGTGCTTCCCCTGGCCGCCTCGGTCACGGTCACCCACACCCTGGGCGTGGTGGCCCTCGGGCTCCTCGTCACCGCCGGATCGGCCGCGACCCCCTCGGTGATCGCCTGGCTGGGCATCGCGAGCGGTCTCCTGGTGACGGGCGCGGGAGCGAACCTCGTACGGCGGGCGCTGCGCAACCGGCAGCCCGCGCACGGCCATACACACGGGCACGGCCACACGCACGACGACGGCCACACCCATGAGCACCACGACCACGACCATGACCACGACGACCAGCACGCCCACGACCACGGGCACGACCACGAGCACCACCATCACGACGGCGCCGTCGAGCACACCCACGGCGGCTTCACCCACACCCACTCCACCGCCCCCACCCTGCGCGGCACGATCCTGCTCGGGTTCGCCGGCGGGCTCGTGCCCAGCCCCTCCGCGGTCGTCGTGCTCGTGGGCGCCGCGGCCCTGGGGCAGGCGTGGTTCGGTCTGCTGCTGGTGGTCGCGTACGGCGTGGGACTGGCGCTCACACTCACCGCGGCCGGGTTCGCGGTCGTCAAGCTGGGTAGCGGAATGAACCGGGTGCTGAACAAGCGCCCCCGCTGGACCGCGGGCCCCGCGGCGGCTCTCGTACGCAGGAGCACTCCTCTGGCGTCCGCGTTCGTCGTGCTGGTCCTGGGCGCCGGATTGGTGCTCAAGGGGGCGGCATCCGCACTGGGCTGAGCTACTTTTGTGGAGAAATCACGCGAGATGCCGTGGGGGGCACCCGTGTCCGAACAGCCGGGCAGTGAACGTGTGATCGCCGGCCGCTACCGTCTGCTGTCCCCGCTCGGCGAGGGCGGTATGGGAACCGTGTGGCGGGCCCGCGACGAGGTACTGCACCGTGAGGTCGCGGTGAAGGAGGTGCGGGCCCCGGCCGGGCTGGCCACGGCGGACGTCGAGCGGATGTACGCCCGGCTGGAGCGCGAGGCCTGGGCGGCGGCGCGGGTCGCGAACCGCAACGTCGTGACGGTGTACGACGTGGCGATGGAGGGCGGTAGGCCCTGGGTCGTCATGGAGCTGGTGCGCGGGCTGTCCCTCGGCGACCAGTTGGAGGCGGAGGGCCCGCTGCCCCCGCAGCGCGCCGCGCACATCGGCGCCGAGGTGCTGGCCGCGCTGCGCGCCGCGCACGCGGCCGGGGTGCTGCACCGGGACGTGAAACCGGCCAACGTACTGCTGGCGAACGACGGCCGGGTGGTGCTCACCGACTTCGGCATCGCCACGGTGGAGGGCAGCTCCGCGCTGACCATGACCGGCGAGGTGATCGGCTCGCCCGAGTTCCTCGCCCCGGAGCGGGCGCTCGGGCGCACACCCGGTCCCGAGTCGGATCTCTGGTCGCTGGGTGTGCTGCTGTACGCGGCCGTCGAGGGCAGTTCCCCGTTCCGCCACGACACACCGCTGAGCACCCTGCGCGCGGTCGTCGACGAGGAGTTGCCGCCGGCGCGCCGGGCCGGTCCGCTCGCCCCGGTCATCGAGGGGCTGCTGCGCAAGGACCCGGCCGAGCGGCTGTCCGCCGAACTGGCCGAGCAGGACCTGCGGCTCGTCGCCGCGGGCGGTGCGCCGCGCGCGGACACCGTGCCCGTGGGGTCGTACGCCCCGACGGCCCCGACCCGTCCGGTGCGGCCGTCGTCGCCGACCCCGCCGAGACCCGTGCCGTCCCGCACCGCCACGGCGCCCCTGCCGGAGCCGGACCGCGACCGGCGGGCCGGCGTGGTCCTGGTCGCGGGTCTGGTCGCGGTCGCCCTGGCACTGGCCGGGCTGACGTACGCGCTGCTCAACCACGGCAGCGGGGACGACGACAACAGCGGCGGCGCGAGCACGGACAAGGGCGGCAGCCTCAGCTCCCCGGCCCCCACCCGCACCACCGACTCCACCAAGGGTGCCCCGCCGCCCTCGCCGAGCAGCGGCCCGGCGAGCTCCGCCCCGGCCCAGTCCGTGCACGTCACCCTGACCGGGTCGCACACGGAGTACTCGGGGAGTTGTCCGCCGCCGAGCGCGCAGGCGCCCGCGTTCACGGCGACGTTCACGGTGGGCCGGCTGCCCGCTGAGGTCCAGTACCGGTGGGTGGCGAAGAACGGCTCGGTCTCGGACGCGGGGTGGAAGACGCTGTCGTTCCCGGCGGGCGGCGGGAAGTCCAAGCAGGACAAGGTGGTCGTGACGACGTACTCCAAGAGCGGGACGGTCGAGAACGCGATCGGCGTCGAGGTGCGCGGCCCGGTGCGTACGACGTCCGACCAGGTGCCGTTCTCGGTGACCTGCGCGACGACGGAGACCCCGTCGGACGGGGCCTCCTCGCCTTCGGCCTCTCCCTGAGCGGATCAGGCCGCGTTGGTGAACACGGGCAGGTAGCCGCCGGACTGGCCGGACGCGGTCGGGTGGTACGACTCGCTGATGTCGAGCAGGTTGAGGCTGTGCAGCCAGGCGCTGCCGGAGCACAGTTCATGGCCGGAGAACGTGGTGCGGACGTCGCCGAAGACGAAGCCGTGGTCGAGGGCGCGCTTCTGGACGGCGGTGTTCAGGTAGTCGGCCGCGTCGTTGATCGCGGCGCGCTTGGTCTCGGAGAGGCCGATGCAGGTCGTGCCCAGCTTGTAGAAGCGGGGGTAGCCGATCACGACGACACGGGCGGAGGGGGCCTTGCCGCTGATCGCCGAGTAGACGCTGTCGAGCTTGCCGGGCAGCGTCGAGTCGACGTACGCCTTGGCGGTGTTGATGCGGGAGAGGCAGGTGCTGTCGGATCCGGTCACGCAGGTCGTCATGACGTCGGCGAAGCCGGCGTCGTTGCCGCCGATCGTGATCGAGACCAGGGCGGTGGAGGTGCTGAGCGAGCCGAGCTGATTGGCGAGCACGTCGCCGGTCTTGGCGCCGGAGCAGGCGTTGAAGGCGAACGAGGACGGGGCGTGCGCGGCGTTCCACAGGTACGGGTACGCCTTGGTGCTGCGGTCGCAGCTGCCGCTGGAGCTGATGTAGCTGCCCGAACCCACTCCGGAGGAGTAGGAGTCGCCGAGCGCCACGTAGCCGCCGGTCGCGGCGAGGGTGGATGCCTGCGCCGTGGCGGCCCCGGTGAGGGTGAGGCCGGTGGCGAGGAGGAGTGAGGTCACGAATGCCGTAAACCGGGAACGTCTCATGGAACCTCCCTTTAGCAGGATCTCTGCCTCAACTGTCGTAGCAACTACGCGTGTTGACGGGAAGTGTTCATGCCAAGACTTTTGACGCCTCAACAGGATCGATTTAGTACGTTCCCTGCCCGTTTGTTTACGTTCGGCCGGGCGACGCACAGGTGACCTTCAAGCGTTGCCCCAGTGCATGTTTAAAGCCGGACAAGATGCCGTATGAGTGGCCTCCGCATCTTGACGGCCCCCTCCGGGCTGCGCGACATTGAAGCCCGGCATCCGGCGCTTCGGGGGGCAAAGTCGCCCATGCAGAACATACGCATCAAGTCAGCCGCGACGGACGGCGCCGAGCGTGCGCGACCAGGGCCGGGGAGGGACCTGTCGCCGCTGCTCGCGGGGGCCGCCACGGCCGTGGGCGGGGTCGGCGCGCTGCTCGCGCTGACCGGCTCGCACTGGTTCCTGCGCGGCCCGAGCGTGCTGTTCTTCCTGCTCGCGGCCCCGGCCGCGGCGATCGCGGCGGCGCTGCGCGGGCTGGATCCGTTCGGCCGCTCACTCGCCTCGGTGGCCGGTGCGGTGGTCGTGAACATGCTGGTGGCGCAGGGCATGCTGGCCGTGCACCGCTGGTCGATGCGCGGCGGGGTCGTCGCCGTGACCGCGCTCAGCCTCCTCCTTCTCCTGCTGGTCCTGGTGCGGCTGCCGCGCGGCCGTACGGCGAGAAGACAGGGCGTGTGACGTGGACGTCAGGGTGTACCGCCCCGGTGAACTGAGCGCCGCCGACCGGGCGGCCTGGACGGCGATGCAGGCCAAGGCCCATCTGCACGGCACCCCCGAACTGGCGAACCCGTTCCTGTCCCCGGAGTTCGCGCTCGCGGTGGGCCGGGTCAGACGCGGCGTGCGGATCGCGGTGGTCCACGAGGACGGCGAACCCGCCGCCTACTTCCCGTACCAGAGATCCGCCACCGGCGTCGGCCGGGCCGTCGGTCTCGGCGTCTCGGACTGCCAGGGCCTGGTACACCGTCCCGGCTTCACCTGGGACTCCCGTGAGTTACTGCGGGCCTGCGGGCTCGCGCTGTGGGAGTTCGACCACCTGGTGCAGGGCCAGCAGCCGTTCGAGGCCTCGGCCTCCGGCACCTTCCCGTCCCCGGTCATGGACGTCGACCAGGGCTACGAGGCCTATCTGAGCCAACTTCGCGCCGACTCGCCGAAGTTCACCCGGAGCACGCTCGCCAAGGAGCGCAGGCTCGGCCGGGACGCCGGCGCCGTACGCTACGTCCACGACGAGCGCGACCCCGAGGCCCTGAACACGCTGATGGCGTGGAAGTCCGCGCAGTACCGCCGGACGGGGCGCAGCGACCGCTTCGCGCACGAGTGGATCACCCGGCTGGTGACCCGGCTCTTCCACACCCGCTCCGAACCGTTCGCCGGGATCCTGTCGGTGCTGTACGCGGACGGCCGGCCGGTCGCCGCCCATTTCGGACTGCGCACCGAGCGGATACTGGCCTGCTGGTTCCCGGCGTACGACCCGGCGTTCGCGAAGTACTCACCGGGGCTGGTCCTGCACCTGCGGATGGCCGAGGCGGCCGCCGCGGACGGCATCGCCTATCTCGATCTCGGCCGGGGCCAGAAGGAGTACAAGGACTCCCTCAAGACACGCGAAATCGCCGTGTCCGAGGGGTGGGTGACCAGGCGTCACCCGATGGCGGTCGGACACCGGGCGCGGCGCGCCCCGGTCCGGGCGCTGCGCAACACGGTGCTGTCGCGGCCGGAACTGTTCGAACCGGCGGACAGAATTCTCAAACGAATGGGAAAGATCCGTTCGAGACAGTCGTAATGACTAAACCAACAAAAACGTGAGGCTTCGGTCCAGGCCTTGCCATACGGGTTCAATCGTCAATACCGTCAGACATCTCACCCGCATCGGTCCGTCGACAACGGCTCCAGGGGAGGGCTCAGGGCCACGGCGTTCCGGCGCGGGGCGCGGTAGGGGGGTGCCGTGCTCGGTGACCGCATTGGGTGACCGGGCCGTGCCGCGCGACCGGCGGCCGCTTGGCGGCAGGCCGGCCAGCTTTGCCAGCTCACCCGCGTGCTCGGAGATCCGTTCGCCGTGCCGTGAGTGAGAACCCCCCTTTCGAACCGGACACAGAGCGGGCCGCCCAGGGGCGGGCGGCCCACCGGACGAGAGGGAAGCCAGCTCATGAGTTCCGTTCTTCACCCGCCCAATTCGGGTAAAGATCCTTTCATCGCCGCCACATACCGGCCCGTCTCCTCTCACCTGGCCATCGCGCCGCCGGTGAGCGTGGTGATTCCGGCCATGAACGAGGCGGAGAATCTCCCGTACGTCTTCAAGACGCTGCCGGACTGGATACACGAGGTCGTTCTCGTGGACGGCAATTCCACGGACGACACCGTCGAGGTCGCGCGTGGACTGTGGCCGAAGGTCAAGGTCGTCGAACAGCGGGGCAAGGGCAAGGGGGATGCCCTGATCACCGGGTTCGAGGCGTGCACCGGCGACATCATCGTGATGGTCGACGCGGACGGCTCCGCCGACGGGCAGGAGATCGTCAGCTATGTCTCCGCGCTGGTCTCCGGCGCGGACTTCGCCAAGGGTTCGCGCTTCGCCAACGGCGGCGGCACGGACGACATGACCTTCATCCGCAAGCTCGGCAACCGGGTGCTGTGCGCGGTCGTCAACCGCAAGTTCGGCGCGCGCTACACCGACCTCTGCTACGGGTACAACGCGTTCTGGCGGCACTGCCTGGACAAGATCGACCTCGACTGCACCGGCTTCGAGGTCGAGACCCTGATGAACATCCGGGTGGTCAAGGCGGGGCTGAAGGTGCAGGAGATCCCGAGCCACGAGTACCTCCGCATCCACGGCACGAGCAATCTGCGGGCCGTCCGGGACGGGCTGCGGGTGCTCAGGGTGATCCTGAGGGAGCGCTCCAACCGCCGTGCCCTGCGCCGCATGGCCCAGCACTCGCCGATGCTGAACACCGGGCAGGGAGAGGCGCCTTGAGCGATCCCGACATCTCCGTCGTGATCTGCGTGTACACCGAGGACCGCTGGGAGGACATCCTCGCGGCGGTCTCCTCGGTGCGCGCGCAGTCGTGTCCGGCGCTGGAGACGCTCCTGGTCGTCGACCACAATCCGGTGCTCCTGGACCGGCTGGCCAGGGAGTACAAGGAGGCCGGTGACGTGCGGGTGCTCGCCAACGCGGGCCCCCGCGGCCTGTCCGCGGGCCGCAACACCGGCATCTCCGCCTCCCACGGCGAGGTGATCGCCTTCCTCGACGACGACGCCGTGGCCGAGCGGGACTGGCTGCGGCGGTTCGCCGAGGGGTACGCCGATCCCCGGGTGATGGCCGTCGGCGGCCGTACGGAGCCGGTGTGGGCGTCGGGGCGGCGCCCCGCCTGGTTCCCGGAGGAGTTCGACTGGGTGGTCGGCTGCACCTACCGCGGTCTGCCGGCCGGGCGGGTCCGGGTGCGCAACGTCCTGGGCGGAAACGCTTCTTTCCGGCGTACGGCCTTCGACGCGGCGGGCGGCTTCGCCACCGGCATCGGCCGGGACGGCGACCGGCGCCCGCTGGGCTGCGAGGAGACCGAGCTGTGCATCCGGCTCAGCCGCGCCCGGCCCGACGCGGTCCTGCTGATCGACGACCGGGCGGTGATCCACCACAAGGTGCCCGGGGCGCGCGAGCACTTCGCCTACTTCCGCACCCGCGCCTACGCCGAGGGCCTCTCCAAGGCCCTGGTCGCCCGCAGCGTCGGCGCCGGCAAGGGGCTGGAGTCGGAACGCCGGTACGCCACCCGGGTGCTGCCCGCGGGGGTCGCCCGCGGCCTGCGGGACGCCCTGCTGGCCCGCCCCGGCGGCGCGGGCCGGGCGGGCGCGATCGTCGCCGGGGTGCTCACGGCGGCGGGCGGTTACGTGGTGGGGAGCGTGCGGGCGCGGCGGGGCGGCACCGTGTTCTCCGTCGTACGGATCGAAAAATCCGAGGGCGTACCGACCGGCGGGGGCGGCGGGGTTCGCGCCGACGGGGACGAAGGGGGCCGCGCATGACGGACGCACCCGTGCCGATCCTCATGTACCACTCGGTCGCGACCGCGCCGAACGACGCCACCCGGGACCTGTCGGTCGCGCCGGAGGCGTTCGCGGCGCAGATGGCGATGGCCGGCGATCTGGGGCTCACCCCGGTCGGTACCGCGGAGCTGGCGGCGAGTTGGCGGTCGGGGCGGCCACTGCCCGCGCGCCCGGTTCTGATCACCTTCGACGACGGCTACGAGGGCGTCCACCGGCACGCCCTGCCCGTGCTCGCCAAGCACGGCTTCACGGCCACGCTGTTCGTCTCGACGGGCTGGATCCGGGGCGCGTACGACACCGGGGGCGGTCTGGACACCATGCTGGACTGGGACCAGGTACGGGAACTCGCGGACGCGGGCGTGGAGATCGGGGGGCACAGCCACACCCATCCGCAGCTCGACCAGCTCGACGACGACACACTGCGCTCCGAGCTGGTCCGCTGCAAGGAGATCGTCGCCGGTGAACTGGGCACCGTGCCCGCCTCCTTCGCCTATCCCTACGGCTACTCCAGCCGCCGGGTGCGCCGGGCCGTGCGCGCCGCCGGGTTCGCCCAGGCCCTCGCCGTCGGCAACGCGCTCGCCCGCCGCCGCCAGGGTCCGTACGCGCTGCGGCGGGTCACCGTGCGCCGCGGCACGGACGCGGAGGAGTTCGCGCGGCTGCTCGAAGGCCGTTCGATCGCCCGCACCTTCGCCCGGGACCGTGCCCTCACCAAGGGGTACGCCGTTGTCCGCAGAGCCCGCCAGGTCCGCCGGAAGGCCAGCCGTTCCCGTGTCTGACACGACCACCACCGAGGCCGCGACCACCGCCACCGAGGCGCCCGAGCAGCCGGGGCGCCGTCTCCGCCTGCCAGGGCGCGGCCGGTCCCCGGGCGGCAACCAGCTGTTCCGCAACGCCTACGCGCTGATGCTCAACACCGGCATCTCCGCGGTCCTGGGCCTGGGCTACTGGCTGGTGGCCGCCCGCTACTACTCCGAGTCCGCGGTGGGTCAGGGCTCGGCAGCGATCGCCGCGATGAAACTCCTCGCCGGCCTGACCGCGGTGACCCTGACGGGCGCCCTGGCCCGGTTCATCCCGGTGTCGGGCCGCTCCACCGGACGCCTCATCGCCCGTACGTACCTGGCGAGTTCGGTCGTCGTGGCGTTCGCGGCCGGGGTCTTCCTGCTGACCCTCGACACCTGGGGGCCGTCGTACCGGTTCCTGCACGGGACCGTCAAGGGACTCGGCTTCATCATGGCCATCGCCGCCTGGAACCTGCTCACCCTCCAGGACGGCGTGCTGACCGGTCTGCGCAGCGCGCCCTGGGTGCCGGCCGGCAACACGGTGTTCTCCGCGGTGAAGCTGGCGCTGCTGGTCTCACTCGCCGCCACGATGCCGACGACCGGCGTCTTCGCCTCCTGGGTGCTGGCCATCGCCACCTCCGTGGTGCCGCTCGGCCTGCTGGTCTTCCGGCGGCTGGTCCCCCGGCACGTGAAGGCGACCGAAGGGCTCACCGAGCCGCCCTCGGTGAAGGAGATCGGCAGATTCCTCGCCGGGGACTACACCGGCTCGCTGTTCTCCCTCGCCGTGGTCTACCTGGTCCCGGTGATCATCGCCGCGCAGGTCAGCTCCGAGGACAACGCGTACTTCTACATCACCACCACCATCGGCGGCACGGTCAACCTGCTCGCCATCAACATGGGCGCCTCCCTGACCGTCGAGGGCTCGCACGAGCCGGGGCGACTGGCCGCCAACACCCGGGCGGCGCTGAAGCGGATGGCGCGGATCATGCTGCCGATCTGCGGGCTGCTGTTCCTCGGAGCACCGTGGATCCTCGGCGTCTTCGGCGCGGGGTACGCGCACGCGGCGACCCCGCTGCTGCGCTGGTTCGCGGTCGGCGCGCTGCTGCGCGTGGTGATGGAGACCTACTTCGCGGTGCTGCGCGCGCAGAGCCGCACCGCCGGACTGGCCTGGTTGCAGGGCCTGCTGTGCGTGCTGGTGCTCGGGCTGACTCTGCTGCTGCTCCCCCGCATGGGCCTCACCGGCGCGGGCGTGGCCGAGATCTCCTCCCTCGCGGTGATCGTGGCGATCGCGGCGCCGAAGCTGTTCAGGACCGTCAGGGCCGCGCCGGACACCGTCCCCGAGGCGGCGGCGCCGGACGGGGACCTCGCCGACCTGGGGGCGCGCGAGGTCCCCGCCACGTCCGAGCCGCGCAGGCGGGGACCGGCCTGGGCGCTGGACGCCGACACCCTCGCGCTCGGCATCCACGTCGACTTCGACCACCAGGAACGCCGCCCCGACGTGCGACCCGGACCGGGTACCCCGCCGACCGGCACACCGGTGGTGCGCGCCGGCCACCGGCCGGCCTGGGCGCTGCTGCCGAGGGAGTGGGAGAGAGAGCCGGGCGCGGAGGCGTCGCTGGGTCCCGCCGAGGCCTCGCTGCTGCGGGAGATCGAGGCGGAGGCGGCGGTGGTCGCGCCGTCCGCACCGGCACCGGCTCCCCCACCGCCGGCCGTACCGGAACCGCCGCGGCCACCGCGCCCGCTCCGGGAACGCCTCCGGCCCACCCGCACCGGTGTCCTCCTCGGCTGCCTGCTGATCGCCGCGCTCCTGCTGTACTGGGTGCCGGCACTGCGGCTCGACGAGGCCGCCCTGGACGGGATGGGCGGGCTCGGTCTGGTCTCCGTACTGCCGCTGCCGACGCTGGTCGGCGCGGCGCTGCTGGTGGTGGTGTTCGCGGCGCTGCTCCGGCCGGCCCGCGAGCACCGGGCGCTGCTGCTGGTGACGCTGCTGGCGACGGTGGTGTCCCTGCACGCGCTGCCCGCCGTGATCGAGACCGAGCCGCGGTTCGCGACGGCCTGGCAGCACCTGGGGTTCATCGACTACGTCGACCGCACCGGGTCGGCCGTACCGGACCTGGACGCCCGCTGGAGCTGGCCGGGCTTCTTCGCGGCGGCCGCGTTCATCGGCCGGGCCTGCGGCATCACCGACTTCACGGAGGTCATCCGCTGGTGGCCGCTGGCCATCCAACTCGCCTACCTGGCCCCGATGTTCCTGCTGACCCGCTCGCTGCGGGCGAGCTGGCGGGCCAAGTGGACCGGCGTGTGGGTGTTCGTGCTCAGCGGCTGGGTCGGCCAGGACTACTTCTCCCCGCAGGGCTTCACCTATCTGCTGTACCTCGTGTTCGTGGCGGTCCTCCTGGTCTGGTTCCGCGCCCCGCACGCCCTGTGGGGCAGGTTCCGCCCCGGCGAGGCGGAGGTCGAGCCAGCCGACCGGCGGCAGCGGGCCGTGCTGCTCATGGTGCTGATCGGCCTGTACGCGGCGAGCGTCCCGGCGCACCAGCTCACCCCGTTCGTGATGCTCGGTGTGCTCGCGGCGCTGGTGCTGATCGGCAAGTCGGAACTGCGCGGGCTGCCCATGCTGTTCGCGGTGCTGGTCGCGGTGTGGGTCGGTTTCATGGCCGAGCCGTACTGGTCCGGGCACTTCGACGAGCTGTTCGGCGGGGTCGGCGGGGTCGGCAGCAATGTGTCGACGTCCGTGTCCGGTCGTATCCAGGGCGGCGACCCGACGCACAAGCTGGTCCTGTACGCACGGGTGCTGCTGGCCGGCGGGGTGATGGCGTTCGCCTGTCTCGGCTGGTTGCGCCGCCGCTGGAACAGGTACCGCGAGCGGTCGCTGCTGGTGCTCACCTTCGTGCCGTTCCTGGGCTTCGGCATGCAGTCGTACGGCGGTGAGATGGCCCTGCGTGTCTTCATGTTCGCCCTGCCCGGTGCCGGTCTGCTGGCCGGTCTCGCCCTCTTCCCGCGCACCGGCGCCACCGCGGGGGAACGCGAGAAGGACCGCGGCCGCCTGGCCCCGCTCGCGGCGCTGCTGGCGGGTCTGCTGCTCATGGGCGGCTTCCTGGTGGCCCGCTGGGGCAACGAGGCGTTCGAGCGGATCCGGCCCGGCGAGGTTGCGGCCATGGACTACGTGTACGCCCACGACCGGCCGACGGTGCGCCTGCTGTGGCTGAGCAACGACACGGTGAACAACGTGACGCCGGCGATGCCGTGGGGCGCGAAGGACATGGAGCGCGTGAACTACGTACCGACGCTGGCACCGACCGATCCGGTGCTGGTGTCGGGCCTGGTCAAGGCGCTCAAGGACGCGGGGCCCCACTCGTATCTGATGATCAACAAGAGCCAGGTCACGTACTTGCGGATGGACGTGGGCTACCCGGCGGCCTGGGAGTCCCGGCTGATCCGCAACCTCGACGACCGGCAGGAGCTGACGAGGGTCCTGGCCAACGACGACGTGACCATGTACGCGCTGCGCAAGCAGCCCGCGGGCAAGGTGCCGAAGCCGGCTCCCGGACCGATCGGACCGCAGGTGACCTGGACCCCGTGGTCGGTGGTCGGGGCCCTCGCCGCCGTCGCCCTGATGCTGATGCTCACCGCGCGCGAGGTGGTCCGGGTCGCGGTGCGGCCCGGGGTGCGGCAACTGCGGTGGCTACAGGGCAGTTTCTGGTTCTCGCTGCCGCTGCTCGCGGTGCTGCTGGCCTCGCTGGTGCAGCGGTTCACGACGATGAAGTGACGGCGAAGTGAGCCGCGTGGCTCGTCCGGCTCACCGGGCGAGCCACTTCACCTCGTACGCCCGCATGTCGAACCGCTTCCCGTCGACCTTCGCGCTGATCGGCCGGTCCAGGGTGTTGACCACCAGGACGGCCTTGTCGGTGGCGAGGACGCGCACGTTGGGCACGTCGTCCGGGGCGACGGAGACGGTCTCGTACCTGCTCCCCGGCGGGAAGGCCTTCCCGAACCGCTCGACGAGGCCGTACATGGGAAGCTCCGCGCCGCCGCCGGAGGTGTCGGTCGGTGTCCACAGGCAGCCGGGGCAGTCGGTCCCCTTCTCCTCCTCCGGGTTCCAGTAGAAGCCGGAGCCGGCGCCGCCCCTGACCATGGCGATCATGCCGGTGGCCTGGACGGCGACCCGGTGCTGTTCGGACCAGCCCGAACGGTCGTCGTTGCCGTCGGCGGGCTCGACGTAGTACTCGGCCCACCACAGCGGCAGGTCGTGGGTCTGCCGCCGCACCCACTCGCTGACGGCGGTGAGTTTGTCGGTCGCCGCGAACTCGTTCGGCAGCAGGTCGTCGTCCTTGGTGTAGCTGGAGCCGTCGACCACCACGAAGTCGGCGCCGGCCTTGTGCGCGTTCCAGTAGGTGAAGGCGTCCAGGACCCGCTGGTCCATGGCGCCCCAGGCGCCCCGCAGGGCGGTGGAGGCGTCCTGCTTCTGGCGGGGGTCGACGCTGTCCATGACGAGGTACGGGCCGCCGACCATGATGTCCGGGTTCACCTTCTTCAGCGCCTTGTAGACCAGGTTGTACAGCCGGGTGTACCCCTCGTAGTCCCAGCGGCCCGCGGCGTTGTTCCAGAAGCCCTTGAACTCGTTCCAGACGATGAAGTGGCGCACGTCCGGATAGCGTTCGGCGACGGTCGCGGCGAGGTCGGCGAAGTCCTGGTAATGGGCGGGGGCCGGGGCGGTCTCCAGGGCGGACCGGCTCCAGTCGGTGTTGCCGACGCCCGCCTTGCCGCCCTTCATCCAGTCCGGTGAGCAGCACAGTGTGATCACCGGGGTGCCGCCGGAGGCGCGGACGAAGTCGATGCGCCGGTCCATCGCCGTGAAGTCGTAACGGCCCTTGACCGGCTCGGGGTTGTCGGCGCCCCAGCCCATGATGTGCTGGTTCTGCGGCAGCCCGCCCTTCTCCGAGAGCCGCGCCGCCACGCGCTTCGTCGCCGCCCCGCTGCCCTCGTCGGCGCTGTACTGGGTGTGGGTGAAGCCCCAGCCCACATACGGCTCCGGCCGCTGCGCCGGGGTGGCCGGAGTGCCGTGCACCTTGTCGCCGTCGCGCGAGGTCCCCACGGTGCTCCCGCTCCCGGGAAGCGTGTTGATCAGGGACACCACCAGGGCCAGAGCGGCCACACCCACACCGAGCAGGGCGGTGAGCCGCCACCGCCGAGAATACGAATTCCACCCATGACGTCCCATCAAGGACAACAGTAGGAGGTGAAAGGGCTCCGGGGGCAGATATCCCGCAGAGCACCGTTTTGTAACCGGACGGAGGGGGCGGCGCGGTGGAAACCGGGTGCGTCCGGCGGTCCTGTGCCGGATCATGGCGGCATGTCTGCGAACCCACACGACGCTCTGCCGATCCGGCTCAACGTCGACGACTCCGACTCGCCGTCCGACGTCGTCGACGCGCTGTTCCTCGGCCGCTTCGCGACGGGCGAGCAACCGTACGCGCACGCCGCCAACATCGACCGCGTCCGCTCCGGCGTGAGCCTGCTGCCCCGTGAGGCCCGCGTCCTGCGCGTCGCCCGCGACGACGACCGCAGCGCGACCCTCGCCGAGGGCGACGGCTGGACCCTGCTGGTCTCCCGCTGGAACCGGGGCGCGGACGTCACGGTGACCGCGACCAGCGCCGACCTCGCGGCGAAGGTGCTGAACGAGGCGACGGACGGCGCGGCCGACGAGCCGGAACCGCAGCCGGAGAACGTGACGATGGGTTTCTGGTACGTCTCCCCCAGGCGTGGTCCGCACCGCACCACCCGCCAGATCTCCGCGGGCACCTGGGAGGAGATCCGCGCCAACTACACCGCACCGGTGGCCGAGGCGATGGACCACCTGATGAAGACCACCCCGGAGGACATCGCGGGCCGTCTGCTGCTGCTCCACGGCCCGCCCGGCACCGGCAAGACCTCGGCGCTGCGCACGCTCGCCCGCTCCTGGCGGGACTGGTGCCAGGTGGACTGCGTGCTCGACCCGGAGCGGCTCTTCTCCGACGTCGGCTATCTGATGGACATCGCGATCGGCGAGGAGGACTCGGCGGGCAAGGGCCGTTGGCGGCTGCTCCTGCTGGAGGACTGCGACGAGCTGATCCGCGGCGAGGCCAAGCACACGGCCGGCCAGGCCCTGTCCCGGCTGCTGAACCTGACCGACGGCCTGCTCGGCCAGGGCCGCAACGTCCTGGTGGGCGTCACCACCAACGAGGACCTGGAGCGCCTGCACCCGGCGGTGGTCCGGCCCGGCCGCTGCCTCGCCCGTATCGAGGTCGGCAGGCTGACCCGTCAGGAGTCGGTGGCCTGGCTCGGCGCCGAGGCCGGCGACCAGGAGGACGCCGTGGGCCGGGACGGGGCGACGCTGGCGGAGCTGTACGCGCTGCGCCGGGGCACGTCACCGACCTCGGTGCCGGGGGCGCGGGACGGGGCGGACGCGGGGCTGTACCTGTAGTGCTTTGATGGACGTATGACCCTGTTCGTCGGTACCTCGGGGTGGCAGTACAAGGACTGGCGGGACCTCGTCTACCCGGCCGGGGTCCCGACGCGGCTGTGGCTGGAGGAGTACACCCGGCTCTTCGCCACGGTGGAGATCAACAACGCGTTCTACCGGCTGCCGTCGCGGGAGACCTTCGAGTCCTGGCGGGACCGGGTGCCGCCGGACTTCGTGGTCGCGGTCAAGGCCAGCCGCTACCTCACCCACATCAAGCGCCTGAAGGATCCCGAGGAGCCGGTGCACCGCCTGATGTCCCACGCGGCGGGCCTCGGTGACCGCCTGGGCCCGGTCCTGCTCCAACTCCCGCCGACCCTGCGCGCCGACCCGGACCTGCTGGACGCCTGCCTCGCCCGCTTCCCCTCCGGCACGCGGGTCGCGGTCGAGCCGCGCCACGACTCCTGGTGGACGCCCCAGGTCCGCCGGGTGCTGGAGTCCCGGGGCGCCGCCCTGTGCTGGGCCGACGTCCTGGCCCGCCCGGTGACCCCGCTCTGGCGCACCGCCGGCTGGGGGTACGTCCGTTTCCACGAGGGCCGCGCCCAGCCGTGGCCCCGCTACGGCCGGCGCTCCCTGGAAACGTGGGTCGACCGCATCGCCACCACCTGGTCCGACGCCGAGGTCGTGTACGCGTACTTCAACAACGATCCCGGCGGCGCGGCGGTGGCGGACGCGGTGACCTTCGCCCGGACGGCGACGAAAGCGGGCCGGACGGTGACCCGCGCCCCGGAGCTGACGGCACATCGCTGACCCTTCCGGTCCGCCGCCCGTTTCACGCGCGCCTTCGCCACCCCGCGCCTTCGTCACGCCGCGAATTTCTCTCCGCCGCAACGGCGCTCAGCCACAACAACGGCTCCCGGCGGTGCCGAACTACCCCTCACCCCTCCCCATAAGCCGCCCGCAGGGCATCCCGCACGGCGGCGAGCGCCGCGGCCTCGTCCAGCCCGAGCCTGCGCACCCGCTCCACGTAGGCCTGAGCGGCCGACGCCGCTTCCCGGACCGCCGCCGAGCCCGCGGCAGCGACGAACGTTCCGTTGCGGCCCCGCGTCTCGATCACCCCGTCCGTCTCCAGCGCCCGGTACGCCTTGGCCACCGTGTTCACCGCGAGCCCCAGCGACTCGGCCAGCCCGCGCACGGTCGGCAGCCTGTATCCCACCGGCAGTTCACCGGACCGGGCCTGCTCGGAGATCTGCGCCCGCACCTGCTCGTACGGCGGCGCGCTGTCGTCGATGTGGATCTTCAAGGTCACGGGCCGATTCTCTCGTACCCGCCGGAAAATGAGAGGCATCCGGGCGCGGCTGCCGCATACCGTGCGGCTCCATGACAGTGATCGTGCGCGACCTGCGTCCCGACGTCCGGGCCGATGCCGAGGGCTTCGCCCACGTCCGGCGGCTCGCACTCCCCTTCTTCCTGGTCACCCCCGATTCCATCGCCTACGACCTCACCCACGCCCACCCCGACGGCCACTACCGCCCGTTCGTCGCCGAGGAGGACGGCGAGATCATCGGCACGGCCCAGGTCGGCATCGTCCACGACAGTCCGGAGCCCGGGATGGGCTACGTGAACGTGTACACGCACCCCGGGCGGACGCGTCGCGGCGCGGGCTCGCTCCTGGTCCGGGCCGCCGAGGAGCACCTGGCCGAGCACGGGGCGAAGAAGCTGTTCGCGTGGGTGCTGGACGAGCCCGGGAGCCGCGTCTTCGCCGAGCGGCACGGCTATCGCGCGAGCCGCTCCGCGCACTTCCTCCGGCTGGACCTGGCGCACGGCACCCTGCCGCCGCTCGCGGAACTCCCGCCGGGCGTCGAACTCCGTACCGGGGCCGACTTCGCGGACGATCCGCGGCCGCTGTTCGAGCTGGACGCGGAGACGATGTCCGACGAGCCGAGCGACATCGCCTACGAGTTCACGGACTACGAGGCCTGGCTCGAAGAGACCTGGCACCACCCGCTCATCAGCCGCGAACTGACCTCGGTGGCCGTGGTGGAGGGCCGCCCCGCCGCCTTCAGCGTGGCCCGCACGGACGGCGGCACCCGCTACGGCACCGTCATGACCGGCACCGCGCGCGCCTTCCGCGGCCGGGGCCTGGCCAAGCTGGCCAAGAACGACTCCCTGCACCGGGCCCGCGCGGCCGGGTTCACCGAGGCGTTCACCGGCAACGACACCGGCAACGGCCCGATGCTGGCGATCAACAAGTGGTTCGGGTACGAGGTCTGCGCGACGGAGGTGCGTCATGTCCGCGAACTCGGCTGACGGGGCAACCGTGGTGGAGGTCGTGCTCGTCAAGGGCGGCCGGACGAAGATCCGTTACGAGGGTGAGCTGATCGGGGACGACGGCACCCGTGTCGCCGTACGGGCCCCTTGGGCGGGTGCCGGGGTCCGAGACTTCGGCTTCGTGCGCTTCGAGCCCGGTGACGTCTTCACCGAGTACTACTGGCGGGACCGCTGGTACGCGGTGAAGGAGGTCCGGGCCGCGGACGGCGGTGTGAAGGGCTGGTACTGCGACATCACCCGCCCGGCGGTCGTCTCCGGTACGGAGCTGGTCGTCGAGGACCTCGATCTGGACCTGTGGCGCTCCGCCGACGGCGGCGACGTACGACGGCTGGACGAGGACGAGTTCGCCGGGAGCGGACTGGCGGAGCGGGACCCGCGGGCCGCCGCGGCGGCCTTGGCCGCGCTCGACGAACTGGAGGCCCTGGCCCACGGGGGCGGCTTCGACGCCCTGCTGGCCTGAGGCCCGCCAACGGCTCACAGCATCGCCACCACCGCGTACCGCTCGTCGTCGACCTCCTTCCCCCACAGCGCCGTGTCCTCCGACAGCCGCTCCACGCGCACCTGCCCGGCGACCGGCTCCAGCAGACCGACGAGCCGGTCCGCGGCTATGCCGGCCGGTGAGGCCGTCCCCCACACGCCCTCCACCAGCACGAACCGTCCCCCCGGTCGCAGCAGCCCGCGCCAGTGCCGCAGCACGCGGGCCGGGTCGGGCAGCGCCCACAGCACGTGCCGTACCAGCACGACGTCGAAGCGCTGCTCCCCGACCGGGGGTGCCGCCGCATCACCGAGCAGGAACACCGCGTCACGGCCGGCCAGCTTGGCGCGGGCCAGCTCCACCATCGGCGGGGAGAGGTCGACCCCGGTGACGCGGTGCCCCCGCTCGGCGGCGAGCAGCGAGAGGCTGCCGGTGCCGCAGCCGAGGTCCAGGACGTCGGCGGGGCGGCCCGGGAGCCACGCCTCGAGCCGGGCGGCCCAGGCGGCCCGGACCCGCGGGTCGCGCAGACCGTGGTCCGCCTCCTCGTCGAAGCCGGCGGCCTCGGCGTCCCAGTCGACACCCACCGCGCTCGTGTCATCACTCCTGTTTGCCATGGCGCAAGAGTGACACCCGCCACTGACATCCGAATCGTGACAGCCGCCACTGACAGACCCCGACCGATGAGGAACTCTCCCCGAAAGGGTCTACCTCCGTGACAACACGGAACTCGGTAGGCGCTGAAGGAGGCCACCATGCGCCGCGTAACCGTGCACAAGCCCCTGAAGAGGCCCGACGCCCGCCGCGTCCACGACGAGTCCGAGGAGCGCCCCGCGGGCCGCCCCGAGGTGCGCAGGGACATCGCCCGCACATGGTGGCCGGACAGCTGACCCGCCGCGGTACCTACCTGAGCGCAGCCTCAGCGTTTCCTTAACGCGAGCATAAAGATCGTCGGAACCCGCCTTCAGCAGGCGATTTCACGGTCCCGTGGGGCTAGTTTCGGATTGCCCCCACGGGACCTGTCCGGCGGCTCAGGCCGGACAAGCCCCGGTGGTGGTCAGCTGAACGCCGACGCGCAGGTCGTGGCGGTGGCATGGGCGGGGTCGAGGGCGTTGGCGACCTCGTGGAAGGCGATGCGGTCGAAGAGTCCGATCGCCACGTGTTCGGAGAGGTCGAGCGAGCACAGGTCCTGGAGCAGGACGTTGGTGACGTCCGAGCCGCTCAGGTACTGGCTGCGCCAGGGCGTGGCCACCTCGTCGTACTTGGTGGCGATGACCGTGTACCGCACTCCGGGGACGGTGTCGCCGCCCGCGTTGAGCTTGGTGAGGAAGTCGGACCCGGGCATCTGGTCCGCGAGGCCGGGGGTGGTGGCCTTGAGCAGGTCCGCGGCGCCGGGGAAATACGCCAGCAGGTTGGTGAGGCCGCTCAGCGTGGCGCCGTGGTTGTCGGGGGCGAGGCCGACGAGGGCGTTCACCTTGGCGGCTCCGCCGAGGAACTTGAGGTAGTAGCGGGGCATCATGCCGCCCTGCGAGTGGCCGACGAGGTCGGCCTTGGCCGCGCCGGTCGCGGCGAGCACCTTGTCGACGAAGCCGGAGAGCTGCTCCGCCGACTTGTCGATGGGACCGAGCCCGTGGAAGACGGGGACGCCGGGCAGCTGTCCGTAGTCGAGGGAGTAGACGCAGTACCCCCGGTGCTCCAGGTACGGCGCGAGGGACAGCCAGTTGTCGATGGAGTTCCCCAGCGTGCCGTGGACCAGGACGACAGGGCGGGGATGCGCGGCGGACGGCTTGCAGGAGTAGTCGTTCCAGCCACTTGTCGAGGTCGCTGTCGCGGTCGAGGCGTGGGCGGTGGCGGCGGGGACGACGGCGACGGCGGCGGTCAGGAGCAGCGCGGCCAGGGGTCTGAGCACTCGCTTCCAGGGCAGCATCGGGTGATCTCCTTGCGGCTCAAGGGAGTTCGACGGCCTTACGCCCTGTGATCCGGATCACGGGATGCTGTTCACTCGTCAAGTTACGGACGAGTAGCAGATGTGTGAAGTTACGCGTCAGTAAAAACTTCCAGTGATAGTCGGCGGTCCACTCGACTTCAAGCGGGCCGTCACCAGGCAGGCCTGATCGGACCGTAGGGCGCGATACGCACCAAACCATCACGCAACACGCGAACTTCCCCCTCACCCAGCAGTTCGGCCCACTCGCCCACGACCTCGGCGGCAGCCGCCTCCGCCGCCCGGGTGCAGGCCCACCCCAGCTCGGTCAGCACGATCAGCCGCGCCCGCGCGTCCCCCGGATGTGGCCGCCGTTCGGCGTACCCCTTGCGCACGATCTCCTCGACGAGCTGGCTGGCGGCCTGCTTGGTGACCCCCAGATGCGCGGCGAGCTCGGTGACCGTCGCCCCGTCCGGGGCGAGCCTGGTGAAGGCGAAGCCGTGCGCGGGCCGCACCCCCTCGAAACCCCGGGCCACGACGCCGTCGTTGATGCGTTGCGTGAGGTCGCCGGCGACGGCGAGCAGGGCGGCGGACAGGGCCATGGCTTCGGAGTTCTGCACGGAGGAATTCAAACACCCTTGACGAAATGGTCAAGTAGCTTGACCATAGAGGCGGATAGTCAAGCTACTTGACCAGTTTGGATCCAGCCGATCCAGCCGATACCACCGTTCCAGCCGATCCAGAGGATTCAGAGGACACCCATGCCCGTCATCCGTTCGTCCGAGGCCACCACCCACGAGATCCACGGCGCCCGCTTCGTCTCGTACGCCACCCCGCTCACCGGCGCCAAGGAGCTGTGTGCCTGGCGGGGCGAGATACCCGCGGGGACGAAGGCCCCTGCCCACACCGTCAACCGCGAGGAGATCTTCCACCTGCTCATCGGCGAACTGCTCATCACCCTCGACGGCCACTCCGAGCGGATCACGGCCGGCGACACCGTGATCGTCAACGCCGGCACGACCCTCGCCGTCGAGAACCCCACCGATCACACCGCGCTCTCCTGGGTCACCACCTCCGTCGGTCTGGAGGCCGAGTTGGCCGACGGCACGCGCATCACGCCGCCCTGGGCCAACTGACCGCCAGCGTCCCCGGCATCACGGCCCGGGGTCCGAACTTGGCTCGCACGCGGTCCGCGACCTCCTCGATGCGGCGGACCTTCTCGTCCACGGGGTCGAAGGTGAGCTGGCAGGGGGCCTGGTCGGCGGGGGTGAGGCCCTCGGCGCGCAGGGTGAGGGAGCGGACCCGGGCGCGCTGGAGGCCGAGGGCCTCGTACATGCCGTACGCCGTCCTGGTCAGCGCCGCGGAGTGCGCGGTCGGCTCCTTGAGGGTGCGGCTGCGGGTCGTCGAGGTGCGGTCGGCGTAGCGCACGGTGAGGGTCAGGGTGTGGCAGACCTTCTCCAGGGCGCGCAGCCGGGTGCCCAGTTCGTCGGCGGCGGACAGGAGCGCCCTGCGGTGGCGGTCCGGGTCCAGCTCGTCCAGCCGGAAGGGGCGTTCGGCGGCCAGGGAACGGGAGACCGCGTTCGGGACCACCCGGCCGCGGTCGATCCCGTTCGCCTTCTCGTGCAGGTCGCGGCCCGCCTTCGCACCGACCAGCCGCTGGAGCGTGGACAGGGGTGCGGCGGCGACCCGGCCCAGGGTGTCGAGGCCGTACTCGCCCAGGGTGCGGGCGGTGGCGGTGCCGACGCCGGGGAGTGCGGCCACGGGGCGGTCGGCGAGGAACTCCCTGACGGCGTCCTGGTCCGCGTCGACCGCGCGGGTCGTCCCGGGCCGTGCCTCGCGCAGTGCCATGCGGGCCAGCAGTGGGCCCGGCCCGGCGCCGATCGCACAGTCGACGCCGTACAGCGCGAGAGCCCGGACCCGGATCACCGCCGCCAGCTCGACGGCGTCGCGCCCGAAGTAGCGCTCCGCGCCGCGCAGATCGGCGAGGGCCCCGTCCGGGGGCAGGGCCTCGACGACCGGGGTGAACTCCTCCAGCAACCCGAGCAGCCCGGACAGGGCCGCCTCGTCCGTCGCCGGCAGCTGGAAACGTACGCAGAGAATCGTCATCCCGCACTCCCCGGACTCTGGTGCCACAGCTTCTTCCCACCCGCCGGGCCCTCGCCCGCGGGACGCAGATCGGCCCAGGGGTGCATCTCGTACCCCGTGGGCATGCGGATCGTCCGGCCCTCGGCCGCGTCCGCGTGCCGCTGGGGAACGGGTTCCGCCAGCCGTGCGGCCACCTCGTCGAGGCCGCCCTCGGCACGCAGTTCGACCAGCTCGGCCAGGTTCCAGGCCGCCGAGCCCACCACGCTGAGGCTGCGCGGGCCGCGCCGCTGCACCACTCCGCGCACCAGCAGCAGCCAGGAGTGGAAGACGGTGTGCGCGCAGGCGTCGTGGGAGTCGTCGAAGAAGGCCAGGTCGACCAGGCCGGTGCCGTCGTCCAGTGTGCTGAAGATGACCCGCTTGCCGGACCGGATCGGCGGGGTCTGGGTGGCCGCCTTGGCGCCCGCGACCAGTACCGTCTCACCGTGCCGCGCCTCGCGCAGCCGGCGTGCCGAGACCACGCCCAGCTCCTGGAGGAACTCCCGGTGGTCGTCCATCAGGTTGCGCGAGGCGTCCATGGACAGCACGCCCAGCTCGGCGCTGAGCCGTTCCTCCGAGGTGAGGTCGGGCAGCCCGGCCGGGGCGGTCTTCCGCCCGCCGGCCAGGGGGAGTTGGCCGCCGCCCGCGCCCCGGGCTCCCCGGTGCAGCTCGGACAGGTGCAGTTGCAGGTCGCGCCGGTTGGCGCCGAAGGCGTCCAGCGCGCCGACCTGGGCCAGCCGCTGGGCCAGCGGCCTGCTCGGACGGGCCCGTTCCCAGAAGTCCAGCAGCGAGGCGTACGGCTGCCCGTCGGCGATCCGCCTCGCCTCGGCCTCGCTGATGCCGTGCACGTCGGAGAGGGCCAACCGCAGCCCCCACACCCTTGATTCAGACACCAGTTCGATCCGGTGGGCGACCCCCGACACGTTCACGTCCAGCGGCAGCACCGGCACCCCGCGCCGCCGCGCGTCCGCCAGCAGCAGCCGCTTGGGGTACATCCCGGGGTCGTGGGTGAGCAGCCCCGCGTAGAAGGCGGCCGGGTGATGCGCCTTCAGCCAGGCCGACTGGTACGTCGGTACGGCGAAGGCGACCGCGTGCGCCTTGCAGAAGCCGTAGGAGCCGAAGGCCTCGATGATCTCCCAGGTCCGCTGAATCGTTTCCGCGTCATAACCGTTCGCCGCCGCGTGCTGCGCGAACCAGAACCTGATCCGCCCCTGCGACTCCGGATCCGACAGCCCGCGCCGCACCCGGTCCGCCTCGCCGCGCCCGCAGCCGGTCATGATGCCGACGATGTCGATGATCTGCTCGTGGAAGACGACGACCCCGTACGTCTCCTTCAGCGGCCGTTCCAGGTCCGGGTGCGGATAGCGGATGGGCGCCCGCCCGTGCCGGGCCTCGATGAACGGCCGCACCATGTCGGCGGCGACCGGACCGGGCCGGAAGAGGGAGATGTCGACGACGAGATCGTGGAACGTGGCCGGCTGGAGCCGTCCCACCAGGTCCCGCTGGCCCGGCGACTCGATCTGGAAGCAGCCCAGCGTCTCGGTGGAGCGGATGAGCCGGTACGTCGCCGGGTCGCCGGGCGGCACTCCGTCCAGGTCCACCTCGGCGCCCGTCGCCCGCTTCACCTCCGCGACCGCGTGCGCCATCGCCGACTGCATCCGCACGCCCAGCACGTCCAGTTTGAGCAGGCCGAGGTCCTCCACGTCGTCCTTGTCGAACTGCGACATGGGGAAGCCCTCGCCGCTGGTCGGCATGACCGGTGTACGGGCCAGGAGGGAGGCGTCGGAGAGGAGCACTCCGCAGGGGTGCATGGCGACTCCGCGCGGGAGGGCGTCGAGGGCCTCGACCAGCTCCCACAGCTTCCCGTACTTCTCCCGCTCCCCAGCCAGTTCCCTGAGCTCGGGCAGCTCCTCGAGGGCCGCGCGGGCGTCGCGCGCCCGGATGTGCGGGAAGGACTTGGCGACGCGGTCGATCTCGGCCGGGTCCATGGACAGGGCCGCGCCCACGTCCCGGATCGCGTGGCGGACCCGGTACGTCTCCGGCATCGCGACCGTCGCGACCCGCTCGCCGCCGAACCGGTCGATGATCGCCCGGTAGACCTCAAGGCGGCGCGCGGACTCCACGTCGACGTCGATGTCCGGCAGCACGACCCGCTCCTTGGACAGGAAGCGTTCCATCAGCAGCCCGTGCTCGACCGGGTCGGCGTGCGCGATGCCGAGCAGGTGGTTGACCAGGGAGCCCGCGCCGGAACCGCGCGCGGCGACCCGGATGCCCATCTCCCGTACGTCGTCCACCACTTGGGCGACGGTCAGGAAGTACGAGGCGAACCCGTGGTGGGCGATGATGTCCAGCTCCCGGTGCATCCGCTCCCAGTAGGCGCGCCGGGTGTCGTAGCCGCGCAGCACCATGCCCGCCGCGGCCCGCGAGGCCAGCGCCCGCTGGGCGGTGCGGCGGCCGGCGCCGACCAGGTGCGGCTCGGGGAAGTGGACGGTGCCGATGCCGAGGTCGTCCTCGGGGTCGACCAGGCACTCCGCGGCCGTCGCCCGGGTCTGCTCCAGCAGGCGGTGGGCGGCCTCGCGCCGGTAGCCCGCGGCCTCCACGACCCGCTCGGCCACGCGCAGCATCGCCTCCGCGTCCTTCAGCCAGGCCTCCCCCGAGTCCAGCTCCTTGGTGGGGTCGACGGGGACCAGGCGGCGGGCGGCGTCCAGGACGTCGGCGACCGGGCCCTGACCGGGGTCGGCGTACCGGACGGCATTGCTGAGCACCGGCCGGATCCGCTGCTCGGCGGCGAAGCCGACGGTGCGGGCGGCCAGGCGCAGGGAGCCGGGACCGGTGCCCTCGCGGCCGTGCCAGACGGTCTCCAGGCGCAGGGCGTCGCCATAGACCTCGCGCCAGGGCACGAGGAGCTTCGCGGCCCGGTCGGGACGGCCCGCGGCGAGGGCGCGGCCGACGTCGGAGGCGGGGCCGAGCAGGACGGTCAGGCCGTCGGCGTGGTTGTCGGGCCAGGGCAGCAGCGGGGTGCCCTCGGCGGTGTGGGCGGCGGTGACCAGCCGGCACAGGTCGGCCCAGCCACGGGCGCCGTCCCGGGCGAGGAAGGTCACCCGGGGTGTCGACTCGTCGATGAAGGCACCGCCGCGGACGGGGGTGCGGCGGCGCTCCGTCGCCACGACGGCGTCCCGGCGCCCGGCACCGTCCCGCCCCACCCGTTCTTCTGGTTCCCCCACCGCCAGCTCCACGCCGAACAGCGGGCGGACGCCCGCCCTGGCGCAGGCCTTGGTGAAGCGGACCGCGCCGGCGAGGGTGTCGCGGTCGGTGAGGGCGAGGGTGTCCATGCCCCGTTCGGAGGCGCGCTCGGCCAGCCGCTCCGGGTGCGAGGCGCCGTAGCGCAGGGAGAACCCGGAGACGGTGTGCAGATGCGTGAAACCCGGCACACGCACCTCCCGCACTCGTGAGCCCCGACCGGCTCTCGAACATCAGTTCCCTACTCCCACCCCCACCATACCCCTATCCCCGAACAAGTGTGCGACATACGTTCCGGCGCGTCCCACCTGCGCAAACACGGAAAGTCCCGCCCCTCGCGCGCGGGGGCGGGACTTCCGGGGGTCGTGCGCTCGGCGGATCAGCCGATCTGGGCGCCCGTGGCCGACAGCGCCTCCGTGACCGGCTGGAAGAACGTCTCGCCGCCGGCGGTGCAGTCGCCGCTGCCGCCGGAGGTCAGGCCGATCGCGTCGCTGCCCGAGAAGAGCGAGCCGCCGCTGTCACCGGGCTCGGCGCACACGTCGGTCTGGATGAGGCCGCTGACGGTGCCCTCCGAGTAGTTCACGGTGGCGTTCAGACCGGTGACCGTGCCGGAGTGCACCTGGGTGGTCGACCCGCTGCGGGTGACCTTCATGCCGACGGTGGCCTCGGCCGCGCCGGTGATCTTCTGGGCGGAGCCGTTGTAGAGGTCGACCTCGCTCGGGTGGTCGGTGCCCGAGGTGTACTTCACCAGGCCGAAGTCGTTGCCCGGGAAGCTGGACCGCTCGTTCTTGCCGATCACGGCGCCGGAGGAGTCC
The DNA here is from genome assembly GCF_040644935.1 of Streptomyces sp. NPDC046915. Classification (NCBI taxonomy): domain Bacteria; kingdom Bacillati; phylum Actinomycetota; class Actinomycetes; order Kitasatosporales; family Streptomycetaceae; genus Streptomyces; species Streptomyces sp. NPDC046915. The sequence continues at coordinate 55,866 of NZ_JBEYXB010000007.1, read as the reverse complement.
GACCAGGTGGAGATGGCCTCGGTGCAGTGCCCCGCGGTCAGGAAGTACGGCTGCCCGTCCTTGACCACGTTGAAGCCGAGCGAGCAGCGCCCGCCCGAGCCGGTGATCGCGTCGCCGCCCGCGAGGAAGGGCTTGAACTCCCCGGCGCTCCGCTTGAGTTCGGCCGTGCCGCCGAGTCCGTCGACCACCTTGGTGAGCTTGGCCCACTGCGCCCCGGAGACCGTCTTGTCGGCCGTGACGACGACCTTGTCGCCGACCGGGTCGGTGGCCCAGGAGGTGCCGGGGATGGTGGCGTCCTGCTTCAGCGTGGTGCGGGCGCCGTCGAGTTCGGCGAGGGAGTTCGCGACGACTCTCGCCTTGGCGCCGGCCGCCTCGACGGTTTTCGCGGCGGTCTCGTCGAGCACGTTCACGACGAGGCTCTTCGCCTTCGCGTCGTAGTACGTGCCCGCGGCGTCGGCGCCGAGGTCGCCGACGAGCGTGGTGGCGAGCTTTCCGGCCGCCGGGGCCGAAAGGGTCTGCGGCGCAGCGGTCTTCGCGGGTTCGCTGGCGTTCGCACTCTGGAAGGTGACTCCCGCGGCGACCAGTGCGGCGACGCCCGCGCCTGCCACGACCGCCCGCCGCCCGGGTATGCGTCGGTGCTTCAACTCGCGTCCTCCTGTGGGGGGATCGGTCCGGGGGTTGTGGGGAACCCGCGGACCGGAAGGCTGGTTGACGGGCGCCCACTCTTCCGAACCGCACAGGGAGCACACAAGGTCGACTTCAGGACGCGCGTACCAGGGAGCCGCGCGCCCCCTTCCCCCTCGACCGCCGACGGCCGCCCAGAGGAATTCGCACTGCAAACACTACGCGCGAGTAACCTTCAGCGGACAGTGACATCGAGCCGTGGCTTGTTTTCGCCCTTGCCACGCAAGGAGAAGCCCCCGCGCGCGGGTTCGCGTGCGGGGGCTTCTCCCGGGGCCGAACCGGAGGGACCGTCAGCCGACGCTCACGCCGTAGGCGCTCAGCGCCTCGGTGACCGGCTGGAAGAAGGTCGTACCGCCGGAGGAGCAGTCGCCGCTGCCGCCGGAGGTCAGACCGTAGGCCACGGAACCCCCGTACAGCGGGCCGCCGCTGTCGCCGCCCTCGGCGCAGACCGTGGTCTGGATCAGGCCGGAGACGATGTCACCGCTGCCGTAGTTGACGGTGGCGTTCAGCGCGGTGACCCGGCCGCTGTGGGTGCCGGTGGTGGAGCCGCGGCGGTACACCGTCGTGCCCACGGCCGGCGTGGCCGCGCTGGAGATGGTCTGGCTGCCGACCGCGCTCGGGTGCGCGATCGAGGAGTTGGTGTAGCGGACCAGCGCGTAGTCGTTGCCCGGGAAGCTGTAGCTGACGTTCGTGCCCAGGGTCGTGGTGTGACCGGAGTTGCTGTACCAGGTCGAGGCGACCTCACCGCAGTGGCCCGCGGTCAGGAAGTAGTACGTGCTCCCGCTGTGCACGTTGAAGCCGAGCGAGCAGCGGTAGGAGCCGCCGTAGATGGCGTCGCCGCCGCTGATCAGCTTGTTGAACTTGCCGGCGGTGTGCTTGATGGCCAGGGCACCGGCGTTGGCACCCGCCTGCCGCTTGATCTTGGCGATCTCGGCCTTGGAGACGGTGTTGTCGACGGTGACGACGACCCGGTTGGTCTTGCTGTCGACGGCCCAGGCCGTGCCGGGGATGTCCGCCTTGAGCACGGAACCGCTCGCCGTGCTGAGCTGGGCGGTGCTGAAGCTCTGGGCGTCGCTCGCGCTCGCGGTGGGGACGGCGACCGCGGCCGCGGCCACGAAGCCGGTGGTCACGGCGATCAGCCGGGTCCGTCTCGCGATGGGGCCGCGGGGGGTGTTGCGCTTGATCCTCACTTTTCGTTCCCTCCCAGGGGAAGTCGGGGGCCCGCGTGGGGTCGGGGCCCGTGAGGCGCAGCCAGGGAGTGTCGACGCCCGGATTCGGGCATGCCGTGCCCCTGACAAGCGCTGTGGGGGAGTATTCGGCCGAACGGCCGGTAGGCGCAAGGGCGCCTTTCGGCCGTGCGACTGTGTGCGATCTGTGTCGTCTGTGTGTGTTCTTGATGCGATTCAGGCGATTGACGCCCTGTCAGTTCCCCCCGAGGAGCGACGGGTTCAGAGCAGCCGCCGCTCCCCCGCCTCGACGGCGGCGTCCAGTGTGTTCCCCGGGGGCGGGAACGGGCACAGGAAGTGGTCGGCGAAGGCGCACGGCGGCAGCACGGCCCGGTTGAAGTCGACGGTGGTGCGACCGTCGGCGTCGGGGGCGGCCGGGTGCAGGAACCGGAACCGGTAACTGGTGTCGCCGCTGGTGGCGTCGGCGAACACCGCCCACAGCACACCGCTCGCCCGCCGCGCCACCCGGAGCGTCAGCTCCCGCCCGCCCAGGGCGAAGGCGAGCTCACCGGCGAGGCCGAGCCCGCGCTCGACCCCGTCCGCGCTCCCGACCCGGACGGTGCGCGTCCCGTCGTACGGCGTGAAGCGCCCCGGCACCGACCAGCGTGGGTCGTACGAGGTGGCGTCGATGCCCCGGAAGCTCCGGCGGGCCTCGGCGTCCGGGTCGTAGTCCCGGATTCCCCAGACCCCTTCACGTATCAGCACGACGAGCCGCCGACCGCCGAGCGCGACCCGGGACGACTCCTCCGGCCCGCCGTCGGCGGCCAGGTGTATCGCGCCGGAGAAGGGCCGGCCGTCCACGGTGAGGCCGTCGGCCCCGGTGGCGGTGAGCAGCACCGCGTCACCGTCCACGGCCCAGGTGCCCGGGATGTCCGGAAGTCGTCCCTCCGGATAGTCCTCGATCCAGTGCGTGCCGGTGAGCGCGAGCGGCCCGTGGGGCGCGGACACGGCGTCCACACGGTCCTCGTGCCACCGCTTCCAGTCGTCGGATGCGTCCGTCGTCATGCGCTCAAACCTTCCATATGCTGATCAACAATTCCATGTGGGTTCAGCCATTCCATACCGGGGCGGACCGCACCGGACGGGCGGGCCGGGCCAGGCCGAGGTGCTCCCGGAGGGTGCTGCCCGGATAGAAGGTGCGGAACAGGCCGCGGTGCTGGAGCAGCGCGACGGTGCCGTTGACGAGCCGCTCCAGGTCACGGCGCGGCTCGGCCGGGGTGAGGTGGAAGCCGTCGGCGACGCCGTCCGCGTGCCAGGCGGCGATCAGCTCCGCGAGGTCGACGGGGCCGCCCCGGTACAGCGGGCCCCGCGCGGTCTGCCGGGGGCCGCCCCCGCCGTGGCCCGGCTCGGCCGCGTGCTCGCCGTCGCCGAGGTCGACGATGAGTCCGGCCAGGACCCGGAGGCTGTCCGGGTCCCGCCCGGACTCGGCGGCCGACGCCCGCAGCCGGTCCCGTACGGCCGCGACCCGCGCGGGGTCGGCGGCGCGGACCAGGGCGACGTCGGCGTGGCGGGACGCGGCCGGCCGGGCGGGGCCCTCGGTGGCGTCGGCCACCCGGACGGGGTGGCCCTGCGGCGAGCGGGGCGCGCTGTCCCACAACCGTGCGGCCGCCTCGGCCACTTCGCCCTCTGCGGCCGGGACGTCGATCCGCCAGCCCGCCCGGCCGTGGCTGACCCGGTCCAGGGCGGCGACGGCGGCCTGCACCTGGAAGGGCTCGGTGAGCGTGGTCGTGACGGTCGGGACCAGGCCGATCCGGTGGGTGGCGGGCGCCACCCGGGACAGCGCGGCGAGCGCGTCCGGCCCGGGGCGGGCGAAGGCATCGTCGAGGGTGACGAAGTCGAGCCCACCGCTCTCGGCGAGCCGGGCCAGCTCCACATGGGAGCCTGCGTCGTACTCCGACGGCAGGTCGACGGCGGCGGCCAGGTGCAGCAGCGCCCGGCCGTGCGATGAGCTCATGTGACGGAACCCTTTCTCACGCGGCGGCGGGACGGGTCAGGTCCCGCAGGAAGGCCAGTACGGCCCGGGCGGTGGCGTCGTTCTGCCGGAAGGCGGGGCCGCCGGTGCGCGGCCGGGTGAACGCGCCCGGGGTACGGCCGTCGGTGTAGGGGCCGAGGGCGAAGCGGCGGGGGTGCGGCCGGCCGTCCCGGTCGAGGATCCGCCCGTCGCCGGGGTCCACCCGGAGCAGCCCGTCGGGGGTCTCGGCGGCCCCGTCGGCGTGCAGTTCGCGCAGCAGGGCGTCGCGGGCCCGGCCGACGGTGGGCTCGGGCAGCCGTGCCTCGACCAGCGCCCGTGCCGCGGCCGAGAAGCCGGGCACGGTGGGGCTCGACGCCCGGAACACACCGTCCTCGGCGGCGACGGTCAGGCCGGCGCCGACGAACCGGAGCAGTCCCGCCCGGGACAGGGCGAGCATCTGCCGCAGCCGGGGTCCGGGCGGACCGGAGGCGAGGTGGCTGAAGAAGCCGTGCCACCAGGGGCCGATGGAGCCGAGCCGGATCAGCTGCCCGTAGACGGACAGCAGCCCGAGGAAGACCGCCAGGTCGGCGCTGTGCCGGGCGTCGTGCCGTCGGCCGAGGTCGCCCTCGATGTACTGCCGCAGCCCGTGCTGGAACTCCTCGTGCGAGCCGTACCGCACCCCGTCCAGCGGATGGTGGAGCGCGTCGAGGTCCAGCCGGTCGGCGGGGTCCGGTACGGCGGAGGCGACGAGGGCCTCGACGTCGGCGGCGTCCCCCGCGGCGTACTTCTCCTCGAAGTCCCGCCAGGCGATGGCCGTCCGCTCGGGGTGGGCGGTGAACAGCCGGTGGTAGTGGGCGAAGCCGAGCTCCTTCTCGACCAGCGGCCACACGTCCCGGCGGAAGTCGAAGCCCTCCGGCCGCGCGAGCAGTTCCCCGGCCTCGGCGGGCCCGAAGAAGCGGGGCAGCGGGGGGCGTTCGCCGGTCCAGTCGTAGCCGATCTTCGAGTGGTACGGGACTCCGCGCCGTGAGCCGACGTACAGGACCGGCTCGCGGCCCGAGGGGAGGTAGGCGTCCCCCTCGTACCGCCCGCCGCGCCCCTCCGTGAGCAGCACCATCAGGTCGACGAAGGCGAGCCCGAAACCCCGGACGAGGACGGGTTCGCCGGGCTTCAGAGCCGTGAGGTCGCTGTCGGCGGTGTAGTCGGGCGGGAGGTGCACCAGGCCGTGCTCACGGGCGTACGCCGCCAAATGAGCCTGTTCCGCGTCGGGTTCGGCGTCGAGGTGGCCGACGGCGAGGACGACGAGATCGGCGAGGAGCGGGCGCGGGCGGCCCTCCAGCCACACCTGCTGGCGGCCCTCGGGCGAGCCGCCGAGGCGCAGGGCGCGCCGGGGGTGGTGGTGGACGGTGACGCCCGGCGGCAGGCCGGCCACCGCCCGGTCGTACACCCAGCGCAGGTAGCCGCCCTGGATCCGGCGGTCCGCGAAGGTGCGTCCGTCCAGGCCCGCCCACTCGTGCAGGGTGGGGCCCTCGCGCACCGGCCCGGCCATCTCCACCGTCTCGTCGGTGAACATGGTGACGTCCTCGGCGTGCGAGTTCATCCACAGCAGCGGGGACTGCGCGGCCCGCCAGATGCGTCCGGCGCCCGGCGGATGCGGGTCGACGAGGTGGATGTCGAGGCCCGCGCCGGCGTACAGCTCGGGCGCGTTGGCGGCGATGCGCTCCAGAAGACCGGTCCCCCGCGGGCCGGCACCGACGATCACCAGTGCGGGGACTTCGGGGAGGGTGTCGAAAGACATGGGAAGGCTCCGTGACGCAGCTGGAACACGGGTGATTGCCTTCACACAGGCGCGCGGCAAGGCGCGCCACGGCCGAGCCCCTCAGCAGGGCCGTGCGCCGACTGTACGGGGCCGTTTCCCCTCACTGTCAAGGCCGTCCATGATGTGAGCGGTACGTCTCAAGTCGGTTGACGGGCAATCGGATGCCTGTTCCACTTGGCCCATGCGTCCACAGCAGTGGCTGGTCACCCGCTCCCACATCGACTTCGGTCGTGTGTGGTCCTGTTCCTGTTGAGCCGACCCCACTGCGCGCCCTGATCCCCTGATCCGGTCGGGCCTCTTCCGCGTTTCTGCCTCTTCTCTTCCTGTTTCTCTCCCTGCTTCTCTCCCTCTTCTGCCTTCACACGCGCACCCCTCCCCTCGCGCTCCCGCATGCCTTTTCCGATTCCAGGAGGCAGCACACGACGCACAACTGAGCGGACGTCACAGACCGCAGTCGCAGCACGAGCAGCACTCGCAGATCTCGCAGCACTGGCAGGCGTCGCAGCAGTCGCAGCAGTCGCAGTCGCTGCAACAGCCCTCGCGCTTCTTGCGCGACCAGGGGCCCTCGTACTCGTCGGCGCAGCACACCTTGCAGGTGCAGCACAGCCCGAGGGCGGCGGCACAGCCCGCCCAGAAGCCCCGCTTCTCCGGGCGCGGCGGCTCACCGCCGAAGGGGTTGCCGTAGGGGTTTCCCGGCGCCTGGGGCGCGTGCGGGCCCGGGGGCGGTCCGAAGGAGGCCTCGGGTGCGTGCCCGCAGGACCGGGTGTCGAACGCCCGGTCCACCGAGCGGCGCAGTTCGTGCACGAGCAGCAGGTGCGCCAGCTTCCCGTCGTCGAACTCGGCCTCGCGCAGGGCGAGCCGGATGCCGTGCAGCGCGTCGTCGGCGAGCCTGCGGGCCTCGGTGAGCGGGGTGCCGGTCGCGGTGAGCGGGTTCCAGGCGCCGGACTCGGCGTCGGCGGCGCGGTCCTCCACGGCGTCCAAAAGGTGGGCCAGCCGTCCGAAGAGCCGGCCGGCCTCGGCGAGCGGTTCGGCGTTGCCCGGCCGTCCGGCCAGTACGGCGGTGTGCGCGAAGGCGGCGGCGGTCGCCGTCTCGGTGGGCTCGGTGACGCTCAGGATCGGTGTTCCCGGGCCCGCGAGGGACTCGATGGCGAGCTGCCGGTCGACGGCGTCCACGAGTACGGCGGTGTCGAACCCGATGTCCGCGCCGGTACGGGCACCCGCGCGTCCCCAGTTGACGGCGACCCGGCGCGCGGCGAGCGCGACCGGCCGCCGGGCCAGCAGTCCGTCGCCGTCGGCGACATGGTCGCGCACCTTGGCCGAGGCCAGCACCAGCGAGACGGCCGCCGCGAGCCGGGCCCCCTCGCCCTGGGCCACGGAGGCGGTGCGCATCCCGCGCAACGGACACGGCCCGGCGGTACGCCGCAGAAGGCCGTCCCGCCGGGTCTGAGCATCCGTCAGAACCGATATGAGGAGCCCGTCGTAGTTGGTGACTATGCGCGCGAACTGCCCGTGGTCCCCGCGCAACGCGAGGCACAGTCCGCACAGATGGGCGAGCCATTCCGTCTTGAGGCTCTCACCGAGACGGTGACTACAGGGCCTGACGATTCCGAACACGATGATCCCCCGTGGTGTGATGCGACGTTGAGCTGCGGCATCGTATCGACCGACAGTCGGTTCGGAGCAGTCGCCGCGCTCACCCGTACGCACCACGCATCACCCATACGCGGGTGACAATAATATTTCACTCTCAGTCAGCAGCCGTGTAGACCAGGACCCTTGGGGCACACGGGCTCTCGACGGATTCGCTGTGCACCAGTACCGTCACAAACCCCCCGCGCGGCGTCTATCCACTTGGCGCGCCGTCCGCATCATGGATGACCATAGGGATGCGGAAGCAACGAGGACCGCTGTGAGAGGAGGCGTCCATGGGATCGGTACGCAAGGCGAGTGCGTGGCTCGGCCTCGTCGACGACAACGATGACGAGCGTTACTACGACGACGACTACTCCGAGGGGAGCGAGCCCGGGGATGCCTGGGTCACCGACCCGCGGGTGAAGGTGGCGACGGACGTCGCCGAGGAGAAGGGCCGCCGGATCGGCACGGTGACCCCGGACAGCTTCCGGGACGCCCGGGCCATCGGCGAGCTGTTCCGGGAGGGGGTGCCGGTCATCATGAACCTCACGGCCATGGAGCCCGGCGACGCCAAGCGCGTGGTCGACTTCGCGGCCGGGCTCATCTTCGGCCTGCGCGGCTCCATCGACAGAGTCTCCAACCGGGTGTTCCTGTTGACGCCCGCGGACACCGAGATCGTCAGCGGGGAGGCCAGGTCCCACCACTCGGACGGCTTCTTCAACCAGAGCTGAGGCAGGGCCGCTCGCCGGCCCTGCCCCGCTCCCGGGGTCAGCGGAAGGCGTCGAGCCCGGTGAGCGCCTTGCCCAGCACGAGCTGGTGCATCTCGACGGTGCCCTCGTAGGTGAGCACCGACTCGAGGTTGGTCGCGTGCCGCATCACGGGATATTCGAGCGAGATCCCGTTGGCACCGAGGATCGTCCGCGCCGTCCGGCAGATGTCGATGGCCTCGCGGACGTTGTTGAGCTTGCCGAAGCTGACCTGCTCGGGACGCAGCCGACCGGCGTCCATGCGCCGCCCCAGGTGGTGGGCGAGCAGAATCCCCTTGTGCAGTTCGACCGCCATGTCGGCGAGTTTGGCCTGGGTGAGCTGGAAGCCCCCGATGGGCCGGCCGAACTGCTCCCGTGACTTCGCGTAGTCGACGGCGGTCTCGAGACAGGACCGCGCCGCCCCCATGGCACCCCAGACGATGCCGTAGCGGGCGTGGGAGAGACAGCTGAGCGGCCCCTTGAGACCGACGACCTCCGGCAGTACGGCATCGGCGGGCAGCCGCACGTCGTCGAGGACGAGCTCACTGGTGACGCTGGCCCGCAGGGACCACTTGTGCTTGATCTCCGGCGCGGAGAAGCCGGGGGCGTCGGTGGGCACGACGAATCCGCGGATCCCCTCGTCGGTCCGCGCCCAGACCACGGCCACTCCGGCGACGGAGCCATTGGTGATCCACATCTTCCGGCCGTTCAGCAGCCAGTCCCCGCCGTCGCGCTTGGCGTACGTCCGCATGGAGGCGGGGTCCGAGCCGTGGTCGGGCTCGGTGAGCCCGAAGCAGCCGATCACCTCGCCGGCGGCCATCCGGGGCAGCCAGGCCTGCTTCTGCTCCTCGCTGCCGAAGCGGTGGATGGCGTACATGGCGAGCGAGCCCTGCACCGAGACGAGGGACCTGATCCCCGAATCGGCGGCCTCGAGCTCCAGGCACGCCAGTCCGTACTGCACGGCGCTCGCCCCGGCGCAGCCGTACCCGGTGAGCGACATCCCGAGCGCACCGATACCGCCGAGTTCCCTCGCCAGCTCCCGGATGCCGGGCAGCTCGCCCTTCTCGTACCAGTCGGCGACATACGGCAGCACACGGTCCGCGGCCCAGGCGCGCACGGTCTCCCGGACGGCCAGGTCCTCGGGTTCCAGGAGATCGTCGATGCCGAGCGGGTCGGCCGGGTCGAACGGGGGCAACTTCGAGGACGCGGACATGTACCCTCCGGTAAAACTAGCACCGCTAGCCAAGATTTCCGCCCCGACGTTACGACGTGCGGCCTGGCCAGTCCACCCCACACTCTCCCTCGTACCACGGTCGGCCGCCGACAGCGAGCAACCCCCACGGGAGACGTCCCCCTCCCGGCCGACCCGCACGGGTGGTGCGTGAGTGGGAGACGCCCCGCCGAAGCCGAGCGCGGCGGTCAGGCCGAGACGCGGGATCTCTCCGGCTCACGGGGCGCGGGCACCTCGACCTCGCCGCCCTCGCACTGCATCACCCGCGGCAACCGCAACGCCATCACGGCCCCGAGCATCAGCAGCCCCGCACTCACCAGCAACGTGACGTGCAGCCCGTGCACAAAGGATTCCCGCGCCGCCCTGCGCAGCGCGCCCCCGGCCTTCCCGCCCAGCTGCGCGGCAACCTCGTAGGCCTCCCCCAGCGAATGCCCCGCCGAGGCCGCCGCGGGCGCCGGCACGCCCGGAACGGACGCCAGCCCGGGCGCATACGCCGCGTTCATCACACTGCCGAGCAGCGCGATCCCGATCCCGGCCCCGAGCTGGTAGGAGGTCTCCCCGATGGCCGCGGCCCCACCGGCCTGCTCGGCCGGCGCCTCGCTCAGCATCGACTCGTACGCCCCGAACAGCGTCGTCTCCAGCCCGAAGCCCAGCAGCAGGAACCCGGCCAGCAGCAGCACGGTGTTGTCCCGGCCGCCCATCCCGGTCAGCGTCAGCACGGCCGCCGCCGTCAGGCAGAACCCGAAGCACACCATCCGCCGCGGCCCGAACCGCCGCAGCATCCGCGCGCCCGCCAGCCCGGCCGCCATCGCCGCGAGGGTCAGCGGCAGCAGCCTGAGGCCGGTCGCGAGCGGCGACAGCCCCAGCACCAACTGGAGGTACTGCGCCGCGATCAGCTCCAGCCCCACCAGCGCGAGCATCGCCAGCACGATGCACCCGACCGCCGTACTGAACGCCGGCCGCCCGAACATCCGCAGATCCACCAGCGGATACGGCCGCCGCCGCTGACGCCGTACGAAGAGGAACAGCAGCCCCGCGCCCACCACGAGCGGCGCCACCGTGAGCACGTCGGCCACCGGCTCGCCGCCCCCGAGCCGCTTCACTCCCAGCACCACCCCGAACAGCCCGACGGCCGCCATCAGCGCGCCGACCACGTCCCAGGGACCGTTCCGCGCACCCGTCGACTCGGGCAGCAGCAGCCGCCCGACCGGCAGACTGACCAGCATCAGGGGGATGTTCACCAGGAACACCGAACCCCACCAGAAGTGCTCGAGCAGGAAACCGCCGAGCAGCGGCCCCACCGCCGCCCCCACCGCGGCCACCGCGCTCCAGATGCCGATCGCCAGCGCCCGCTCCCGCCGGTCGGGGAAGACCTGGCGGAGGATGGACAGCGTGGCCGGCATGATCATCGCGCCGCCCACGCCGAGCAGCGCCCGGGCGAGGATCAGCACCTGCGCGCTCGGCGCGAAGGCCGCGACGGCGGAGGCGACGCCGAACAGCGCGTACCCGAGCAGCAGGACCCGCCGGCGGCCCACCCGGTCGCCGAGCGTGCCGAAGAGGATCAGCAGCGAGGCGCAGACGAGCGGGTAGATGTCGACGATCCACAGCAGTTCGATGGCGCCGGGCCTGAGGTCCTCGGTGACGGCGGGCACCGCCACGTGCAGCACGGTCGCGTCGAGGGCGACCAGGAGCAGGCTGACGCACAGGACGACGAGGACGACCCAGCGGTTGGCACCTGCCCCGGCCGCCCGACGGCGCAGCGCGGACGCGGCCGTGGTCGTCCCGGACATGCACGTACCTCCCAGAAGTTTCCTCGGGTTCGGCGGGCTCACGGGCTGGGGTGTCCCATGACTTCGGCCGGAGGAGCGGTGGGATCTCCGGCCCGCGCATACGAACGCGAGTGACACGTCAGCGTACGCGAGTTCGCTCCGCATACACGTGGTGGACCTCTCACACTCACATCGGAAACATGTGGCGTACACCACTTCTCCTTCCCTTGACCACGCCCCGGTGGGAAGGCCGGTTCCACGCCCGGCCGATAATCGAGCCCGTGACCGACCTTGCAACGCGCGTGGCACCGTCCCGCGTCACGCCCCTGCGCCGGGCGGCCCCGGCCCTCCTCGGGTACGCCGCCGTCCGCGCCCTGGGCCTGCTCGTCCTGGTGGCATGGAGCGCGGCGCGCGGCAAGAGCGCGTACACGCTGCTCACCGCCCGCTGGGACGCCCTCTGGTACACGCGGGTCGCCGAACTGGGCTACGGCTACGAGGTGCGGCTGCCGAACGGCGACGTCCACTCCAACCTGGCCTTCTTTCCGCTGCTGCCCTGGCTGGAGCGGCTGCTGCACGCGCTGGCCCCGCTGTCGTACGCCGACGCCGGCTTCGTCGTCAGCCTGCTCGCCTCGCTCGCCGCGGCCTGGGGGATCTTCGCGGTGGCGGACCACGGGTACGGCCCGCGCGCGGGGGTCTGCGCGGTGCTGCTGTGGGCGGTGCTGCCGGTCGGGATCGTGCAGTCGATGGCGTACAGCGAGTCGCTGTTCACCGCTCTCGCGGCCTGGTCGCTGTACGCCGTGCTGACCGGCCGGTGGGTGACCGCGGGCACGCTGGCGGCGCTGGCCGGGCTGACCCGGCCGGTGGGGCTCGCCGTGGTCGCGGCGGTGTGGACGGCCGGAGTGGTCTCGTTCGTGCGGGATCGGAGCACGGCCGCCACGTACGGCGCACGGAGCGGGGAGTGCGCCTCTGACGCGGCGAGCGGCGCAGCCGTCACACCGCACGCCCCTCGCGCCACCACCGGCGCACTCTTCTGGTCCCGCGCCCTCGGCATGCTCCTCGCCCCCCTCGGCGCCGCCGTCTATGTCCTCTGGGTCGGCCAGCGCACCGGCAAGGGTCCGCTCGGCTATCTGGACGTCCAGGCCGGCTGGCGGAACGGCTTCGACGGCGGATATGCCTTCGCCCGTTTCGTGGCCGACAAGTTCACGTCATTTCCGTCGGCCCTCGCCGGGGCCGGGCTGATCATCGGTGTCGGCCTGGTGATCTGGCTGTACCTGATCGGCGTACGGCAGCGCCAGCCGCTTCCCCTGCTGGTGTACACCGGTGTCGTCGTCGCGCTCGCCCTGTGCGCGTCGAGCTACTTCGGCTCCAAGCCGCGTCTGTTGCTGCCGGCCTTTCCATTGCTGCTGCCCCTCGCGACGGCCCTGGCCCGGTCACGTACGTCCCGATCCGCGCTGGTCACCGGCCTGTTGGCGGTGGCCGCCGCGATCTACGGGGCGTTCTGGCTGAACGGTTCCGGTCCCCCGTGATCGTTCCGGCCCGCCCGATGAGCACCCGGAGAATTCCACCCCATCATTCGGTGAACGAATTCATAAGTGCCATATAAGTAACACCCGGCATGATCAAAGGAATTGCGGGAGACGATCGAGGAGGATTGTCGAATCCTCGTAATTGGGCGCCCTCCTGAGAGGTTTCCCACATCACATCGTCATCACAAAGCCGCTGATTGGACCGGCTTGAGAGCTCACTCGCTGTAACGTCGATTGGGTGCGTACCGAACGAAAGCTCACCCGCCGTCCGGACCGGGTGTTCGCCAGGCTGGACCGTGAGCCGGAACGGCCGGCCCACATCGACGTGCCGAGGATGAGCCGGCACCGGGTCGTGCTGTTCTCGGCGACCCTGGCCTTCTACCTGGCGATCGTGTGGGCCGTGGTGACCACCTCCTGGCTGGTCCGGCTCGACTGGCAGGTCATGTTCTTCCGGCCGTACCAGCAGTGGTCGGGTATCCACTGGTTCGTCGACTACTACGTGGTGCTCGGCCAGCGCGGTCCCACCGCCGTGATGGTCGCGGCCTGGCTGGGCTGGCGCTCCTGGCGGCAGCACACGGTCCGTCCGCTGCTGACCCTCGGCGCCTCGCTGCTGCTGCTGAACATCACGGTCGGCGCCGCCAAGTACGGCATGGGCCGTCTCGGACCGCACTACGCCACCATCATCGGCTCGAACGAGATGGGTCTGGGCGGCGATATATTCCCCAGCGGCCACACCGCCAACGCGGTGGTGACGTGGGGCATCCTGGCGTATCTGGCCTCCACCCCGAGAGCCCGCCGCTGGCTGTCCGCGATCTCGGCCGTGACCTCGCTCGGCGTCGGGATGGCCACCGTCTATCTCGGTACGCACTGGCTGAGCGACGTACTGCTGGGCTGGGCCGCGGGGTTGCTGATCCTGCTGGCGCTGCCGTGGTGCGAGCCGTTCATCGCCCGGACCGAGGACGCCCTGTTCGACCTGCGCGACCGCTGGCGCGCCCGCCGCGGCCGCACCGCGCCCGCGCCGATCCCGGTCACCCCGGTGGCGCTCAAGCCGCTCACCGCACCCGCCGAGCGGACGACCCCGGCCCGCGAGCCGGTCTCCTCCGCCCACTCGCCCCGGACCCCGGTCCACCGGACGCCGAGTCCGCACGCCGCCCGTTCGGAGCGCCCCCCGGTCACCCCGGCGGGCAACCGCCGTCCGCCGCACCCGGAGCGCGTCCCGCGCGGTGCGGCCCCGGCGGCCCGCCCCGTCACGGGCGGCTGACCGCCGGCGAAGCGGCGGGGCCGGTACGCACAGCCATCCCCGCGAAGCCAGAACAGGCCACGAGGCCCCGGTTCCTGCCCGCAGGACCGGGGCCTTCGCCGTACCGCTCACCGGCTCGGAACGACTCTCAGCCCTTCCAGGCGCGAGCCACCCGGCCGTCGCGCACCTCGAAGTTCAGCCGTCCCGCCCGGTACTCCATCGTGATGATCGCGCCCGGCGGCAGCGACCGCACCGTCGACCACCCCCTCTCCCGCGCGAGTCGCTCGGCACGCGCCGCGTCGAGGCCGACGTACCCTTCCGGACTGTCCTGGGGCTCCGCTGACGGAGTGGGAATCGGTGCCATACGGCCACGCTAGCCGCGCGTCCCTTCCCCGTCACACTTCTGTCACAGGATCACGACGCCCGATACGGCCGAACTCCGTCACACGAACGGGGGTTTCCGCACGGCTTGCCGGGGGAATCGAACGAAATTCCCGGGTGCCGGTCCGGGGTGTCGAATAGCCCGGCAGAGCCCGGCGGAAAGTGCCGTTCCATTCCGGATCCAAGCACTGCCGCGCAAGCTGACACCGCATAGGAAATTCACCGATCCGGCACGGACCCCCCGCGCGGAGGGGCCTCACCCAGAGCGCGTGAGAGCCGGTCGCGGGCCGTTCTGACGGTCTCGATGAGCCCGGCGGGTTCCAGCACCTCGAAGTCGAAGCCGAGCATCATCACGTGCACCACCATCACGTCCAGGTTCGCGGCGCCGGCGCGCAGGACGCAGGCGTCCGCTCCGTCGGGCTCGAGCGTCCCGGCGGACGGCGAGATCCGCTCGGCGGCCTCCGCCAGGGGCACCAGCAGCCGGACGGCGGCGTGCGAGGCGTACGCGCGCGTGGAGACCCCGCGGGAGACATAGGCGGCGAGATCCTCGGCGGGCGGCTCGCGCGGGGTGAAGCGTGGACCGTGCGGCGGCCTGGGGGTGATGCGGTCGACGCGGAAGGTCCGCCAGTCGGCGCGGTCGAGGTCCCAGGCGACCAGGTACCAGCGGCGCTCGGTGCACACCAGCCGGTGCGGTTCGACGGTACGGCGGCCGGGGGTGCCTTCGTGGTCGCGGTAGTCGAAGCGGAGCCGCTCGGCGTCCCGGCACAGGTTGGCCAGTTCGGTCAGGACGGCCGGGTCGGCGGCGGAGGGCTGCGGTCCGCGCAGCATCGGCACGGTGAACGCGTTGAGGGCGCCCACCCGGCGGCGCAGCCGGCCCGGCAGCACCTGCTCCAGCTTGGCGAGGGCCCGTACCGAGGTCTCGCCGATGCCCTCGATGCCCTGGCCGGCGGCGGTGCGCAGCCCGACCGCGACGGCGACCGCCTCCTCGTCGTCCAGGAGCAGCGGCGGCAGTTCGGCCCCCGCCCCCAGCTGGTAGCCGCCACCGGTGCCGGGGCTGGCGTTCACGGGGTAGCCCAGCTCGCGCAGCCGGTCCACGTCCCGGCGGACGGTGCGCGGGGTGACGCCGAGCCGTTCGGCCAGTTCGGAGCCGGACCACTCGCGGTGGGCCTGGAGCAGCGAGAGCAGACGCAGCAGGCGCGCCGAGGTCTCCAACATGGATGCGAGTCTGCCAGCAGATGCGGACAGCCACTGTCCGCATGAGCTCCTGGTGCGCTGCTCATGCGGACAGTGGCTGTGCTCGAACCGGATCAGACCGCCTCGGATCGGATCAGACCGGCTCGGCTCCAGACCGGCTCGGACCGGCTCAGATCTCCAGGCGCTGACCGGGCACGATCAGGTTGGGGTCACCGCCGATGACGGACTTGTTGGCGGCGTAGATCCGCTGCCAGGTGGTCCCGTGCCGCTCGGCGATCCTGCTCAGGGTGTCGCCCTCGCGGACGGTGTAGTTCCCGTGCGACGCGCTGCGGGACGAGCTGCGGTTGGTGTGGCCGGTCGAGCGCTGCGGCGCCTTCGACGGCTTCGACGGGGCCGAACGGGCCGACGGGGCCGACTTCGTAGCGGCCGAGGTACCGGTGGAGGCAGCCGCCGGTGCGGCGCCGTAGGCTCCGGCGCGGCCCGAGCAGACCGGCCAGGCGCCCCAGCCCTGGGCGCCCTGGACCTTGGTGGCGACGGCTATCTGCTGCCCCCTGGAAGCCTGGTCGGCGGTCGGCGCGTAGGCCGTGCCGCCGTACGCGCGCCAGGTCGAGGCGGAGAACTGGAGTCCGCCGTAGTAGCCGTTGCCGGTGTTGATGTGCCAGTTGCCGCCGCTCTCGCACTGGGCGATGCGGTCCCACACTCCGTTGTCCGCCGCGTCGGCGTCGCCGGTCGCAGCCAGCAGTCCGAGCGGGGCGAGCAGCGCCGCCCCGGCGAGGACCGCCGCCGTACGGCCCTTGCGGGCGCTGTCCTTACGAGCGGTGCTACGGGTGGTATCGGCACATTCGGACATGTAATTCCCTCTCCACGGACCCGGGAGCCCCCCGAGCGGGGCGAGGTTCCGCGTATGGACGCGGTACGCACGCTCCGCCCTGTCCGCCGCGACCGGCGCCGCGGTGATGCCTGAGCGGCGCGGCCGGCGAACGTTCCCGAGCGGTGCAAGTTGCACACGGCCGAGGAATGTAAGGACCCCGGCCAGGCGGTATCAACCAACTCCGTGTTGTCGCAGGCCAGTTCGACGTTACCGCGAGTATCAGCGATTTTCGGTCACCCACTTCATTCGCTGATTTCCGGATTTGTCGACCAGGCGCTCAGGCGATCTGTGACCCACTTCACCGGATCAAGTTCCTTGACAACGCGCTGAGTTGACGGGGAGTAGACGATTCCGCACCGGCTGTGACCCTGTGCGGTGGATGGTTCGATTCCGTTCCCCTCGGGGCGTGACTCCCGCCACAGATCGCCCGTTGTCTTCTTCATGAGCCCGGAACCCCCGGAACTCATGGGCCGGGAGCCACCCGGCCGACCCAGCACCGCATCCCGAGGGAGCCACCGTGCCGCGCATGCTCGACGTCAGCGACGCCGTACGCGCCGAGATCGGCGACGAAGAAGCCGACCGGCTGCTCGCCGGAGAGAACGCCCCGGGCAGTTACGACTGCACGTCCTGCCGCACCCCGGGCGACTCCGAGCAGGAGCGCACCAGCACCGTCCTGTTCGTCGGGGACGAGACCGCCGTCCTCGCCTTCGCTCACGCCAGCTGCCTGCCCTCACAGGTCGTCCAGGTCACCGAGGAGCAGTTGCAGGGCGCCGTCCGCTCCATCAGCGGGGAGGCGCACGCCTCCGGCGGCCGGGCGGAGAGGGCCGTGCCCGAGCAGGCCGTACTCGGGGTGACCAGCGGACTGGTGCTGATCGCCGGGGAGTTGCACCCGGCGCTCGTCGTGGAGCCGACCGCGCCGATCGTGCGTCCAGGCACCACCGGAGCCGGGGACGACTTCCTGCCCCTGCTCATCGAGCAGGGGTTCATGCCGGTGACCGAGCTCGCGGCCGTGCCGCCGGTGCTCCACGGGTGGTCGGTGCTGCTGGCCGTCGGTCAGCTGCACGCGGTGCTCCAGCCGGGCGCGAACGGCGGGCAGCCGGTGGCCTGGTGGCAGGCGCACCAGCCGCTCCAGGTCACGGACGGGTGGCGGGCCGCCGCCAACAAGCACCAGCAGGTGCTGATGTTCGCGGCCCCGGTCGGTTCCATCGGCCGCCAGCCGCGGGAGGACCTGCTGCGGGACGCACTGGACAAGGCCGCGGCCAACGGCAAGCTGGTCGCGGCCGCGCTACCACTCGCGGGCATCTGACAGCGCTCGCGTGGGCACCTGACAGCCGCCCCCCCCTAATGGCACGCCCCCGAGCCGCATCCCCGAAGGCCCGGGGTCGTTTGGACATACGTGCACACATACGACGTTCCCCCACGCCGCCCGTCCTTCTCCCCCATTCCGTCCGCGCGGTCCGGGCAGGAGGTTCCCGGCAGGGCATCGGCCACGCCGATCTACGACTCGCTCTACGCGGAGTGGGTCAGGACCTTCCGGACGCTGCCGGGCGACCGCACCGGGGAGGAGGAGTTCGGGTTCACCGCCTTCGGGAACGCCCCGCACGGCACCGGCACGGGTTCGTACGGCTCGAACTCCTACAGCGCGTACAGCGCGGGCGCCTACAGCGCTCGCCACGGCACCGGGCAGCACCAGCCGTCCTGGCAGCGGATCGGGATGCTCGGGCGGCAGCACGACACCGGGATGCACCACGTCCCGGCGGCGCTCCCACCGGGCCCGCGCCGGGGAGCCTGACGTACGAACGGCGACACGGCGAGAGGGCGGTCCCTGATCGAGTCAGGGGCCGCCCTCTCGCCGTGTCGGTCACTTCTTCTTCGCGCCACGCTTCTCGCGCACCCGCACCGAGATGTGGATCGGCGTGCCGTCGAAGCCGAACTCCTCGCGCAGCCGCCGCTCGATGAAGCGCCGGTAGCCCGCCTCGATGAAGCCGGAGGCGAAGAGGACGAACCGCGGCGGCTTGGTGCCGGCCTGGGTGCCGAAGAGGATGCGCGGCTGCTTGCCGCCCCGGACCGGGTGCGGGTGGGCCGAGACCAGCTCGCCGAGGAAGGCGTTGAGGCGGCCGGTCGGCACCCGGGTCTCCCAGCCGGCCAGGGCCGTCTCGATCCCCGGGACCAGCTTCTCCATGTGCCGGCCGGTACGCGCCGAGACGTTCACCCGCGGCGCCCAGGCGACCTGGCCGAGCTCGGTCTCGATCTCCCGCTCGAGGTAGTAGCGGCGCTCCTCGTCGAGGGTGTCCCACTTGTTGAAGGCGAGCACCACCGCACGGCCCGCCTCGACCGCCATGGTGACGATGCGCTGGTCCTGCACCGAGATGTTCTCGGAGGCGTCGATCAGGATGACCGCCACCTCGGCCTTCTCGACGGCGGCCGCGGTGCGCAGGGAGGCGTAGTAGTCGGCGCCCTGCTGGAGGTGGACGCGCTTGCGGATGCCGGCCGTGTCGACGAACTTCCAGGTCACGCCGCCGAGTTCGATCAGCTCGTCGACCGGGTCACGGGTGGTGCCCGCGAGTTCGTTGACGACGACGCGCTCCTCGCCCGCGACCTTGTTGAGCAGCGAGGACTTGCCGACGTTCGGGCGGCCGATCAGCGCGATGCGGCGCGGGCCGCCGACGGCGGTGCCGAAGGACTGCTCGGGCGCCTCGGGCAGCGCCTCCAGGACGGCGTCCAGCATGTCGCCGGTGCCACGGCCGTGCAGCGCCGACACGGGGTGCGGCTCGCCGAGGCCGAGGGACCACAGGTAGGCCGCGTCGGCCTCGCCGCTCGGGCCGTCGACCTTGTTGGCGCACAGCACCACGGGCTTGCCGGCCTTGCGCAGCAGCCGGACGACCGCCTCGTCGGTGTCGGTCGCGCCGACCTTGGCGTCCACGACGAAGACGACCGCGTCGGCCGCCTCGATCGCGTACTCGGCCTGGGCGGCGACGGAGGCGTCGATGCCGAGGACGTCCTGCTCCCAGCCGCCGGTGTCGACGACCTTGAAGCGGCGGCCCGCCCACTCGGCCTCGTAGGTGACCCGGTCACGGGTGACGCCCGGCTTGTCCTCGACGACGGCCTCGCGGCGGCCGATGATCCGGTTCACCAGAGTCGACTTGCCGACATTGGGGCGGCCGACGACCGCGAGCACGGGCAGCGGACCGTGGCCCGCCGCCTCGATGGCGCCCTCGACGTCCTCGAGGTCGAAGCCCTCCTCGGTCGCGAGCTCCATGAACTCCGCGTACTCGGCGTCGCCGAGCGCCCCGTGCTCGTACTCGTGCTCGGCCGAGCCGTCGGGCTGGATGTGGTCGTTCATGGAGTCCGTACCTCGTCGTTCATTCGTGGTGATCGGTGGATCGTCCGGGTTGTCCCGACTGATCCACTACTCAGTGTGGCCTAGCGCCCGGTGAGGCGCCTGGCGTTTTCCAGGTGTGCGGTGAGCTGCTTCTGGATGCGCTCGGTCGCCTCGTCCAGCGCCTTGCGGGTGCGCCGCCCGCTGCCGTCGCCCGCCTCGAACGGGTCGCCGAAGACGACATCGACGCGGGAGCGCAGCGGAGGCAGTCCTCTTATCAACCGTCCCGGCCGCCCGGAACTTCCCAGCACGGCCACGGGCACGATGGGCGCCCCGCCGCGCACCGCGAAGTACGCCAGCCCGGCGCGCAGCGAGGCGAAGTCGCCCTCACCCCGGGTGCCCTCCGGAAAGATACCCAGTACTCCCCCGTGCTCCAGCACACCGAGCGCCCGCGTGATGGCCGTGCGGTCGGTGGTGTGACGGTCCACCTCCAGCTGGCCGATGCCCCGCAGGAACGGGTCGAGCGGGCCGACGAACGCCTCCTTCTTGATCAGGAAGTGCGTCGGCCGGGGCGCCACGCCCATGACCATCGGGCCGTCGATGTTGTGGGAGTGGTTGACGGCGAAGATCAGCGGACCGGTCGCGGGCACCTTCCAGGCGCCGAGCACGCGCGGCTTGAACAGCCCGTACATCAGGCCGACGCCGATGCGCCGCCCGACCTCGGCACCCTTCTCGGAAGGAATGGACGGCTGGGTCACTTCCCGGCCCGCTTCTCCTCGACGAGCGTGACGACGCACTCGATGACCTGTGCGAGGGTGAGCTCGGTGGTGTCCACCTCGACCGCGTCGCCCGCCTTGGCGAGCGGCGAGGTCTTGCGGCTGGAGTCGGCCGCGTCCCGCTTGATCAGCGCCTCACGGGTGGCGTGGATGTCCACGCCCTTCAGCTCGCCGCTGCGGCGGGCGGCACGGGCCTCCGGGGAGGCGGTGAGGAAGACCTTCAGGTCGGCGTCCGGCAGCACGGTCGTACCGATGTCCCGGCCCTCGACGACGATGCCGGTCTCCGCGGAGACGGCCAGCGAGCGCTGGAGCTCGGTGATCCGGGTCCGCACCTCGGGCACCGCGCTGACCGCGCTGACCTTGGAGGTGACCTCCTGGGTGCGGATCGGGCCGGCCACGTCGACGCCGTCGACCGTGATGGCCGGGGCGGACGGGTCGGTGCCGGAGATGATCTCCGGCTTCCCGGCGACGGCCGCGATCGCGGTCGGGTCCTCCAGGTCGATGCCGTTGCTCACCATCCACCAGGTGATCGCCCGGTACTGGGCACCGGTGTCCAGGTAGCTCAGGCCGAGCTGCGCGGCCACGGCCTTCGACGTGCTCGACTTGCCCGTGCCGGAGGGACCGTCGATCGCGACGATCACGGGCTTGGCGGTCGGGGCGCCGTTTTCCACGGGGGACACCTTCCTGGTGCGGTGCGGGGTGCGGGGAGCGAGAGCGCCCCGCACAAGGTTACTGGGTGCGGGTCACTCGTCTGGACGCGCGCATGCCCGCCACCCGCCTACTGCCGCAGGGCCCACCCTCGCTCGCGCAGCGCGGCCGTCAGCACCGGCACCGCCTTCGGCTCGACCATCAGCTGGACCAGACCGGCCTGCTGCCCGGTCGCGTGCTCGATCCGTACGTCCTCGATGTTGACCCCGGCCCGGTCGGCGTCCGCGAAGATGCGGGCCAGCTGACCCGGCTGGTCGTCGATCAGCACGGCCACGGTCTCGTACGCCCGCGGCGCGGACCCGTGCTTGCCGGGCACCCGGACCTGCCCCGCGTTGCCGCGCCGCAGCACGTCCTCGATCCCGGCGCTGCCCTCGTGCCGTTTGGCCTCGTCGGAGGACTGAAGGGCGCGCAGGGCCTGCACCGTCCCCTCCAGGTCGGCGGCGACGTCGGTGAGCAGGTCGGCGACCGGACCGGGGTTCGCGGACAGGATGTCCATCCACATCCCCGGGTCCGAGGCGGCGATCCGGGTCACGTCCCGGATGCCCTGCCCGCACAGCCGTACGGCCGCCTCCTCGGCGTGCTGGAGCCTGGCCGCGACGGTGCTGGAGACCAGGTGGGGCATGTGGGACACCAGCGCCACCGCCCGGTCGTGGGCGTCGGCGTCCATCACCACCGGCACCGCCCGGCAGTGCGAGACCAGTTCCAGGGCGAGGTTCAGCACCTCGGTGTCCGTGTCCCGGGTGGGCGTCAGCACCCAGGGGCGGCCCTCGAACAGGTCGGCGGTCGCGGCCAGCGGGCCGGACTTCTCACGGCCCGACATGGGGTGCGTGCCGATGTACGAGGAGAGGTCGAGGCCGAGGGCCTCCAGCTCGCGGCGCGGGCCGCCCTTGACGCTGGCCACGTCGACGTAGCCGCGGGCCACGCCCCGGCGCAGGGCGTCGGCGAGGACGGCCGCGACGTGCGCGGGCGGGGCGGCGACGATCGCGAGGTCCACGGGACCGGAGGGGGCCTCGTCGGTGCCGGCACCCAGCGCGGCGGCCGTACGGGCCTGCTCGGGGTCGTGGTCGGCGAGGTGGACGACGACGCCCCGCTGGGTCAGGGCGAGCGCGGCGGACGTGCCGATGAGCCCGGTGCCGATGACGAGCGCGGTCCTCACTGGGCGATGTCCTTGCGCAGGGCGGCGGCGGCGCCGAGGTAGACATGGGCGATGTCGGCGCGGGGCCGGTCCGACTCGATGTGCGCGAGGACACGGACCACGCGGGGCATGGCGCCCTCGATGTCCAGCTCCTGGGCGCAGATCAGCGGCACGTCGACGATGCCGAGCTTGCGGGCGGCGGCCGCCGGGAAGTCGCTGTGCAGGTCGGGGGTGGCCGTGAACCAGATGCTGATCAGATCGTCGGAGGACAACCCGTTCCGCTCCAGGACGGCGGTGAGCAGGGCTCCGACCTGCTCGTCCATGTGTCCGGCCTCGTCCCTCTCGAGCTGGACGGCCCCCCGGACCGCTCGTACCGCCACGGCGCTGCTCCTCGCTGACGTGCGTTTCGGTTCTTGGTCCGTCCAGCGTAGTCAGCCCGCGCCCACCCGGTCTCCGGCGCCCGCCCGCTGAGACGTACGAAAGGCTCGATCTGTGACAGTCTGTTCTGGATTGCTGCTTTCATGGCTTCTTCTTCATTGCTTCTTCATTGCTTCTTCCTCGGTGCCTTCGGTGTCCGCACGTTCGGAGTGACGACATGACCCACAGCTCGGCGCGGCGTACATTCCTCGCGACGGGTGCGGCTGCGCTCGCGACGGGATGCGTGGGATGCGGGAACAACGGTTCCTCGTCCTCCACGAACACCTCCGGCGGGAAGGACCTGGGCGCGCCCGGTGACATCCCGGTCGGCGGCGGCAAGATCTTCGCGGACCGGAAGGTCGTGGTCACCCAGCCGAAGAGGGGCGAGTTCAAGGCCTTCTCGGCGATCTGCACCCACCAGGGCTGCACGGTGAACCAGGTCGCGGGCGGCACCATCGACTGCCCCTGCCACGGCAGCAGGTTCGACATCGCCGACGGCACGGTGGCCCGCGGCCCGGCCACCAGGCCGCTGCCCCCGAAGAAGATCACGGTGAGCGGAAAATCCATCCGCCTGGCCTGAGGATCCGCGTACGCTCCCGGCCATGCACCCCGAGGACCTGGTACGCGACCACACGATCTACTCCTGCGTGATGGGGTCGCGCGCCTTCGGGCTGGCCACGGAGGGCAGCGACACCGACCGCAGGGGCGTCTTCGTGGCCCCCACCCCCCTGTTCTGGCGCTTCGAGAAGCCGCCGACGCATGTGGACGGGCCCGGCGAGGAGCAGTTCAACTGGGAGCTGGAGCGCTTCTGCGAGCTGGCGCTGCGCGCGAACCCGAACGTCCTGGAGTGCCTGCACTCGCCGTTGGTGGAGCACATCGACGACACCGGCCGCGAACTGCTGTCGCTGCGTGGGGCGTTCCTCTCCCGCCGGGTCCACGACTCGTTCACCCGGTACGCCCTGGGCCAGCACAGGAAGCTCGAGGCCGACGTCCGCACCCACGGCGCCCCGCGCTGGAAGCACGCGATGCATCTGCTGCGGCTGCTGATGAGCGCCGGCGACCTGCTGCGCACGGGCGAGCTGACGATCGACGTCGGCGACCGGCGCGAGGCGCTGCTGGCGGTGAAGCGGGGCGAGGTCCCCTGGCCGGAGGTCGAGGCCTGGATGGCCCGCCTGGGGGCGGAGACGGACGAGTGGTCGCACCGCAGCCCGCTGCCGGCCGAGCCGGACCGCCGCCGGGTGGAGGACTTCCTGGTCCGTACCCGCCGCGCCTCAGCCGGCCAGGCGGACCCGGACGACGAAGTCGTGCAGGGCGTCGTACGCGGTGGGCGCGCCGGGCAGGACTGAGGCGGCCTGGGCCTCGTCGAGCACCGCGTGCAGCTTCTCGACGTCGGCGGCCACGCGCGCGTGCTCCACCTCGGCGCTGCCGTGCTCCCGCTCCGCCTTCGCCGCGATCAGATCACGCAGGTACGCGGGCGCGTCCGAGCCGGTGTCCAGGTCGAGAAGGGTCGGCAGATGGGCCTGGACCTCGCCACAACGCATCAGGTGGATGCCGGTGAGCAGGACCCGGAAGGTGTACAGCAGCGGCTTGAGCTCGCCGGTCTTCTCGAACAGCCGCCACTGCGTCGCCGCGAACCCCCGGTAGTGGTGGGCGTGATGGCTGGTCAGCACGCCGGGCACGAGCGCGGCCAACTCCTGGTGCGCGTCGGTGGTGTGCGCGACCAGGGGCGAGAGGAGCTGCTCCAGCACATAGCCGTTGCGGCGCAGCATCAGCCGTACGAACTTGCGCAGATCGTGCGTGACGAGGTCCATCTCCACGCCGTACCGCACCCAGATCCGCGTCCGGGTCTCCTCCGGCTCCCGCAGCCCCAGCAGATCGGCCGCGGGCAGCAGATGGACCCCCCGCAGATCCAGATCGGAGTCCTGCGAGGGGAAGCCGTACAGATGCGCACCGGAAACCGTGGCGAACAGCAAGGGGTCCGGCTGCTCGGCTATCACGGGCGTCAGGTCCATGTCGAGATCATCGATCATGCCCTAAGCGTCCCAGAGCGCTCCCAGCTCCAGCAGCTCACCCCGGTACTCGATCCGCTCCGCCCACTCGGCCGGCCAGGCACCCGCACCGAGGTACGCGCCCGCGAAGGCACCGGTGAGGCAGGCGATGGAGTCGGAGTCGCCGGAGGTGCAGGCGGCCCGGCGCAGCGCGGTGACCGGTTCCTCGGGAAAGAGCAGGAAGCACAGCAGGCCGGTGGCCAGCGCCTCCTCGGCGATCCAGCCCTCGCCGGTGGCCAGGCAGGGATCGTCCTCCGGTGACACGCTGCCCACGGCCTGTTCGAGCCGTTCCAGGATCGCCAGGCACTCGTCCCAGCCGCGGGCGATGAAGTGCTCGGGGCTCGGATCATGCGCTCGGCTCCACAGGTCGCCGAGCCAGGTGTGGTCGTAGCGGGTGCGGCTGCCCTCGGCGTACGAGCGCAGCATCTCCACCAGCCCGCCCGGCTCGACCCCGTGCGCGAGCAGTCGTACGGCGTGCGCGGTGAGGTCGGACGCGGCCAGCGCGGTGGGGTGTCCGTGCGTCAGCGCGGACTGCAACTGGGCGGCCCCGGCACGCTGGTCGTCACTCAGCCCCGGTGCCAGCCCGACGGGGGCCACCCGCATGTTGGCGCCGCATCCCTTGGACCCGACCTGACTGGCCTCCTGCCACCGCAGCCCGTCCTCCGTCAGCAGGTTGCAGGCGGTCAGGCAGGTGCGTCCCGGAGCGCGGTTGTTCTCCGGCGACCGGTACCACTCCACGAACTCCTCACGCACCGGCCTCTCCAGCCGCTTCGGCGCGAGGTAGCCACGGTCCATCGCCGTCCTGAGCCCGCGCCCCAGGGCCAGCGTCATCTGTGTGTCGTCGGAGACGAAGGCCCGGTCGGGCAGCTCCATCCGGCGCCAGGGCCCGCACTTGGCGATGATCGACGGCACGTCGTTGAACTCGGTCGGGAAACCGAGCGCGTCCCCGAGGGCGAGCCCGATCAGTGCCCCGGTGGCGGGGCGCTTCCCCGTGATCGTGGTGATGCTCATGCCGACGTCCTCCCCCTGCCGTGCGGTACGGCACAAACCCTAGAGCTCGACCTCCTGCATCAGCATGCCGACCTCCGTGTTGGACAGGCGGCGGAGCCAGCCGGACTTCTGGTCGCCCAGGGTGATGGGGCCGAAGGAGGTGCGGACGAGCTTCTCGACGGGGAAGCCGGCCTCGGCGAGCATACGGCGCACGATGTGCTTGCGGCCCTCGTGGAGGGTGACCTCGACGAGGTAGTTCTTGCCGGTCTGCTCCACGACGCGGAAGTGGTCCGCGCGGGCGTAGCCGTCCTCGAGCTGGATGCCGTCCTTCAGGCGCTTGCCCAGGTCGCGCGGGATCGGGCCGACGATGGCGGCGAGGTAGGTCTTCTTCACGCCGTACTTGGGGTGGGTCAGCCGGTGGGCCAGCTCGCCGTGGTTGGTGAGGAGGATGACGCCCTCGGTCTCCGTGTCCAGACGGCCGACGTGGAACAGGCGCGTCTCACGGTTGGTGACGTAGTCCCCGAGGCACTGGCGGCCCTCCGGGTCCTCCATCGTGGAGACCACGCCCGCCGGCTTGTTGAGCGAGAAGAACTGGTACGACTGGGTCGCCACCGTCAGGCCGTCGACCTTGACCTCGTCCTTCTCCGGGTCGACCCGCTTGCCCTGCTCGGTGACGATCTCGCCGTTCACCTCGACGCGGGCCTGGTCGATCAGCTCCTCGCAGGCACGCCGGGAGCCGTAGCCCGCGCGCGCGAGGACCTTCTGGAGCCGCTCGCCCTCCTGCTCGGCGCCGGGGAAGGTCTTGGGCAGCTTGATGTCCTTCTTGCCCGCGTACCGCTCGCGGTTGCGCTCCTCGGCCCGGGTCTCGTACTCACGCGAGCGCGAAGGTGCCGTACGGCCGCCGCCCTTCTGGGGCTGCTTCGGACCGCCCTTGGCGCCACCGCGGGCCGTGCCGCCGCGCCCGGACTTGGGGCCGTCCTTGGTCGCGCCGGGGCCTACGTCGTAGCGGCGCTCCTCGGGGCGGGGCTTGCGGGGACGGCCCTGCCCCTGCCGCTCGTCCCTGTCGTTGCCGGCGCCGCGGTGGTTACCGCGTCCGCTGTTCCTGCCGCTGCCGCTACCGCTGCTTCGCATCAAAATTCCGTCGTCGTCGTGTTGGGCATGTTCGTCCCGGGACCGTCGTCCGGGTCCGGGGCGTCCGGATCGAACGACGGTACGGCTTCCTGGGTCTCGGCCTCGATCGCCTCAGCCTCCGGGAGGAAGGGCGCGAGCTCCGGGAGCTCGTCCAGGCCGCGCAGGCCCATCCGCTCCAGGAAGTAGTTCGTCGTCCTGTACAGGATCGCACCTGTTTCGGGTTCCGTGCCCGCCTCCTCGACCAGACCGCGTTGCAGGAGGGTACGCATCACGCCGTCACAGTTCACTCCGCGCACGGCCGAGACGCGGCTGCGGCTGATCGGCTGCCGGTAGGCGACGACGGCCAGGGTCTCCAGTGCCGCCTGGGTGAGGCGGGCCTGCTGGCCGTCCAGGACGAAGCCCTCGACGGCGGCGGCGTACTCGGGGCGGGTGTAGAAGCGCCAGCCACCGGCGATCAGGCGCAGCTCGAAGCCGCGGCCCTGCACGGTGTACTCGTCGGCCAGCTCGCGCAGGGCGTCCGCGATCTGGCGCCGGGGCCGCTGAAGTATTTTCGCCAGGTGTTCCTCGGTCGCGGGCTCGTCCACGACCATCAGGACCGCCTCCAGGGCGGGCTTGAGTTCGAGGTCGGCGACGGTGCGCGGCCCTGCCGGGAGCTCCGCGGTGTCCTCACTCACGCTTTCTTCTCCTCCTTCGGCTCCTCGGGCGGCCGGTCGAACTCGTCGGTGACCATCGGCGTCGTGTCCCCCGCCCCGCCGGTCCAGCGCACGATCAGCTCGCCGAGCGCGGTCTCCTGGTCCAGGGCGACGGCCTTCTCCCGGTACAGCTCGAGAAGCGCGAGGAAGCGGGCCACGACGGTCAGTGTGTCGTCGGTGTCCTCGACGAGCGTGCGGAAGCTGGCCTCGCCGAGCTCCTTCAGGCGTCCGATCACGATCCCGGCCTGCTCCTGCACGGAGACGAGCGGGGCGTGGATGTGGTCGACGTACACCTGGGGCTTCGGCTTGGGCTGCATCGCCTTGACCGCGAGCTTGGCGAAGCCTTCCGCGCCGATGCTGATGACGACCTCGGGGAGGAGCTCGGCGTGGTGGGGTTCGAGTCCCACGGTGCGGGGGTAGCGCCGGGCCTCTTCGTCCAGCCGCCGGTTGAAGATGTCCGCGATCTGCTTGTACGCCCGGTACTGGAGCAGCCGCGCGAAGAGCAGGTCCCGGGCCTCCAGCAGCGCCAGGTCGGCCTCGTCCTCGACCTCGGCGGTGGGCAGCAGCCGGGCCGCCTTCAGGTCCAGCAGCGTGGCCGCGACGACCAGGAACTCGGTCGTCTGGTCCAGGTCCCAGTCCGGCCCCATCGCCCGGATGTGCGCCATGAACTCATCGGTGACCTTGGACAGGGCGACCTCGGTGACGTCCAGCTTGTGCTTCGAGATCAGCTGGAGCAGCAGATCGAACGGCCCCTCGAAGTTGGCGAGCCGCACCTTGAAAACACCGTCGCCCGCCGACGGCTCGACGGCGGACGCCGCCGCGGGTTCCGGCGCGGGGGGTGTGGGCAGCGCCAGGTCCGGCCGGGGCGGCTCGGGCGTCGTTCCGGTCCGCTTCCCCGGGCTTCGCTCCGCGGTCAGGTCATCGGGGCGGGGCTCCGCCTCACCTGCCGACAGGGGCTCCCTGTTCGTGTCGCGTACGGGAGCCGCCTCCGCTGCTCCGGCGACTGCCTCCGGCTCCGCGTACGCGGCGTGCTCGGGGTGCGCCTCAGCCTCCGGCTCCACCGGGGGCGGTGCCGCGACCGGTTCGACCCGCGGAGCGCCCGGTCCCCGCCCGAGCGCACGCCTCCGGCCGGCGCGTGCGCCGGAGTCGGGAACATCGTTCGAGGTCATGGCCGTCGCAGGCTATCGCTTCCCGCTCACAGAGCCGACTACCGCCCGCCACGGCCGCCACACAGGACCCGCCGCTTCCCAGTCCCGGACAGCCACCTTCTCGCCCCGCGACCACCCAGGCACCCGCGCGTCGAATCAACCAGGTCACCAGGACACCCGGAACAGCCATCCCAAGGACGGCCACCCCTCGAGGCCCCTACCGACCCCGCAACCGCCGTACCAGGATCTCCGCGTCCCCGAGGGCCGCCGGACCAGCCGCCTCCCAGGCAGCCACCCGAAGACGGCCACCCCAAGGGGCAGGCACCCCGCGAGGCTCCTACCGGCCTCGCAGCCGCCGTACCAGGATGCTCGCGTCGCCGCGGGATTCGAGGTCGGCCAGTACTACGGCGACCGCCTCGCGGACGATGCGGCCGCGGTCGACCGCCAGGCCGTGTTCGCCGCGCAGGACGAGGCGGGCGTGCTCGAGGTCCATCAGTTCCTCGGCGGAGACGTACACC
This sequence comes from Streptomyces sp. NPDC046915, assembly GCF_040644935.1. Classification (NCBI taxonomy): domain Bacteria; kingdom Bacillati; phylum Actinomycetota; class Actinomycetes; order Kitasatosporales; family Streptomycetaceae; genus Streptomyces; species Streptomyces sp. NPDC046915. The sequence goes on along the minus strand of NZ_JBEYXB010000007.1, from coordinate 26,717 downwards.
GTGATCTTCTCGTCGTGCCGCTCGCGCCCGCTGGGCCGGCGCGCGGCGGCCCGGCCCCGCTTGCGCGGCTGCGCGGCGGCGGCAGAACCTTCCTGCGCCGCCGTCCGGGCCCGCGCGGAGGGTTCCCGGCCGCGGGACTCGCCGGCTTCGGCCGACTCCGTACCGACCGCCGCCACGTGCTCCGCACCGTCGCCGTCACCGCTCTGCACGGGGACGGCCTGCGGCGCGTCCTCCGCCGCGGCGGCCGCCGGGTCGCTCTCCCCGGCGGGAGCCGGCACCCGGGCCTCGCCGCCCGCCTGGCGCCGGGGAGTGGACGCCTGGAGCGCCATCCCCCCTGTCGTACGGAACAGTTCGTCGGCCCCGGGCAGACTCACTCGGCGTGACACCGGGCGAGCACCTCCCTGGCGAGCTGGCGATAGGCGGCGGCACCGACGGAGTTGGAGGCGTACGTGGTGATCGGCTCGCCGGCGACCGTGGTCTCCGGGAAGCGGACCGTGCGGCCGATGACCGTGTGGTAGACGTGGTCGTCGAAGGCCTCGACCACGCGCGCCAGCACCTCACGGCTGTGCACGGTACGGGAGTCGTACATCGTGGCGAGGATGCCGTCGAGCTCCAGATCCGGGTTGAGCCGCTCCTGGACCTTCTCGATGGTCTCGGTGAGCAGCGCGACACCGCGCAGCGCGAAGAACTCGCACTCCAGCGGGACGATCACCTTGTGGGCGGCCGTCAGCGCGTTCACCGTGAGCAGGCCGAGCGAGGGCTGGCAGTCGATCACGATGTAGTCGTAGTCGGGCAGCAGCGGCTTCAGCGCCCGCTGGAGCGTCGACTCGCGAGCGACCTCGGAGACCAGCTGGACCTCGGCGGCGGACAGGTCGATGTTGCTGGGCAGCAGGTCCATGTTGGGGACCGCCGTCTTCAGGAGCACCTCGTCCGCGGACATGCCCCGCTCCATGAGCAGGTTGTAGACGGTGAGGTCGAGCTCCATCGGGTTGACGCCGAGACCGACCGACAGCGCGCCCTGCGGGTCGAAGTCCACGAGCAGCACACGCCGGCCGTACTCCGCGAGCGCGGCACCCAGGTTGATGGTCGACGTCGTCTTGCCGACGCCGCCCTTCTGGTTGCACATCGCGATGATCTTCGCGGGGCCGTGGTCGGTCAGCGGGCCCGGGATCGGGAAGTACGGCAGCGGGCGTCCGGTCGGGCCGACGCGCTCACGGCGCTGGCGGGCCGCGTCGGGCGCGAGCGTGGCCGCGTACTCGGGATCGGGCTCGTACTCGGCATCGGGGTCGTAGAAGTGCCCTTCGGGCAGTTCGTCGTAGTCGGCGAAGTGGTTGTGGGGCGCGCCACTTCCGTCGCCGGCCATGGCGTTCACGTGATGGCCATCCATGCTCTGGAGTGCTGACAGAGCCATGTGGGGGCTGGTCTGGCTCTGTTGGGCTGCGAAGGTTCGGACAGCGACGGAGCCGACAGCCTTGAGCCCCGTGGAGCCCTGGCCCCGCGCAGACATTCCTGGTTGACCACCCCCGGGAGAAAATGTCGACTCATTCACAAGTCGTCTTACCTCCTTGGTGACCAGGAAACTTCTAGACAGGTCAGCGTGGCACCATGCCGACGGTTGGCGACTCTATGGCGTGTCGGCGGTCCGCAGCAACACAATCCGCCGGACCCGGCAGGATGTGTCGGCAATGAAACATCCCGCTGTCAAGGGCGTACGGCCGTCGCACAGCAGGTTTCACCGGTGTGCGAATCGGTCGAAGGGTTACGTTCGAGGCGAGTTGACCGCAAGTCGCAAAGTGACCATACACACATCCGGCCGGACCTTGTCGGGCAAGGTCCGGCCGGGCGCGCTTCGTTGACGACCGGTGTTGACGTATCGCCTTATGCGTCTTGGCGACTTGGTGACCGGGGATCAGCCGAGCAGGGTCTCGAGCTCCACGTGCTCCAGGCCGTGAGCCTCGGCGACTTCCTTGTAAACGACCTTGCCGTCATGCGTGTTGAGGCCCCTGGCCAGCGCGGCGTCGCGGCGCAGCGCCTCCACCCAGCCCTTGTCGGCCAGTTCCACGATGTACGGGAGCGTGGCGTTGGTCAGCGCGTAGGTGGAGGTGTTGGGCACCGCGCCCGGCATGTTGGCGACGCAGTAGAAGACCGAGTTGTGGACCCGGAAGGTCGGCTCGGCGTGCGTGGTCGGGTGGGAGTCCTCGAAGCAGCCGCCCTGGTCGATCGCGATGTCGACAAGAACACTTCCCGCCTTCATCCGGGACACCAGCTCGTTGGTGACCAGCTTCGGGGCCTTGGCGCCCGGGATGAGCACGGCGCCGACGACGAGGTCGGCGTCGAGGCAGGCCTTCTCCAGCTCGAAGGCGTTGGAGACGACGGTCTGGATCTTCGTACCGAAGATCTTGTCGGCTTCCTTGAGCTTGTTGATGTCCTTGTCGAGCAGGGTCACGTGGAAGCCCAGGCCGATGGCGATCTGCGCGGCGTTCCAGCCGGAGACACCTCCGCCGATGATGACGGCCTTGCCGGCCGGCACACCCGGGACACCGCCGGGCAGCACACCGCGGCCGCCGGCCGCGGCCATCAGGTGGTAGGCGCCGACCTGCGGGGCGAGGCGGCCCGCGACCTCGGACATCGGGGCGAGCAGCGGCAGGGCGCGGTTCGCGAGCTCGACCGTCTCGTAGGCGATCGCCGTGGTGCCGGACTCCAGGAGGGCGTCCGTGCACTCCTTCGAAGCGGCCAGGTGCAGGTAGGTGAAGAGGATCTGGTCCTTGCGGAGGCGGTGGTACTCCTCACCGATGGGCTCCTTGACCTTCAGCAGCAGGTCGGCGGAGGCCCAGACCTCGTCGGCCGTCTCCAGGATCTGCGCGCCGGCCGCCACGTACTCCCCGTCCGGGATCGAGGAGCCGACACCGGCGTTCCGCTCGACGACGACCTGGTGGCCGTGGCGCACCAGCTCGTGCACGCCGGCGGGGGTGATGGCCACCCGGAACTCGTTGTTCTTGACCTCGCGGGGGATGCCGACCTTCACGTCGATCACGGTCCTTGGCTCAGAGGGTGTGGGGGCATTACTAGGCATACCCAGGCATGCCGGGGCACACCGGGAGACACCGCCGGAGAACGTGCGGCAGAGCCAGTTTAATGAAGGTGTTCCGGCTGTCTAGCCTTTCATTGCATCAATCTTCGCCGGATGCACTGCAGATTTCGCAGGCACTCGCGCCGTGTTCCGGCTCATTCCCGCCGTCAGGGCCCTCCGGGGCCCCCTCACCCAGCATGCGCTCGGCCGCCGAGCGGTGCAGTCGGGCGGCGGCGGAGTCGCCGAGGCGCTCGAGGGTGTCGGCCAGGCGAAGCTGGATCGCGGCCTGCAAACGGGGGTCCTCGGCACGGCGCGCCCACTCCACCGCCTCCTGGCAGGTACGCAGCGACTCCGTGGGCCGGCCTGCGTACTCCTGGACCCGGGCCACTTCGCTCAACGCCCTTGCGTAGGCGCCGACGTCACCGTCCTTGCGGTACACGGCGCCGGCCGCGCGCCAGTTCCTGAGCGCCTCCCCGTAGCGGCCCGCGAAGGTGTGGGCGCCCGCGATACGGCCGTACAGCCGGGCGGCGTCCGCGCGCTCCCCCCGGGCCAGGCGCTGGGCGAGCGCCCGCCCGAACCAGTCGGCGGCCCGGTCGTAGTCCCCCAGCTCCTGGTGGGCACCTCCTACGGATTCCATCGCGCGGCCGGTCGCGTACGGGTCGTTCGCCTGGCGTCCGGCGTCCAGCGCGGCCCGGTAACGGGCCAGCGCGTCCCGCGTGCGGCCGGTCCGGGCGTCCAGGTCGGCGAGGTTCAGCAGGGCGGCGGCCCGCTCCCGGGGCAGGTTCCGGCGCTCGGCCACGTCCAGGACGAGGCGGTGCACGCCGTACAGGTCGGGCGCGGCCGCCTCGGTGCCGAAGTGCGCCGCCATGGCCCTGACCAGCTGGGACATCAGGCGGCGGGCCAGCGTGTCCAGCTCCCCGTCGGCGACCGCGAGCCGGGCCGCGGCCAGCAGGGCGGGCCGGCGGACGCGCAGCCAGTCCTCGGCCGCCCTCGGCGTCGCAAAGCGCAGCTCGGTCGGCATGCCCTGGAGTTTCTCGCGCAGCTCGGGATGGTCCGTCTCGGTGATCGCCCGGCAGGACTGAAGCAGCCGCACGGTCCGCTCCAGCATGCGCGCGCGGGCCAGCTGGAGCTCCCCGGGGCGGTCCTGGGTCTCGGCGAGCGCGTGCAGCAGGGGCTGGAGGCAGCCGGACACCTCGTACTGCGGCAGCGGGGAGGCCACCGCCCGCAGCAGGCCCAGGGCGACGAACTCGTCCAGAGCCGCGCGGGCGCCGCCGACCGAGGTGCCGGCCAGCGCGGAGGCGGTGTGCGGGTCGACCAGACCGGCCGGGGCCATGGAGAGCAGCCGCAGTATCCGGGCCGCCGGGCCCGGCAGCTGGTCGTAGACGAAGCGGAACACCCGGGACAGCGGCGTGCCCTCGTCGGTCTCGGCGTGCAGGCGCTTGGCCAGGTCGGACACGGCCATCTTGGGGCGGGCGGCCAGCCAGCCGCCCGCCAGGGTGAGCGCGGCGGGCTGGGCCTGGCACACCTCGACCAGGTTCTCCGCGGCCCGTGGGTCGACGGTGATGCGGACCGAGCCGGTGAAGCGGTTCAGCAGCTCCAGCGCCGACTTGGTGTCGAGGCCGCCCAGGGTGCACGGGCGGACGTCCGCGATCCCGGTGAGCGGGCCGCCGGACACGGCGACGACGAGGCAGTCCGGGGCGTCCGGCAGCAGCGCGTCGACCTGCTCGGCGCTCGCCGCGTCGTCCAGCAGGAGCAGCACGCGGCGCTCGGCCAGGGCCGCCCGCAGCGCCTCGGTCAGCTCGTCCTCGGCGGCTCCGGGCGGGGTGGGCAGGCCCAGGGCGGTGAGCAGTTCGCGGGCGGTGCGCTCGACGGGGACGGGGGTGCCGTCGGGGGCGCTGAGGCGGACCCGCAGCACACCGTCCTCGTAACGCTCGGCGACCTGCCGTACGAGTTCCTCGGCGAGCGCCGTGCGACCGGAGCCGGGGCGGCCGGCGATCAGGAGCACGCGCGCGCGGGGGGCCTTGCGACCGGAGATGGTGTCCAGGCCCGCGCGCTCGATGTCGGCGCGCAGCTCCTTCAACTCCCGTGTACGGCCCAGGAAATGGCTCGGCGCGGCCGACTTGCCGGACAGCCGCACACCGCCTGTGTCCACCGCCTGTTCCGCCACGGGCCACACTCCCGTCCAACCAACCGCACACCGGCGCCCGCCGGGACTCCGGTCCGGGCGTTTGCAGAGCCTAGTTCACGCTCTGCAACGGTCCGGGAGGAGCACGGCGGATACGTCCCCCAATCGGATCAGGCGATCGTCACACCGGATCGGCCGCTCGGGCCCCTTACGCGCGGCGGCCGGGTTCAGGACTCGAACGGACGCGCCGGCCACGGCGCCTCCGCCGGCCGCAGCGCGTCGAGTCCGTCGCCGGTGCGGGCGGCGACCAGCGACAGGACTCCGACGACGAGGCAGTTGTTGTGCAGATCGCCGGCGAGCACCCCACGGACGAGCTCGTCGACGGGCACGCGCGCGTGCTCCATGTCGGACTCCTCGTCCTCGACCTCGAAGCGCTCCCCCTCGGCCTCCGAAAGGCCGCGGGCGAGGAAGATCCGCACGGACTCGTCGCAGCCGCCGGCGGTGGTGTACACGTCGGTCAGCACCCGCCAGTCCTCGGCCTTGACGTGCGCCTCCTCGTACAGCTCGCGCTGCGCCGCGTGCAGCGGGTTCTCGCCCGGCACGTCGAGCAGGCCCGCCGGGATCTCCCACAGCTTGTGCCGGACGGGGTGGCGGTACTGCTTGATGAGCAGGACACGGTCCTCGTCGTCCAGGGCGAGGACGGCCACGGAACCCGGGTGGACCTGGTAGTCGCGGCGGACCACCGAGCCGTCGGGCATGACCACGTCGTCCGTGCGGACGGAGGTCTTGTTGCCCACGAAGGGGGTCTCCGTCGCCCGGATCTCCCACTCCTCCGGAGTGTCCTTGATCGTCATGCCCTGTCCTTCCACACGTGCAAGAGAAACCGGCTCAACGAAACCGGGGTGCCCACCCTTTGAAGGTATGCACCCCGGCCACCGTACAACTGGTGTGTTACTTGGAATTCTTCCGCTGCACCGAGGCCTTCACGAGCCCGGCGAACAGCGGGTGCGGACGGGTCGGCCGCGAGCGCAGCTCGGGGTGCGCCTGCGTGGCGACCAGGTAGGGGTGGACGTCGCGCGGGTACTCGACGTACTCGACGAGCTTGCCGTCCGGCGAGGTGCCCGAGAAGAGGATCCCGGCCTTCTTCTCCAGCTCGGCGCGGTAGGCGTTGTTCACCTCGTAGCGGTGCCGGTGGCGCTCCTCGACGTACTCCTTGTCGTCGTACACCTCGCGCACGATCGAGCCCTCGGCCAGCTTCGCCGGGTACATGCCCAGGCGCATGGTGCCGCCCATGTCGCCCTCGCCCGCGACGATGTCGAGCTGCTCGGCCATGGTGGAGATGACCGGGTGGGCGGTGGCCGGGTCGAACTCGGTGGAGTTGGCGTCGGAGACGTCCGCCAGGTTGCGCGCGGCCTCGATCACGATGCACTGGAGGCCCAGGCAGAGGCCGAGCAGCGGGATCTTGTTCTCGCGGGCGTAGCGGATGGCGCCGACCTTGCCGAGCACACCGCGGTCGCCGAAGCCGCCGGGGATGCAGATGCCGTCGACGTCGGCGAGCTGCGCCTTGGCGCCGGCCGGGGTCTTGCAGTCGTCCGAGGTGACCCACTTGATCTTGACGCGGGCCCGGTTGGCGAAGCCGCCGGCCCGCAGCGCCTCGGTCACCGAGAGGTAGGCGTCGGGCAGGTCGATGTACTTGCCGACCAGGGCGAGGGTGATCTCGTGGTCGGGGTTGTGGACGCGGTCGAGCAGGTCGTCCCAGGTCCGCCAGTCCACGTCACGGAAGGGCAGGTCGAGCTTGCGGACGACGTACGCGTCCAGGCCCTCGCCGTGCACCGTCTTGGGGATGTCGTAGATCGAACGGGCGTCGGGGCAGGCGACCACGGCTGCCTCGTCGACGTCGCACATCAGGGAGATCTTGCGCTTGATCGCGGTGGGGACCTCGCGGTCGCACCGCAGCACGATCGCGTCCGGCTGGATTCCGATGTTCCTGAGCGCGGCCACGCTGTGCTGGGTCGGCTTGGTCTTCAGCTCGCCCGAGGGGCCGATGTAGGGCAGCAGCGAGATGTGCACCACGAAGACGTTGTCCCGGCCGACCTCGTGGCGGACCTGGCGGACGGTCTCCAGGAACGGCAGCGACTCGATGTCGCCGACCGTGCCGCCGACCTCGGTGATCACCACGTCCACCTCGTCCGTCGCCATGCGCCGGATACGGTGCTTGATCTCGTTGGTGATGTGCGGGATGACCTGCACCGTGTCACCCAGGTACTCACCCCGCCGCTCCTTGGCGATGACGGTCGAGTACACCTGGCCTGTAGTGACGTTGGCGGAGCCGTCCAAGTCGCGGTCAAGGAAGCGCTCGTAGTGTCCGATGTCCAGGTCGGTCTCGGCGCCGTCGTTGGTGACGAACACCTCACCGTGCTGGAACGGATTCATCGTGCCCGGATCGACGTTCAGGTACGGGTCGAGCTTCTGCATCACGACGCGCAGACCGCGGGCCTTGAGCAGCATGCCGAGGCTGGAGGCCGTGAGGCCCTTGCCGAGAGAGGAGGCGACACCCCCGGTGACGAAGATGTGCTTGGTCGTCGTGGTGCTGGTTCGGAAAGCAGCGGGCGGCATGGCCAAGAGGGGGCTCCCGTGGTCGCGGTCTGGGGTGCTGTCCGGCTGCCGGCCCGGAGAAACAGGGATTTCTCGCGGCGGCGCCGTCGCTGCGGTTCGGGGGTTTCGTGCCCACCGGTCCACGGGCTACCAGGGTATCAGCGCCTCGGAGAGATGGCTTCCGGCCACGCTCCGCGCACGGGCCGCCACGGACGTGCCACGAGCACGGGTTTCTCACCCGAGGCTCACTCGTTCGGCTCACACGGGTTGCCCGGAGCGGGACGCAGATCATCTACGTGCGTCGTATCCTGCTCGGACACTCGCTGCCGAGCCCGCCCGGAAAACACGGCACCACCCCCGCCGATAAGCACCGGAACAACGAGAGCTCGTCAGTTCGTTGAGCAAAGACTGTCGTTTTGCCTCAGGGCTCGGCGGGCTGCTTTGCTTCACCGCTCAACGACGCACAACAACGACCCCTTGACCGCACTAGCGACAGCCCCCTTCTGCGGGGGCGACGTGGCCGTTCGACTGGAGATGCACGTGGCCGGGCGCATCGAAGACTACGCACTCATCGGAGACATGCAGACCGCTGCCCTGGTCTGCCGTGACGGGACAGTGGACTGGCTGTGCCTGCCCCGCTTCGACTCACATGCCATCTTCGCCGGTCTGCTGGGCACCGAGGAGCACGGCTTCTGGCGACTCGGTCCGGCCCACGCGGCCGACGCCGAACCGCCCACAGCCGCCCGGCGCACCTACCGGGGCGACTCGCTGATCCTGGAGTCGGAGTGGGACACCCCGCGCGGGACGGTCCGCGTGACCGATTTCATGCCCCCGCGTGACGGGGCGCCCCAGCTGATCCGGATCGTCGAGGGCGTGTCCGGCCGGGTGCCGATGCGCTCGGCCCTGCGGATGCGGTTCTCCTACGGCCGGGTGGTGCCGTGGGTGCACAAGCACGAGGGACGTACGGTCGCCGTCGCCGGACCGGACTCCGTGTGGTTCGACACGGAGGCCGAGACGTACGGGAAGTCGCTGACGACCTACGCCGACTTCACCGTCGCCCCGGGTGACCGGATCGCGTTCACCATCTCGTGGCAGCCCTCCCACAAGGAGCCGCCGCCGCTGCCGGAGCCCGAGCAGTCGCTGGAGGCGACGGAGGACTTCTGGCGCGAGTGGGTCGAGCACTGCACGTACCACGGGCCGTACCGCGAGGCGGTGATCCGCTCGCTGATCACGCTGAAGGCCCTGACGTACGCCCCGACCGGCGGCATCGTCGCCGCCCCCACGACCTCCCTGCCGGAGGACATCGGCGGCGTCCGCAACTGGGACTACCGCTACACCTGGCTGCGCGACGCGGCGATCACGCTGTCCTCCCTGCTGCGCACCGGCTACCGCGAGGAGGCCCGCGCCTGGCGCGAGTGGCTGCTCCGGGCCGTCGCCGGCGACCCCGAGAACCTCCAGATCATGTACGGCCTCGCCGGAGAGCGCGAGCTGGGCGAGGCCGAGCTGGACTGGCTGCCCGGCTACGAGAACTCCGCCCCGGTCCGGGTCGGCAACGGCGCCGCGCACCAGCTCCAGCTGGACGTGTACGGCGAGGTCACCGAGGCCCTGCACCTGGCCCACATGACCGGCCTGGCCCGCCACGACTACGCCTCCCTGCTCCAGCTGAAGCTGATCCGCTACCTGGAGGACCACTGGGACGAGCCGGACGAGGGCATCTGGGAGGTGCGCGGACCACGCCGCCACTTCGTGCACTCCAAGGTCATGGCCTGGGTGGCGGTGGACCGCACGATCAAGCTGATCGAGTCCGGCGACGCCGACGGCCCGCTGGAGCGGTGGCGCGAGCTGCGCGACGACATCCACCGGGACGTGTGCGAGAAGGGCTACGACAAGGAACGCAACACGTTCACGCAGTCGTACGGCTCGAAGGAACTGGACGCCTCGCTGCTGCTGATCCCGCAGATGGGCTTCCTGCCGCCCGACGACAAGCGGGTCATCGGCACCATCGAGGCGATCCAGCGCGAGCTGTCCACCTCGGACGGCTTCATCCTGCGCTACCCGACGGAGGGCGAGCACGAGGGCGTCGACGGTCTCCCCGGCGACGAGGGCGCCTTCCTGGCCTGCTCGTTCTGGATGGCGGACGACCTGGCGATGATCGGCCGCGTGGACGAGGCCCGCAAGCTGTTCGAGAAGCTGCTGTCCCTGCGCAACGACCTCGGTCTGCTCGCCGAGGAGTGGGACCCGCGCCGCAAGCGCCAGGTCGGCAACTTCCCGCAGGCCTTCAGCCACGTGCCGCTGATCGACACGGCACTGCGCCTGACGGCTTCGGGCGCGTACGGCGGCTGACGCCCTCCGCACCGGGCGCCCGCACGGCGCGCCCGCCTAGGCTGGAAGCGGCACCCTTTTCGGAAGGGGGCCGCCATGGCTTCCCACTCCAAGGCGGGCGCGGCGCTCGACGCGTTGCGTGCGGATCTGACCGGTGACGTGTTCGCGCCGGGGGACCCGGGCTACGACGAGGCCCGCGCGTTCTTCGACGCGAGGGCCGACCGGCGGCCCGCGGTGATCGCGCGATGCGCGCACGAGGCGGACGTCGTACGGGCGGTGCGCTTCGCCCGGGATCTGGACCTGCACATCGCCGTGCGCGGCGGCGGCCACGGCGCCGCGGGCCCCTCTCCGGACCACGGGGCGCTCGTGGTGGACCTGCGCCGGATGCACGAGGTGACCGTCGATCCGGCGGCGGAGGCGGTACGGGTCGAAGGCGGCGCCACGATGGGCCGTCTCGACCGGGCCACCCGGCCGTACGGCCTCGCCACCACCGGCTGCCGGACCTCCGCCGTCGGCGTCGCCGGCTTCGTCCTGGGCGGCGGCACCGGCCGGCTGGACCGTGCCTTCGGTCTCGCCGTCGACGGCCTGATCGGCGTCGAGCTGGTCACCGCCGACGCCGAACGGGTCCACGCCAACCCCGACGAGAACCCGGAGCTGTTCTGGGCGCTGCACGGGGGCGGCGGCAACTTCGGCATCGCCACCGCGCTCACCCTGGAGCTGCGCGAGCTGCCGGAGTTCTCCGTCGCGCTGCTGCTGTACCTCCCCGAGTACGGGCGGGAGGTGGTGCGTGCCTTCCGCGAGATCATCACCGGCGGCCCCGACCGGCTGGGCGGCGCCGTGACGTACCCGACCGCGGGCAGACCCGTGTACGGCGCGCTGCTGACGTACGCGGGCGGTGCGGCGGACCTGCGCAAGCTCGCCCAGCCGCTGCTCGCGCTGCCGCACGAGGCTGAGCCGCCGGGCGCCGGGGCGCTGCTGGACGTCCCTCCCGGGCTGCGCGCCCACTGGTCGGCGGAGTGTGTCACCGGTCTGCCCGACGAACTGGTGGACGTCTTCTGCGCCCGCGCGGAGGCCCTGCCGGTGCCGGGCGGGTCCTGGCACATGCTCTTCCCGCTCGGCGGCGCGGTCGCCGCGGGACCCGTCCAGTACCCGGTTCCGTACCGGGACGCGCCCTGGGTCGTGCACCCCTTCGCCCGCTGGGCCGACCCCGCCGACGACGAGCGGGCCCTCGCCTGGGTACGGGACGCCCGCGCCGGCGTCCGGCCGTGGAGCGCCGGCGCCGTCTGCCTCGGCCTGGTCGGCGACGAGGGGCCCGAGCGGGTCGGAGCGGGCCTGGGCGCCGGGAACCTGCTGCGGCTGGAGAAGGTGAAGCGGGCGTACGACCCCGACAACGTGTTCCGCTTCAACCACAACATCAAGCCGGTGTAGGCCGTTGGCCCCGGCGCGGGGGCCGAAGCTGTCTTCCAGGAGTCTTCGCAGGTAGCGTCCGCTGCATGAACAGCAGTGCGGACAGCGGCGGATTCGCCGGCCAGGGCGCCGGGATCACCGTTCAGCGAGCCCTGGAGCTGCCCGGGCTGCGCAGCGGCCTGCCGGAGATCCTGGCCGGCGCCGACCGGCTGGGGCGCACCGTCCGCTGGGTGCACGCGGGCGAGGTGCCCAACATCGCCTCGCTGCTGAAGGGCGGCGAGCTGCTGCTCACCACCGGTTACGGTCTCGGCACCCGCCCGGCCGAGCAGCGGGCGTTCGTCCGCACCCTCGCCGAGCGGGGCATCGCCGCCCTGGTCGTGGAGCTGGGACCGCGTTTCGCCCGGCTGCCGGCCGCCCTGGTGGACACCGCCCGCGGCGCCGGGCTGCCGCTGGTCCAGCTGCACCGCGAGGTGCCCTTCGTCACGGTCACCGAGGAGATCCACACCGAGATCGTCAACGGCCACTACGCGCTGCTCCAGCGGGCGGAGGAGGTGCACCGGCGCTGTACCGAGGCCCTCCTCGGCGGCGGCGGGGTGCCGCAGGTACTGGGCATCCTGGCCGACTTCAGCGGCAACCCGGTCTTCCTGGAGACCACGGACGGCCAGCTGCTGTACGCCGCCGGGGCCGGGCCCGAGGGTACGGACCCGCTTCAGGTGTGGGAGGGGCTGCGCGGCCCCCACAAGGACGCCCCGCCACCGGCCGGTTCGGTGCTCGTGGACGTGCCCGGCGGCGGTCCGGGCACGGGCTCGGTGCGGGCCCGGCTGGTGCTGCTGCCCGTTCTGGGGCCGCTCGCCCCGGTGCACCGCATGGCCGCCGAGCGGGCCGCGGGCATCCTCGCCGTGGTGCTGATGCAGGCCCGGCAGGAGGAGGAGCTGGCGGCGCGGGGGCGCGGCGACTTCCTCACCGATCTCGCCGAGGGCAGGATCGCGGCGGAGGACGCCCCGGCGCAGGCCCGGGTGCTGGGCTTCAAGCCGGGCGGCAGCCCGCTGCTGCCGGTCGTGATGCGGCTCGGCGACGCGCTCTCCCCCGGCGGGGGCTGGGCGGTCCTGGCCCGCGCGGTCGCCGAGGAGCTGGCCGCGGTCGGGGTGCCGGTGCTGCTCGGCGTGCGGCCGGTCGAGGGCCGGGTCCCGTTGCTGGTGGGGCTGCGCTCGGAGGCGGAGCGGCCGACGGTCGCGGACCGGGTCGCGGCGGCGCTGCGGGCCGGGGTGGAACGGGCGGGGATGCAGCGGCCCGGGGCCCAGCCGCCCGTGGTGGTGGTCGGGATGGCCGGTGGCTGGGCGGCGGCGTCGGCCGGGCTCAGACACGCGGCGGAGACGGCGACGGCGGCGCAGGGCCTGAGCGACCGGCCCTGGTACGACGCCCGGCGCCTGGACATCGACCTGCTGCTGTGGCGGCTGCGCGACCACCCGGACCTGGCGGCCTTCGTGGACCGGGCCATCGGTCCGCTGCGCGACCACGACCACCGCTCCAAGCCGCCGCTGCTGCCCACGCTGGAGACGTACCTGGCCCATGCGGGCCGCAAGGCCGAGACCGCCCGCGAGCTGCACCTCAACCGCCAGACCCTCTACAACCGCCTCGCCCGCATCGGCGAGTTGCTGGGCACCGACCTCGACGACCCGCAGACGGTACTGGCGTTGAGCCTGGCGCTACGGGCCCGCCGGCACGTGCCTTAGGCCTGTCCGGCGGATCGGGTCGCAGGAAACGGACGGCGCCCCATCGACGCCGGCCGGGCCGCGCCCGATCAGCCCGCGCGCCGGCCGGCCACTCGGTCTGTGCCGACGCGGCGCGCACCCTACGGTGCCGGGCTTCGGGCCGGTGCGACAGGCGGGGCGGACGGCCCCGGCCCTCGGGCGGGCTCAGGGCAGCGGCAGGGGCTGGGTCAACTCGTCGTACACGCTGAGGACCTGGGCGACCGTCTGGTCCTCGCTGGGCCAGGTGGCCGCCTGCCGTACGCCCCTGTCCGCGAGCTCCGCGCAGCGCTCGGGGTCGGCGAGCAGCCCGACGACGGCATCCGCGAGCGCCTCCGCGTCCCCGTACGGGACGAGTTCGGCGGCGCCGCCCACGAGGTCGGGGATTCCGCCCACGGCGGTCGCGACGAGCGGCACGCGCGCGTGCAGGGCCTCCTGGGCGAGGACGGAGCGGGACTCCCAGCTGCTGCACAGCAGCGCGATGTCGGCGGCGGCGAGCAGTTCACCGATGTCGTCCCGGCGCCCGATGAGCCGGACCGGCAGCTCCTCCGCCTCGATCCGCCGCTGGAGCTCCGCGCGCAACGGCCCCTCCCCCGCGATGACGAGCAGCGGCACGGGGTCCCGGCGGCACCACAGACGGGCCGCGTCCAGCAGGACGTCGTAGCCCCGCTGCCGGTCGAGGGAGCCGACCGCCATGAGCAACGGACGGCCGGTGGCGCCGAGTTCGGCCCGCGCCTTGGGGCGCAGCCGGTCGGGGTCGTCCCGGTCCACGGGTGGGCGCGACCCGGGCAGGGCGACGGCGGCCAGCCGGGCGTCGCGGGCTCCGCTGCGCCTCGCCCGGTCCACGAGGTCCGAGGTCGTGCCCAGCACCACGGCGGCCGTCCGCACCACCCGCCGCTCCAGCACCCGCAGCAGATGCGCCCGCGCGCCCTCGACCTCGGCCCGGTTGTGCCAGGTGACGACGAGCGGGGTGTGCCGGCCGCTGAGCGCCAGCACGGCCCGGAAGGAGGCGTGCAGCCCGTGCGCGTGCACCAGGTCCGCGTGCGAGCAGGCCGCCCGCAGCGCCGCCACCGACACCGGGTCGCTGCTGCGGGGCACGTGCACGTGGTCGGCGCCGACGCCGGTGAAGTCGTAGGTGTGATCCGCCTCGACGGGGGCGCACACCGTGACCCGCACGCCCCGCGCGACCAGACCGGCGGCCAGGGAGCGCACGTGCGCGCTGCTGCCGGCGTTGCCTCCGCCCAGGACCTGCACGGTGCGCAGCGGCGACTGACCGTGCGGTGAGGTACTGCTCGCGGGGCTCACGTGGCCGGGGCTCCTGGTTCGGCGTCGGGCGGTCACGAAGGGACGTACAGAAGGTATCGGGCGGAGGGGTGTGCCGCGCGCCTCCTACGCCTACCGGGTTCCCTGCCAAGGATGCCAGCACGCACGGGCGTTCCGGGCACCCCGGGGAGCTCCGATCCCGCCGGGACGGCCCGTACGGCGACCGAGCCGCACCCGGACGAGTGAATAACCGCCCACCCGCCCGAGCTTCCTCAGCAGCACGCCCGAGCCGTCACACGATCGCCGCGCGGGATGCCACCGCCCGCGAGCCCCACCCGCTACATGTCCGCCCTGGCCGTCGCCAGCAGTTCCTCCGCGTGGGCGCGGGCCGTCTCCGAGTCCTCCTGACCGGCCAGCATCCGGGACAGCTCGCGGATCCGCTCCTCGCCCTCCAGCACCTTCACACCGGACCGGGTGACGGACCCGTCGTTGGTCTTCTCGACCAGCAGCTGCCGGTCGGCGAAGGCGGCGACCTGCGGAAGGTGGGTGACGACCACGACCTGCGCGGTCTTCGCGAGCCGTGCGAGCCGCCGCCCGATCTCGACCGCCGCCTTGCCGCCGACACCGGCGTCGACCTCGTCGAAGAGATACGTCGGCACGGGGTCCGTACCCGCGAACACGACCTCCACGGCGAGCATCACGCGCGACAGCTCACCGCCGGACGCGCCCTTGGCGATGGGCCGCGGCGGGGCACCCGGGTGCGGGGCGAGCAGCAGCTCCACCTCGTCCACGCCCGACGGCCCGTAGGCGACCGTCCGCCCGCCGACCTCGGCGCCCTCCGGGTCCTCGGTCTGCCGGATGTCGAAGGACACGCGCGCGTGCGGCATGGCGAGCGAGGCCAGCTCGGCGGTCACCGCGGCGGCGAAGCGCTCGGCGGCCTCCGTCCGCGCGTCCGTCAAGGCCTGCGCCAGCCCGCCCAGTTCGGCACGCAACGCGTCCCGTTCGGCGGTCAGCTCACCGATCCGCTCGTCGTCGCCGTCCAGTTCGGTCAGCCGCGCGGCGCCCTGCTCGGCCCATGCCAGGACGGCGTTGATGTCGTCCCCGTACTTCCGCGTGAGAGCGGTCAGCGCCGCCCTGCGCTCCTCCACGGCGGCCAGCCGCAGCGGATCGGCGTCCAGGTCGTCGGCGTACCCGGCGAGCTCGCCCGCCACATCGCCGAGCAGGATCCCGATCTCACCGATCCGGTCGGCGAGGGCGGCCAGCGCCGGATCGTGCGACCGCACGGCCTCCAGGGCCCGGTGCGCGCCCGCCACGAGTGTGGCCGCGTCGATGCCCTCGGGGTCCTCGGGATTGGCCGCCAGGGCGGCGTGCGCGGCCGTGGCGGCGGACGCCAGCGCCTCCGCGTGCCCCAGCCGCTCCGCCTCCTCCGCGAGCTCCACGTCCTCGCCGGCCCGTGGCTCCACGCCCGCGACCTCGTCGAGCCCGTACCGCAGCATGTCGGCTTCCTGGGCCCGCTCACGCGCGCGCGTGACGATCTCCTCCAGCTCGACGGAGACGGCCCGCAGCCGCCGGTAGGCCTCGCCGTACTTGGCCAGCGGCACGGCGACGGCGTCGCCCGCGTACCGGTCGAGCGCCTGCCGCTGCCGGGTCAGCTTCAGCAGCCCCTGCTGGTCGGTCTGCCCGTGCACGGCCACCAGGTCGTCGGCCAGCTCGGCCAGCAGCCCCACCGGCACGCTCCGCCCGCCGAGGTGCGCCCGGGAGCGCCCCTCGGCGGAGACGGTACGGCTGATCAGCAGCGCCCCGTCGTCCAGCTCGGCCCCGGCCTCCTCGGCCCGTACGACGGCCGAGGCCCCCGGAGGCACGGCGATCCGCCCCTCCACGACCGCCTTCCCGGCCCCGATCCGCACGAGCGCCGGATCAGCCCGCCCGCCCAGCAACAGCCCCAGGCTGGTGACCACCATGGTCTTGCCCGCACCCGTCTCACCGGTGACGGCGGTGAACCCGGGCGACAGCTCGACGACGGCGTCGTCGATGACCCCGAGTGACCGTATCCGCATCTCTTCCAGCACGGAGAAGACCATACGAGGTCCGGCCACGGAAGTGCGAGGTGCCCTGTCACCCGGGCGGGTGGAGGTCTAGTGAGGTGCCCCCCGCCATCCGGACACCGGCAGCGCGAACTTCGCCACGAGCCGGTCCGTGAACGACGCGTGGTGCAGCCGGGCCAGCCGGACCGGCACGGCCCCGCGCCGCACCTCGACCCGCGCGCCCGGTGGCAGCTCGACGGTCCGCCGGCCGTCACACCACAGGACCCCCGCCGGGACGTGAGGCAGCACCTCGACCGCGAGCACGGAGTTCGGCGAGGTCACCAACGGCTTCGCGAACAGCGCGTGCGCGCTGATCGGCACCATCAGCAGCGCCTCCACCTCGGGCCACACCACGGGCCCGCCCGCGGAGAACGCGTACGCCGTGGACCCGGTCGGCGTCGACAGCACGATGCCGTCGCAGCCGAACCCGGTCACCGGACGACCGTCGATCTCCAGCACGACCTCGAGCAGCTTCTCGGCGCCCGCCTTCTGCACGGCCGCCTCGTTCAGCGCCCAGTCGGTGTGCACGATGTCGCCGTTGCGGTGCACGACGACGTCGACGGTCATCCGCTCCTCGACCTCGTACGACTTCGTCACCACCCGGTCCACGACCTTGTCGAGGTCGTCCCGCTCGGCCTCCGCGAGGAACCCGACGCTGCCGAGGTTGACGCCGAGCATCGGCACGCCGGACGCCCGGGCGAACTCGGCGCCGCGCAGCAGCGTCCCGTCGCCGCCGAGCACGATGAGCAGCTCGCAGCCGTCGAGGCTCTGCGGGGTCGCCTCCTCGACGAGCTCCACCTCCTCGGGCAGCGGCAGGTCACGCGCCTCGTACTCGAGCACCCGCACGCCCACGCCCGCCTGCAACAGCCCCTTGACCACCAGTTCGGCACTGCGGATGGCCGCCGGCCGCCCGGTGTGCGCGAGCAGGAAAACAGTACGAGCTCGGTTCTGTGTCAACGCGGCCCCTCCGCCACTGCACGGTCAACATCGGCCGCGTCCGGAGCGGGCGCCCCGGCACGCAGCCACAGAAAGTACTCGACGTTCCCGGAGGGCCCGGGCAGCGGACTAGCGGTGACACCCTGCACCCCGAGTCCGAGCTCCCACGCCTTCTCGGCCACGCCCCGCACGGCCTCCGCCCGCAGCTGCGGACTCCGTACGACACCCCCGCTGCCCAGCCGTTCCTTCCCCACCTCGAACTGCGGCTTGACCATCATCACCAGGTCGGCGTCCGGCTTCACGCACCGCGCCAGGGCCGGCAGCACCAGCCCGAGCGGGATGAAGGACAGATCACCCACGACAAGATCCACAGGTTCCCCATCGATCGCTTCAAGCGTCAACTCGCGTACGTTCGTACGGTCCTTGACGGTGACGCGTTCATCGCTCTGGAGAGACCATGCGAGTTGTCCGTATCCCACGTCCACGGCGACGACCTGCGCGGCACCGGCCCGCAGGAGGACATCGGTGAACCCCCCGGTGGACGCGCCGGCGTCCAGCGCGCGCCGCCCCTCGACGACCAGCCCCTGAGGGACGAAGGCCGCCAGCGCGCCGGCCAGTTTGTGGCCGCCCCGGGATACGTACTCCGGGTCGCTGTCGTCGGTCGCGACGACGATCGCGGCGGCGGTCTCCACCTGCGTGGCCGGCTTGGTCGCGACGGTCCTGCCGACGGTGACCCGCCCGGCGGTGATCAGCTGGCTCGCGTGCTCGCGCGAGCGCGCGAGCTTCCGGCGGACCAGCTCCGCGTCCAGACGGCGGCGTGCGACTCCTGCCACGTTCGGTTCAGCTCCTGTTCCCGTGAGGCGATGGGGGCGCCGGAGGTCCCGGGCGGGCGTCGAGCGCGGTGAGCGCGTCGCGCAGCCCCCGGTGTACATCCTCGTACACCTCCAGATGCCCGTCGGCGGCGAGGTGGTCGGCGTCGGCCAGCCGCTCCAGCTGGGCGTCCACGTCGGCGTTGCCGGTGGGGGTGCGGGCCACGTTCAGGGGAGCGGGGGCAGCCGGGTCGTACGCGAGTTCGACCGGAGCCTCCGCCTCCTCGCCCGCCTCGGCGCGGGGCACGGAGTCGCTGTCGCTCATGCCCCGACGCTACCGCGAAGCGCTGCGGTACCGTCGATCGCGATGGCGACGATCGATGAGTGCCGGGCAGCGCTGGAAAAGCTCTCGGACAACATGCAGGGTGCCGAGGGCGACGTCCGCGCGGCCGCGGCCATGGACCGCTCCGTGAGCTGCCACGTCACCGACCTGGACGTCACCTTCGCCGGCCGGCTCACCGGCGGCCGGATCGAGATCGACGAGACCCTTCAGGGCCCCCCGCCCCAGAAGGCCCAGATCCGGCTGGCCATGACCGGCGACGACCTGGTCGCGATGGTCGACGGCGAGCTGAACTTCGCCAAGGCCTGGGGGTCGAGCCGGATCAAGCTGGAAGCGAGCCTGCTGGACCTGTTCCGGCTCAGGAAGCTTCTGTAGCGCCGGCCGCGCTCACCCGCGCGCGTGCCCTGCGCGCGGCCGGCACCACCAGCGGCGTGCCCGTCTCCGGGTCGTCGATGACCTGGCAGCGCAGCCCGAAGACCTCTTCGACCAGTTCGGCCGTGACGATGTCGCCCGGCGCCCCCTCGGCGATCACCCGGCCGCCGCGCAGGGCGATGAGGTGGGTGGCGTACCGGGCGGCGTGGTTGAGGTCGTGCAGGACGGCGACCAGGGTGCGGCCCCGGGTCTCGTGCAGCTCGGCGCACAGGTCGAGGACGTCGATCTGGTGCTGGATGTCCAGGTAGGTGGTGGGCTCGTCGAGGAGCAGCAGCGGGGTCTGCTGGGCGAGCGCCATCGCGATCCACACGCGCTGCCGCTGACCGCCGGACAGCTCGTCCACATACCGGTCGGCCAGCTCGGCGACCCCGGTCTGCGCCATGGACTCCTGCACCACCCGCTCGTCCTCGGCGGACCACTGCCTGAGGATCCCCTGGTGCGGATACCGGCCGCGGCCCACCAGGTCACCGACGGTGATCCCGTCCGGTGCGATCGACGACTGCGGCAGCAGGCCGAGCGTCCGCGCGACCTTCTTCGCGGGCATCGACTGGATGACCTGCCCGTCGAGCAGCACCCGGCCCTCGCTGGGCTTGAGCATCCGCGACAGCGCCCGCAGGAGCGTCGACTTGCCGCACGCGTTCGGGCCGACGATCACCGTGAAGGAGTTGTCGGGGATCTCCACCGACAGTTGCTCGGCGATGACGCGCTGGTCGTAGGCGAGGGTGACGTTCTCGGCGGACAGGCGGTTCACGGTGCTCCTTCGGTGGTTCGTCTCGCCGGTGGTGTCGCGGGTCGTGTCTCGGGTGGCGTCTCGGGTGGCGTCTCGGGTGGTGCCGTTGGCGGTGCCGTGGGTGGTGCTCATATCCGGCCCGCCTTGCGCTCGGTGACCAGCAGCCACAGCAGGTAGAGGCCGCCCAGGACGCCGGTGACCACGCCCACGGGCAGCTGGTCGGCGCCGAAGGCGCGCTGTGCGGCCCAGTCGGCGGTGACCAGCAGCGTGGCGCCCATGCACAGGGAGGGCACCAGGTTGGGCCCCGGCGAGCGGGTCAGGCGCCGGGCGAGCTGCGGCGCGGTGAGCGCCACGAAGCTGACGGGCCCCGCGGCGGCGGTCGCCGCGGCGGTCAGCAGTACGGCGGAGACCATCAGCACCAGCCGTACCCGCTCCACCCGCACCCCGAGGGCGTGACTGACGTCGTCGCCCATCTCCATCGCCCTGAGGCCGCGCGCGTTGGCGAGGACGAGCGGTACGAGCACCGCGCACAGGCCGAGCAGCGGCCAGACCTGGTCCCAGTCACGGCCGTTGAGGGAGCCGGTCATCCACACGACCGCACGGGCCGCGTCGACCAGGTCGGCCTTGGTGAGCAGGTAGCCGTTGACCGCCGTGACGACCGCGGAGACGCCGATGCCCACCAGGACCAGCCGGTAGCCGTGCACCCCCTGTTTCCACGCGAGCAGGTAGATGGCGAACCCGGTCACCAGGCCGCCGATCAGCGCGCCGAGGGTGACCTCCGTGGCGTTCCCGGACAGCAGCACGATCACGACGAGCGCCCCGGCCGTCGAGCCCTGGGAGAGGCCGAGCACGTCCGGGCTGCCCAGCGGGTTGCGGGAGACGGACTGGAACAGGGCGCCGCCGAGACCCAGCGAGGCACCGACCAGGAGGCCGACCAGGACCCGCGGCAGGCGCAGGTCGCGGACGATGTACTCCTGGATCTGGTTGCCGTTGCCGGTCAGCGTCTTGAGGACGTCGGTGGCGGAGATCGGGAAGTCACCGGTGCCGATCAGCAGGACGCTCGCGGTGAGCGCGGCGAGCAGCAGCAGGACGACGACGGTCAGCGTGCGGACGTCCACGCGTACGGAGAGCCCTCCGGGGGTGCGCAGGGCACGGACCGCGGGGCCCTTCTGATGGGTGCTCACAGCTGCGCCGTCCTCCGCCGTCGGACCAGGAAGATGAAGACCGGGCCGCCGATGACCGCGGTGACGATGCCGACCTGGAGCTCCGCGGGCCGGGCGACGATCCGGCCGATGACATCGGCGCCGAGCAGCAGCACGGGTGACAGGACCGTGGCGTACGGCAGGATCCAGCGCAGGTCGGGGCCGGTGAAGGAGCGCACGACGTGCGGCACCATCAGGCCGACGAACATGATCGGGCCGCAGGCGGCGGTCGCGGCCCCGCACAGCACGGTGGCGGCGAGCATGGCCAGGGCGCGGGTGCGGCCCAGGTTGGCGCCGAGGGCACGGGCGGTGTCGTCGCCCATCGCCACGGCGTTCAGCGGCCGGGCGAGCAGCAGCGCGAGGACCGTGCCGGCCCCGAGGAACGGCAGGACCTGCGTGATGGTCGAGTCGGTGGCCGAGGACAGCGAACCCACCGTCCAGAACCGCATCTTGCCGAGCGCCGCGTCGTCCGTGATCATCACGGCCTGGAGGTAGCCGTAGAGCGCGGCGCTGATCGCCGTACCGGCGAGCGCGAGCCGTACCGGTGTCGCCCCCCGGCTGCCGCCGAGGAACCACACCAGCGCACCGACGGCCGCGGCGCCCACGAACGCGAACCACACATAGCCGGTCAGGCTGGTGACGCCGAAGTAGGTGATGGCCGTGACGACCGCGGCCGACGCACCCGCGTTGATGCCGAGGAGTCCGGGGTCGGCCAGCGGGTTGCGGGTGAGCGCCTGGAGCACCGCCCCGGACAGGCCGAGCGCGGCACCGGCCAGGAGTCCTAGGAGGGTACGCGAGAGCCGCTCGTCGACGACGACGTCGCCGTACGTCCCCGTGTCATGGAACAGGCCGTGCCACACCTGGTCCAGCGACAGCTCTTTCGCGCCGATCGCGATGCTCGCCAAGGCGACCAGCACCAGGATCGCGACCGCGACCAGGAGCCCAAGGGACCGTACCGCCCGGCGGGTTGGGGGCGCGGGGGCGGCATCCGCGCGCTGTTCGAGGGGACTGTCGACCAACACGGAGTTAGGTTAGCCTACCCTCGCATCCGAACTCGATCCCGTGGTCGCGCTCACCGACCGGCGCTCACCGACCGGCGTTCGGAGTCCGGCAGTTCAGAGTCCGAGTCGCGCCAGCGCCTTCTCCCCGTCCAGTTCGCAGGAGCCGTCGCCGGCCGCCGTCCAGGCCGCGGCGCACAGCGCCCGCAGTCCGTCGAGCGCCTCGCCCTCGCCCTCCAGCTCCAGCCGCCCGTCCCCGGCCCGCGCCGTCCAGCCGCCGCAGCGGAAGCCGCCGCCCGCCTCCGTGACCTCCGGCTGCCCGGTGAGCAGCCCGCGCAGATCGGCGTCCACATACGTCGGCCGGTGCTGCGGCGGCGCGGCCAGCAGCTGGGCGCCGTCGGTCACGCCGGTGAGGACCAGCAGCGAGTCGACGTCCCCGTTGAAGGCGCCCTCGATGTCCGTGTCCAGCCGGTCCCCGACCACCAGCGGCCGCTCCGCTCCCGTGCGCAGGATCGTCTCCCGGTGCATGGGCGGCAGCGGCTTGCCCGCCACCTGCGGCTCGGCGCCGGTCGCGATCCGTACGACCTCCACGGCCGCGCCGTTGCCCGGCGCGATGCCCCGTCCACTGGGAATCGTCAGGTCGGTGTTGGACGCGAACCAGGGCACCCCGCGCGCGACGGCGTAGGACGCCTCCGCGAAACGCCCCCAGGGCAGCTCCGGCCCGCCGTACCCCTGCACGACCGCCACCGGATCGTCGTCCGCCGACTCCACCGGTTCCAGGCCACGCTCGCGCAGCGCCACCCGCAGCCCCTCACCGCCGACCACCAGTACCCGCGCCCCCGCCGGCACCTGCTCGCTGATCAGCCGCGCGACGGCCTGCGCGGAGGTGATGACATCACCGGCGCCCGTCGGTATGCCCAGCTCCGTCAGATGCCCGGCCACCGCGTCGGGCGTCCGCAGCGCGTTGTTGGTGACGTACGCCAGATGCATCCCTCCGTCCCGGGCAACCGCCAGCGAGTCGACGGCGTGCGCGATCGCGCTCCCGCCCGCGTACACCACCCCGTCCAGGTCGAGCAGTGCCGTGTCGTACGCGCTGCTCAGGGGGCGCTCACTGCCCTCGGGCCGGGTCCTGACGCCCTGGCTCATTCCGCATCGCTCCTCGTTCGATCGCTCTTCCCCCGATCATGCCGCACGCCACTGACACACGTACGATGCCGGGATGAACACTGCAGGTCACTCGGAAGCAACGGCGCCCCGGGGCCTGGAACTCGCCCCGTTCCGAGGCCTCCGCTACGACCCCGACCGGGTCGGCAGTCTGGCCGCCGTCACCTCCCCGCCGTACGACGTCGTCGTACGCCCCGACGGCCTGCACCACCTCCAGTCCGCCGACCCGTACAACATCGTCCGGCTGATCCTGCCCCAGGCCGGTACCCCCAGCGCCCGCACCGAACAGGCGGCCGACACGTTGCGCCGCTGGCTGGCCGAGGGCGTCCTGACCGCCGACCCGGAACCGGGCCTCTACGTCTACGAGCAGTGCGACGACGCGGGCATGCTCCAGCGCGGCCTCATCGGCGCGTTGCGCGTCTCGGATCCGTCGGAGGGCGTGGTCCTGCCCCACGAGGACGTCATGCCGCCCGTCGTCGCGGAACGCGCCGCCCTGATGCGCGCGACCTCCGCGAACCTCGAACCGCTGCTCCTGACGTACCGGGGCAACGGTGTCACGGCCGAGGTGATCGAACGCACCGCCGAACGCACCGCCCTGTTGTCGACGACCACGGAGGACGGCTTCCACCACCGCCTCTGGTCGGTGACCGACCCCGCCGAGCTGGCTCTCGTCCAGTCGGACCTGGCCGGCCATCAGGCCCTGATCGCCGACGGCCACCACCGCTGGGCGACCTACCGGCTTCTACGCGCGGAGCATCCCTCCCCGAGCCCGTGGGACCACGGCCTGGTCCTCCTGGTCGACACGGTCCGCTATCCGCTCCGCGTGCGTGCCATTCACCGCTTGCTGCACGGCCTGCCGGTAGCCGAAGCGCTGTCGGCCCTCGACGGCCTGTTCCGCGTGACCCGCGTGGAGAAACCGCTGCCCGAGGCCTTGGTGACCCTCGCCGACTCGGCCTGCACCGGCAACGCCTTCCTGCTCGCCGGCGACGGCGCCTTCCATCTGGTGGACCGCCCGGACCAGGACCTCCTGGCCCGTACGGTCCCCACGGACCGCCCGGCCGCCTGGCGCACCCTCGACGCCACCGTTCTGCACGCCACGCTCCTCGAACACGTCTGGCACGTCCCCGAGGACTCTCCCGCGCACATCGCCTACATCCACGACGCGGGGGCCACGGTCGCCAAGGCGGAAGGCGACGGCAGCACGGCGGTCCTGATGCACCCGGTCCGCGAGGAGGTCGTCCGCGACCTGGCCCGGCAGGGCGTGACCATGCCCCGCAAGTCGACGTCGTTCGGCCCGAAACCGGCCTCGGGCCTGGTGCTGCGGGCACTGGATCTCTGACGTCCAAGGGCGGGACCCCTGGGGATCCCGCCCTGTCACTGCCCTGTCACTGCGCGTACGTCAGTCGTCGTCGCCGTCTGTGTCGACGTCGGTGTCGACGTGCTGGGTGTCGACGTGCTGGGTGCCGCCGTGCTGGGTGCCGCCGTGCTCCTCGTCCTCGCTCTCGTCGAGCGCGTCGACGAACTCCACGCCGTCCAGCTCCGCCAGCCGGTCCGAGGCGTCCGTGCTGCCGTCCCGGTCGGCCTCGACGGCCTTGGCGAACCAGTCCCGCGCCTCGCCCCGCCGGTCGGCGGCGAGCAGCGCGTCGGCGTAGGCGTAGCGCAGGCGCGCGGTCCACGGCTGAACGGAGTTGGACGCCAGCTCGGGGCTCTGGAGCGTCACGATCGCCGCGTCCAGCTGTCCCATGTCACGCCGGGCGCCGGCCGCGACGAGCCGCATCTCGACCTGCCCGGCCTTGTCGAGCTTCTGCACCTCGGGCGCCCCGGCCATGTCCAGCGCCTTCTCCGGCCGCCCGAGCCCACGCTCGCAGTCGGCCATCACGGGCCACAGGTCCACGTTGCCGGTCATCCGCCGCGCGGCCCGGAACTCGGCGAGCGCCTCGCTGTACTTCTGGTTCGCGTACGCGGCGAATCCGCCGGCCTCCCGTACGGCCGCGACACGGGACGCCAGCCGCAGGGCCACCTTGGAGTAGCCGTAGGCACCCTCGGGGTCCTCGTCGATGAGCCGGGCGACCATCACCAGGTTCTTGGCGACATCGTCGGCGAGCGTCTTGGGCAGGCTCTGGAGCTCCTGCCGTACGTCCTTGTCGATCTCGTCACCGGTGACGTCCTCGGGGATCGGCAGCCGCTTGATGGGCTCCCGGTCCCGGTCCCGCTCGTCCCGGAAGCGGCCACCGCCACGGCGGTCGTCCCTACGGTCGTCCCGCCCCCGGAAGCCACCGGGTCGACCACCGCGGTCATCCCGGCGAGGACCACGCCCACGGTCGTCACGTCCGCGATCGTCACGGCCCCGGAAGCCACCGCGGTCATCGCGGCGGTCGTCACGACGGAAACCGCCACCGCGGTCATCGCGGCGGTCATCGCGGCGGTCGTCACGACGGAAACCGCCGCGGTGGTCGTCACGACGGTCGTCCCGCCGATCGTCACGGCGGAAGTCGGGCCGGTCGCCACCACGACGATCGTCCCGGCGGTCATCGCGGCGGTAGTCGGGGCGGTCGCCACCACGACGGTCATCACGCCGGTCGTCACGACGGAAGTCGGGCCGGTCGCCACCACGACGATCGTCACGCCGGTCATCACGGCGGTCATCACGACGGAAGCCAGGACGCTCACCACCCCGACGGTCATCACGCCGGTCATCGCGGCGGTAGTCGGGCCGGTCGCCACCACGACGGTCATCGCGGCGGTAGTCGGGCCGGTCGCCACCACGACGATCGTCACGCCGGTCATCACGGCGGTCATCACGACGGAAGCCAGGACGCTCACCGCCCCGCCGGTCGTCACGCCGGTCATCACGGCGGTCGTCACGACGGAAGTCGGAACGCTGACCGTCGCGACGGTCATCCCTCCGGTCGTCACGGCCGCGGAACCCGCCGCGGTCGCCTCGGTTGTCATCTCGCCGGAAGCCACCGCGCTCAGGACGCTCGGCCCGGTCGTCACGGCGGAATCCACGGTCACGGTCGTCACGGCCCCGGAACCCGCCCCGGTCGTCGCGGCGGTCATCACGTCGGTCATCACGGCGACCATAGCCACCGCGGTCGTCGTCACGGCGGGGACCGCGGGCATCGCGGTCGTCACGCCGGCCGTAACCGCCCCGGTCACCACGGTCGTTGTCACGGCGCTGCCCGCCCTGGTACGGACGGCGGTCACCGCGGTCACCACTGTCCCGCCGCCGCGGGTCGCGCTCCGGTCGGTCGCCGGGAGAGTTGGTGGACATGATGACTCCTGTCTGCGGTACCGCAAGTCATTCTCGCGCAACCGAGTACCCGGTGCGCTCCGGAAAAAAGAAAAGGACCCCTGGTCCCAGCTGAACGCTGGTGACCAGGGGTCCTTCCAAAGATTGTTCGGCGGTGTCCTACTCTCCCACAGGGTCCCCCCTGCAGTACCATCGGCGCTGTGAGGCTTAGCTTCCGGGTTCGGAATGTAACCGGGCGT